>JAGANQ010000012.1 GCA_017624115.1 Lachnospiraceae bacterium
GCTTCGCAGCCGGCGCCGCATCCGCGGCTCATCTTTTATTTCATTTGAGGGCGCTCCGCTCATGCAGGAATGAGCAGAAAGTGCTTTGTGTGCAAGCACCCACGCATTTCTGCTATTCCCGCATGGCTGAACTGTTACATAGATAAATAAACAATTGTAAGAAATAGTTCCTTTTATGTTTGAAATATGGTAAAATAAATAAAAATGGGAGCCGTGAAATAATTTTTAAAGGATGTGGTGCGTATGAAATATAAGCTGCTATTAGCAGGTAAAAATCAGATGACAATTGATGATTTCTTTTATGCCATGAGAGAGGATTTCGAATGTCTGACTACTTCGCTTAGAAGCGAAGATATAGAGGGACATATCCGGTATTTTCAACCGGATGCAATGGTATATTGCGTTGCCGCGGGAAGTATGGATGCTATTATGAAGATGATTACTTCCCTGAGCCTGGTTGTCAGAAAGCATATCAGGCTGATTTTAGTTGGGGACAGGGAGACTTGCGAGGAAATTATACGTTTAAGACCGGATATGGTAAGCCTTGTCCTGTTCAGACCGATTTCGGCAAGTACTATTAAAGAAAAGCTGGTAAAATTCCTCGAGGAGGAGCAGACGCTGGAAATACAGCAGCAGGTGCAGCTTGAAAAAGAGCAGCTTCAGCCAGTGGAGGAGCAGGTAATATTGCCAGAAGGTGCGGAAATAAAAGAAAAGAAGCATATCCTGCTTATTGATGATGACCCGATGATGCTCCGGCTTATTAAAAATAAGCTCAGGGAGAGGTATAATGTGGCGACTGCTGTAAGCGGAAAGATTGCTTTTGACTTTCTTGAGAGGAAACATTTGCAGATGGATTTGATACTGCTTGATTATGAGATGCCGGAGGAGGATGGACCGACTGTATTCGGAAAGCTGCGGCAAAATCCTCAAACATGTGATGTTCCGATAGTCTTTCTGACAGGAATCAATGACCGTGAAAAGATTCAGAAGGTACTTGCGATGAAACCACAGGGGTATTTATTGAAGCCAATTGAATGTGAAAAGCTGATTCAGACGATTGAACAGATAATCGGGTAAGGAGATGTTATGGCATTGGGGGATAAAGAATTACGATTGACGGATTTGATTGATGTGAACATTCTGCAGAGGATACAGGATGCCTTCTGTGAAATGACAAATATTCCATCAGGAGTATCAGACATAGATGGTGTAATGGTAACTCAGGATACGATGTCATCAGATTTTTGCCTGAATTATAATAAAAAGTCACCCATAGGGAGAGCAAGGTGTGAAAGCTGCGACAAGCATGGTGGAGAATTGGCATTTGAAGAGGGGAAAGCAGTAGCGTATCATTGCCATGCGGGACTGGTTGACTTTGCCACACCAATCATGGCGCATGGGAAGCTGTTTGGCTGTATTACAGGCGGTCAGGTGCGTACGGAAGAACTGGATGAAGAGAAGCTGCTGAAGGTAGCAAATGAGATAGAGGTTGATCCTCAGGGATATATTCAAGCTGCAAAAAAGATTCGCTATGTGGAGCCTGAAGAGCTGGAGCGTGCCACAAAGTTTCTGTATCAGATGTCTACGATTATTTCAGAAATGGCATATGACAAGTACGCCTTAATCCAGGCAAAAGAAGAGGTTGAACGTGCAGCGCAGATGAAGTCGGATTTTCTTGCTAACATGAGCCACGAAATCAGGACACCTATGAATGCGGTGATTGGTATGGCTGAACTGGCGTCAAGAGAGGACTTGCCCGAGGCGGCGGAAGGCTACATCAGTCAGATTATATCATCGGGAAAAACGTTGCTCACAATTATCAATGATATTCTGGATTTTTCCAAAGTGGAATCGGGAAATATGGCGATTGAAAATGAGGAATATGAGCCAATGTCGTTAATCAATGATGTTGCCAATATCATTAATACCAGAATCGGTGAGAAGGATTTGGAGCTGATACTGGATATTTCGCCTGACTTACCCCGCAGGATTATCGGAGACAGCAACAGGTTAAAGCAGGTAATTATCAATATTGCGAATAACGCAGTGAAGTTTACGCAAAAGGGTCAGGTCGTGTTGAAGGTAAACTGGAAAAAGCTTTCTGCTGATGATATGCAATTGATGGTTTCTGTCGTTGATACCGGAATTGGTATTAAGAAAGAGGATCTTCCCAAATTATTTCAGGCATTCCAGCAGCTTGACAGCAAGAGAAACCGGAATATCGAAGGAACCGGTTTGGGATTGTCGATTTCACATAGGATTGTAACACTGATGGGAGGAGATATCTCGGTGGAAAGTGAGTATGGAAAAGGGAGCAAATTCTCTTTTTGGGTTCCGCAGAAGATATTTGACAGTAAGCCTTCCGTGGTTGTTAAGGATAAGGAGAAGATAAAGGCAGCAGGTCTGCTCTCTAATGGATTTTTACGCAAACAGCTTGAAAAGGATATGGAGCATCTGGAAATTCCATATATTTCTTTAGAGTCGGAAGAAGAATTGCAGATTGTCGCAGAGAAAAGTATCTCTTACTTTTTTGTGGAGCAGAGGATGTTCACAGTGAAGGTGGAGGAGTTTGTGAAAACATACCCGGATATTACGATGATTCTGATGATTGATTTCAGAAGCTCCGTGAAATTAAGTGCCAGCAACATCATGGTAGTAAAGAAGCCTGTTTATGTGCTGAATATTGCGTCAATCTTTAATGGAGAAGATTTTAATGCTAACTTTGGACATTTGACGGAAGAGGATATTAATTTTATTGCGCCGGAAGCAGAAATATTGATTGTGGATGATAATGCTATTAACCTTACGGTTGCGGAGGGATTATTGAAGCCGCTGGAGATGAAGATTGAGACAGCTGCCAGTGGAAAAGAAGCGGTAGAGATGATTTCCAGGAAAAAATATGACCTGATATTTATGGACCATATGATGCCGGAGCTGGATGGTGTGGAGACTACACATATCATAAGGCGTTTTCATAAGGAATATGATGATGTGCCGATTATCGCGCTGACTGCAAATGCAGTGAGTGGTACCAAAGAGATGTTTCTGAGCGAAGGAATGAATGATTTTGTGGCGAAGCCGATTGAAATGCGAAGTATACTCTCAAAGCTGCGAAACTGGCTGCCGCCGCACAAAATTAAGAAGATTCATGCAAGTGAGAATGGAAAGAAGAAAAAGGAAGAGCCAAACAGTATTACTGTCAGGGGACTGGATACTGCTGCAGCATTGAAGCTTCTTGGAAATGAAAAATTGTTCTGGGCGGTTTTGAAGGACTATTATCAGGCGATAAAGAAAAAGGCAAAGCTTATAAAAAGTCTGGAAGAAAGCGAAGACTGGCGGGGCTATACGATAGAGGTTCATGCGCTGAAAAGCGCATCAAAGCAGATAGGGGCGCTGGAATTATCAGAGAAAGCTGCACAGATGGAGAAAGCCGGCAATGAACAGAATGCTGCGCTGATTCATCAGTGTACGGATGGGATGCTGGAACAGTATCTGGGCTATGCAGATATTCTGAAGCCATATTTCGAGGTAAAGGAAAGTGTGCCGGGTAAGTCTATGACAGGCGCAGAACTTCAGAACTTTTTTGAGGGACTGAGAGTGGCATGCGATGAACTGGACATGGATCAAATGGATGAAATCGTGAATGCAATGGCAGCCTATGAGTACGAGGCGGAACAGAAGGAGTTATTTGAGCAGCTGCAGGATGCGGTTGCGGAATGCAATGTGGATAAATGCGAAGATGTTATGAAGAAATGGGAGAAAATAATTTAAAGATGAGATTAACAAAGGCGTCAACAGACGAGCAGATGAACAATATCCGGGGACTTTACAGCGAGGCGTTTCCGCTGATTGAGCAGAAGCCGTTTGATATTCTTAAGAAAAAGGCAGATGACGGTGTTGTGGAGTTTCTTGCGATAGAAGCAGATGACGGAGCGTTTAAGGGACTTGCAATCACGGCGCTATATGGTGATATGGTTCTGCTGGATTATTTTGCAGTCTCAGCCTCCGAACGCGGGAATGGAGTCGGCAGCGAGGCGCTGAGACTGCTTAAGGAATACTATGCGGACAGGCGTTTTATTCTTGAGATTGAGAGGACAGATATCGAGGCAGACAATATCGGGCAGCGATTGAAGAGAAAGTCATTTTACCTGAGGAATGGCATGAAACCGATGCCATTTCTGGTAAATGTTTTCGGGACAGAGATGGAAGTGTTCACATATGACTGTGAAGTTAATTATGAGGAATATCATAAGCTGTACGAGGTATTTGGCAAAGAGTTGGAGAGAAAGGTAACACTGGTAGGACAACGATGAAAATCATAGCGCGTATTCATACAGATTTTCCTGATAAGTTTGGCATCCCGCGTCAGAGCGGACTGGTGGAAGGTCTGGAAGGAAAAATCATCTTTGAACCGGAATTCCGCAATCCTGAGGCAGTGCGCGGACTGGAGGTATTCTCCCATATCTGGCTGCTGTGGCAGTTTTCGGAGAATAAAAAAGAGCACTGGGATGCGACAGTCCGTCCGCCGAGACTCGGAGGAAATACGCGGCTTGGCGTCTTTGCCACGCGCTCGCCGTTCCGCCCGAATGACATAGGTCTGTCCTGTGTGCGCCTTAAGGGAATCAAGGTTGATGAAAGGCTCGGTGCGGTGCTCACGGTACAGGGAGCGGATTTGATGGATGGCACACCGATTTATGATATCAAGCCGTATATACCGTATACGGACAGCCACCCGGAGGCGTCGGAAGGATATACGAGGGAGACACAGATACATGAACTCAGGGTAGAGTTCCCAAAGGAGCTTTTGGAACGGTTTCCTGCAGAGAAGCGTCGGGCAGTGCTTGGCATCCTGGCACAGGATCCCAGACCGGCGTATATCCGGGATTCACAGCGCATCTATGGGGTAAGCTTTGCAGGATTTAATGTGAGATTCCGGGTAGAGGAAGATGTGCTGACGGTATGCGAGGTTACAGAAATGCAGATACCGAATCAGGATATATGTGAGCAGTTTGAGTTCAGGAACATCCGGTCAGAGGAGGGGGAGCAGGCTGCTGAGATTGAAAGAATCTGTTTTCCGCCTAATGAGGCATGCTCAAGGGAAAGAATGCTGGAGCGTGTCGCAAAGGCACCGGAATTATTTTTGGTAGCAGTTGATAAGTGTACAGGTAAAATAGCCGGATTTTTGAATGGACTTTCTACGGATGAAGATTCTTTCCGGGATGAATTTTTTACAGATGCAAATCTGTATAATCCAGACGGAAAAAATATTATGCTGTTAGGTCTGGATGTGCTTCCGGAGTATCGCAACCGGGGGCTGGCACGGGAGCTTATGCGCCGGTATCTTCAAAGAGAGCGTGAAAATGGCAGACGGACTATTCTCCTGACATGTTTGCAGCCAAAAGTGGAGATGTACCAGAAGATGGGATTTCGTGATGAAGGAATCGCAAATTCTGTCTGGGGCGGAAGCCAGTGGCATGAAATGAGCTGTGTACTTGAGTAACAGAGGTGGTCAGACATTGAAAACAAGAGAAGAGGCATTGGCTTATGGTCTGTCATTTGAAAATACATATCAGGAAGCCCCGTTTCATGATCCGAACTGGCAGCTGGTGAGAGTTAAGGGGAGCGGGAAGGCTTTTCTTTGGACCTATGAGAGAAACGGTTATATCAATCTTAATGTAAAGGCAGACCCGGAGTGGAGAGATTTCTGGCGGAATACTTATAAATCCGTAATTGCCGGATGGCATCAGAATAAAGAGCATTGGAATACGATTATTTTAGATGGGACGATTCCCGATGCTGACGTCAGGAGGATGATAGCAGAGAGCTATGACCTTGTTACAGACAGTCCGTCTAAAAGGATTTATGAGGCAGTTAAGAAGATTCCGAAGGGGAAGGTGGCGACTTATGGTCAGATAGCAGAGCTTGCCGGAGATAAAAAGATGGCAAGAGCAGTTGGAAATGCACTGCATAAGAATCCGGACCCTGATTCGATTCCGTGCTACAGAGTGGTGAATGCCAGAGGTGAGCTGGCTGGTGAATTTGCATTTGGAGGAGCCGGTGCCCAGGCAAAATTGCTGGAAGCAGATGGAATTGAGGTTGTGAATGGCAAGGTGGATTTGAGTAAGTACCAATTTGTGGAAAAATAGACAAACAAAAAGCACAGATACACTTGACAACTGCGGCTGTGCTTTTTATAATAAATTCAGATGTGCACGAGCACACATAAAAATATTGTTTTAGAATTTAAGGAGGAAAACACAGATGAACAACGTTCCAGAGGTAAAGGTTGGTATTGTGGCAGTGAGCAGAGACTGCTTCCCTATGTCACTTTCTGAGAGAAGAAGAAAAGAGCTGGTAGCAGCATACCGTCCAAAGTACGGCGATATTTATGAATGCCCTACCGTAGTAGAAAATGAAGTCGATATGAAAAAGGCACTTGCTGAGGTAAATGAGGCAGGCTGTAATGCTCTGGTTGTTTTCCTTGGTAATTTTGGTCCGGAAAGCTCAGAAACTCTTCTGGCAAAATATTTTGACGGTCCGGTTATGTTCGTGGCAGCAGCAGAGGAGCATGGTGACAGCCTCTTAGATGACAGAGGAGATGCTTACTGTGGTATGTTAAATGCAAGCTACAACTTAAAGCTTCGCGAAATCAAGGCATACATACCGGAATATCCGGTTGGAACTGCAAGTGAGTGTGCAGATATGATTGCAGAGTTCCTTCCAATTGCAAGAACGATTATCGGATTAAATAACTTGAAGATTATTACCTTCGGACCGCGCCCGCAGGATTTCCTGGCATGTAATGCACCGATTAAGCGTCTCTATGATTTAGGTGTGGAGATTCAGGAGAATTCTGAACTGGATTTATTCGAAGCATTCAATAAGCATGCAGGTGATGAAAGAATTCCTGAAGTAGTAAAGGAAATGGAAGCAGAGCTTGGAGCAGGAAACAAGAAGCCGGAAATTCTGGCAAAGCTTGCTCAGTATGAGCTTACCTTATTAGACTGGGTGGAGAAGAACAAAGGCTCCAGAGAATATGTGGCTATCGCTGGGAAGTGCTGGCCGGCATTCCAGACACAGTTCGGATTCGTTCCATGCTATGTAAACAGCCGTCTGACTGCAAAGGGTATTCCGGTATCCTGTGAGGTAGATATCTACGGAGCACTCAGCGAGTTCATCGGAACCTGTGTAAGCCTTGACGCAGTGACACTTCTGGATATCAACAACAGTGTTCCTGCGGATATGTATGAGACAGAGATTAAGGGAAAATATGATTATACATTAAAGGATACTTTCATGGGCTTCCACTGCGGAAATACACCTTTCTGCAAGCTGTCATCCGGTGAGATGAAGTATCAGAAGATTATGGCAAGAAGTCTTCCGGTTGAGGTTACAAATGGTACTCTCGAGGGAGATATCGCTGCAGGTGAGATTACATTCTTCCGTTTACAGAGCACAGCAGATGCACAGCTCAGAGCTTATGTGGCAGAGGGTGAGGTTCTTCCGGTTGCAACCAGATCCTTCGGAGGTATCGGTGTTTTCGCTATTCCTGAGATGGGACGTTTCTACCGCCATGTATTAATCCAGAAGAATTATCCGCACCATGGAGCAGTTGCTTTTGGACATTATGGAAAGACAATCTTCGAGGTATTCAAATATCTTGGAGTTGAGGATATTGGATTTAACCAGCCGAAGGGCATGCTCTATAAGACAGAAAATCCATACGCTTAAAAGCAGATGGCTGTTACGATAAAGCAGATTGCTGAAGAGTGCAATGTCTCCAGAGGGACGGTAGACAGGGTTTTGAATAACCGGGGCAGAGTGCGTGACGAAATAGCTGCTCTGGTGAGAGAAAAAGCAGAAGAGCTGGGCTACCGCCCCAATATGGCAGGCAAGGCACTGGCAGCAAGAAAGAAAAATTATGTAATAGGTATCATTCTGACATCAGAAGGAGTTGAATTTTTTGATGAAGTCTTAAATGGCATACACAAAGGACAGGAAGAGATTGCCGATTATGGAGTGACACTTCTTGTTCGCAGTATGAAGGGCTATCATGCAGAAAGGCAGCTTGCTTTGATGGAGGAAATGAAGGATAAGGTACAGCTCCTTATTCTCAATGGTATCAATGAGGAACGGATTGCACAGAAGATACAGGAATATATGCGGGACGGCATTCCGGTGATTACAATCAATGCAGATGTGGAAAACAGTGGGCGGCTGTGCTATGTGGGATGCGACTTTAACGCCAGCGGGCGGACTGCAGGCGGCATATTGGGGCTTCTGAGTGGGGGCAGGGCAACAATAGGAATTGCAACTGGAACAGTTAAGGTTCTGGGACATAATCAGCGGATTCACGGTTTTTCTTCTTTGTGCAAAGAGCGTTATCCGAGGATGAAGATAGCAGACATTATAGAAACAAACGATGATGATGAGGCAGGTTATGAACAGACCTGCCTCATGTTAAAACGATATCCGGAAATTTCGGCAATTTATATTGTAGCGGCAGGAGCGGCAGGGGTGTGCCGCGCCGTGGAGGAATCGGGAAGGGCTGCGTCTATCCTTGTGGTGGCGAGTGACAATACCAATTCCGTGCGCGAATGGATGAAGAAAGGCATTATAAGAGCAGCTGTCTGTCAGAATCCCTATGGACAGGGATATCGTGCAGTACAGAGAGCGGCGGATTATCTGATTCAGAACATTACACCGACAGACTATATAGCGAAAAACGAAATCAGGATATTGGAAAATATTGATGAATGAGAGGGAAATCCATGAGATATTTAATAGGTATAGATTTGGGAACCTCTGCGACGAAGACGGTTCTTTTTGATGAAGCCGGCAATATCATGGCATCTGCTTCACAGGAGTATCCGCTGTACCAGCCGCAGAACGGCTGGGCAGAGCAGAAGCCGGAGGATTGGGCAAATGCGGCATTATCCACTATTACTAAGGTAGTGAAGGAATCCGGCGTGGCAGCCGAGGATATTAAGGGACTGGGTATTTCCGGTCAGATGCACGGACTTGTTATGCTTGATGAGGCGGGTGAGGTAATTCGTCCGTCGATTATCTGGTGTGATCAGAGAACAGCGGCAGAGTGTGAGGAGATTACGGAAAAGGTGGGCAGGGAGCGTTTAATTGAGATTACAGCAAACCCGGCACTTACCGGCTTTACTGCTTCGAAGATTCTCTGGGTGAGAAATCACGAGCCGGAGAATTATAAGCGCTGCCGTCACATTCTTCTGCCAAAGGATTATGTACGTTACATTTTAACCGGAGAATTTGCGACAGAGGTATCTGACGCTTCCGGTATGCAGCTTTTAGATGTGCCGAATCGCTGCTGGTCAGATGAGGTACTTGAGAAGCTGGAAATCGATAAGAGTATGTTAGCTAAGGTATACGAGTCTGTTGAAGTGACAGGTACGATTTTGCCGGAGATTGCAGAAAAGACCGGACTTTCCGTTAAGACAGTTGTGGTAGGCGGTGCCGGAGACAATGCGGCAGCAGCCGTAGGAACCGGAATTGTGAGAGAGGGAAGAGCGTTTACAACCATCGGAACAAGCGGCGTCGTGTTTGCACACAGCAATGATGTGACAATCGACCCGAAGGGCAGAGTACATACCTTCTGCTGTGCTGTACCGGGTGCATGGCATGTGATGGGTGTTACCCAGGGTGCAGGTCTGTCCCTGAAATGGTTCCGCGACAATTTCTGCCAGGACTATATTGAGAAGGCGGAGAAAGAGGGTAAAGACCCTTATGATTATATCAATGCAGATGTAGCTGAAACACCGCTGGGCTGCAATAAACTGATATATCTTCCATACCTGATGGGAGAGCGTACACCGCATCTTGACCCTGACTGCCGTGGAGTATTCTTTGGATTGTCTGCGATTCATACCAGAAAGGATATGCTCCGTGCGGTAATGGAGGGCGTATCCTACTCATTGAAGGACTGCAATGATATTCTCAGGGAGATGGGCATTCAGGTAGAAGAAATGATGGCGTGCGGAGGCGGCGGGAAGAGCCCGATATGGCGTCAGATGCTTGCTGATATGTACGGCTGTAAGGTTAAGACCGTGACAGCAAAGGAAGGACCGGCACTTGGAGTGGCGATTCTTGCCGGAGTAGGTGCAGGTATCTATGAGAGTGTAGAAGCTGCCTGCGATAAGGTGCTGCGTATTGATAAGGAATGCGCTCCGATAGAGGAAAATTCTGTGAAATACGAAGAATATCATAAGATATATAAGAAGCTTTATCCTGCTCTTAAGGAGCAGTATAAGGAGCTTGCGAACCTGTAGTTTGTGATATAAGGAACGTCAGCGTCAGCGGCGAAGCTGCAGATGAGCACGAAGTGCGGGTTCGTCATATGGCGATAAAGGGGCTGTCGTAGGAGAAGGGCGATGGCTCTCTTTATCAAAAATGTGTGTGCTCGGGCACACAAGAGCATATAAAGAGCGGCAAAATTGCCGGAGAAGGGGAAAGAGAATGAAAAGACGAATATGCGTGGCAATACTTACTGTATGCCTTATTTTGGGACAGCTTCTGAGCACTGTAAACGTAAGTGCTGCAGAAAAGGTGCCCGCATTTCCGGGCGCAGAGGGCGGCGGAAAATACGCTTCCGGAGGAAGAGGCGGAGATGTGTATGTGGTGACCAGCTTAGAGGACAGCGGAGAGGGAACTCTGCGCTACGGTATAGAAACCGCACCGGAAAACGGGCGCATTATCGTATTTAATGTTGGCGGAACGATTCATCTGAAATCCACCTTGAGCTTTAAGGGAAAGAAAAATATTACTATCGCCGGACAGACAGCACCGGGAGATGGTATAACAATAGCAGGCTATGATACAAATATCAGTAATTCAGAGAATATTATCCTGCGTTTCCTGCGCTTCCGCGTAGGAACAGAAAATCTGCTTCAGGGAGGAGATTCTCTCGATGCACTCTGGGGAAGAGACAACGATACCTTTATGATAGACCATTGCTCCTTTAGCTGGAGTACGGATGAAACATTGTCCACCTACCGGGGGAAGAACGGAACCGTACAGTGGTGTCTGGTATCGGAGAGTCTGACTGTGTCAGGACATTCAAAGGGAAGGCACGGCTATGGTGGTATCTGGGGCGGTGATAATACGGTGTTCCAGTATAATCTGATGACAAACCATACTTCCAGAAATCCCCGTATTGGCGGCGGTTCCATGACAGACCCAACGAAGGAATTAAGCTATGCTACCGTGCAGCTCAGCAATAACGTAATTTATAATTATGGATATTATATATGCTATGGGGGCGGCTTTGCCCATACAAACTATATCAATAATTATATTAAGCCGGGGCCGGGAACGAGAGAGAATCTGTCCAATCTGCTGATTACGATTGGAGAATCCAAGAAGGACGGCGGATTCTACATTGAGGGAAATATTTTAGAAGGCAATGATATGATTACTGCTGATAATAAGCTTGGAATTGATGAGGACGCGGAAGGCTATCTTGCAGAGGAGATATATCAGGCAGAGGCATTTGACGAAATTGGCATGGTGTCTGCAAAAGACTGCTATGAGCTGGTTCTGGCGCGTGCCGGTGCGACTTATCCTGTCAGAGATGCTGTGGATGCCAGAGTCGTTGCACAGGTTATGAGTGGAACAGGCTCCTACATAAATTCACAGGATGAAGTGGGCGGTTATCCTGCAGTGACTGTCGCGAGAGATGCAGATTTTGATACAGACCATGACGGACTCCCGGATGAATGGGAGAAATTACACGGTCTGAATCCGCTGGATGCTTCTGACAGTGCGTTGATTGCGAATGAAACAGACAGCTCACGGGCGGATTATGGCTATGCCTGGATAGAGCTTTACTGCAATGAACTGGTGGATGCTGTGATGGCAGAGGGGTATCAGGCACCCAACCCGGCTGTCACGATTGATTTAGAAGACAATACGCTGGCAGCAGAAGGAAAAGAGGTAGTGGTAACGGCCGAGGCAGCTGCAAACAATGGCGGGACAATCGCCAAAGTGGAATTTTATAAGGACGCAGAGCTGGTAGCAACGGATGAGGAATTGCCATACAGCCATGCTTATTCGGGACTGGCGGATGGCACCTACCATATATCCGTCCGTGCCTACGATAATGATGGAAATGCCACACAGAGCGACACTGCCAGACTGCATGTGAACTCTGCGGCAGGAACCGGCGAATGGAACAGCATAGATGTGGGAAATCCGGCAGTGAAAGGCACCGCATCGTTCATGGACGGCGTGCTCACAGTTAAGGGTGCAGGCAAGCTGGGAAAGAGCGAGGGCAGTCAGTCCGGCAGCGTATATAATGATGTAACTACCGACGATTTCCAGTATGTATATCAGGAATTCACCGGAGATGGGGAATTGAAAGCGAAGCTTGATTCCTATCTGATAGTGGACAATCACACCTTTAATGGACTGATGATTCGCGAATCATTGGAGAATAATGCAGCCTGCGTTGCAGTGGGACTGACAATGACAAAAATATGGAATGACATGGAAAGTACGTGGGCAGCATTTATGGTGAGCAGAGGACAGACGGGCGGCAAGCTTCCGAAAATTGATTCCTCTGTTGACTCGGCCTCCTCTGCAGAGAAAGCAGGGATTCCTATTATTCCGAGTCTGAACTTCAAAGAAGGAGATACCTTTAACGGAACATGGCTGAAGCTTATCCGTAAAGGCGATACCTTCACCGGTGAAGTGTCAGAGGACGGAGAAAGCTGGCAGACGATAGGCACCCTTGAGATAAAACTGCCGGAAACAGTATATATCGGCTTTGCTGTGGAAGCAGGAAAGGCAGCAAATAATCTTGATAATTATGCGACTGCAAAATTTTCCGACATCCGTCTGACAGATGCGCAGGGAAATGCAATCGGTGAGGCAGAGACACAGCCGGAAGCACAGACAGAAGTGCCTGCACAGACACGGCCAGAAGTACCGGCAGCACCGGTGACGGCAGAGCCCGAAATAAAAACAGAAGAGAGCAGGACTCTGGGTGTGATATGTGTGATTCTCGCGGGGCTTGGTGCTGCCGGGTATATATATTACAGAAGAAAACGTAAGTAAGAATGAAAATCAGGAGGATGAATATGAGTGAATTAAGGACATATCAGAATCCCGTGCAGAGAGGGTTCTTTCCGGACCCTTCTGTGATACGGGTGGGAGAAGATTATTACATGGTGAATTCCAGCTTCCAGTATTTCCCGGCAATTCCTATTTCCCATTCCAGGGATATGGTGCACTGGCATATTATCGGACATGCCATCTGTAATCCTGAATGGCTGGATTTGACAGATATTAAGGACTCCCATGGCATCTGGGCTCCCGATATTGAATATGTGGATGGAAAATTCTATATCTATGCACCGCTGCGCCTGAATGGAGATGGTACGCGGGGCAAGAATGTGCTGCGGAGACAATTGGTTATGGTGAGTGATAAGCCGGAGGGCCCTTACAGCAAGCCGGTATGTCTGGAGGTGGATGCGATAGATCCGTCTCTTTTTGTAGATGATGACGGCAGCCGTTATATGGTAGTGGCAAAGGCGGCACAGACAGTACCCTTAAGTGCAGACGGACTGGCAGTGGCAGGAGCCATGAGGGAAGCGTGGGGCGGCACGGGAGAACGCTGCTCAGAAGGACCGCATATCATGAAGAAGGATGGCTATTATTATGCCATAGTTGCAGAAGGCGGTACCGGCTATGGACATGGCATCAATGTAGGCAGAAGTAAAGAACTATATGGGGAATATGAGAATTCGCCATATAATCCGGTAATGCGCCAGATGGATCCGGAGGCACCGATTCAGCGTGCCGGACATGGGAAGCTGGTGCAGGACAGTAATGGACAGTGGTGGTGCTATTACCTGTGCGGAAGACCAAACGGTGGAAGATATACCACAGTAGGACGTGAGACTGCACTTGACCCGGTACGTTGGACAGAGGATGGATGGTTTGTCATTAATGAAGGAAAGGGACCAAGCCTGACACAGACAGCACCTGATTTGCCGGAATGTGTGTTTGAGAGAAATCTGTTCGATGACTTTGACTCCGCAGCATTAAATCTGGAATGGGAATTTGTGCGAAATCCAGACAATGGCTCCTGGTCATTGACGGAACGTCCGGGATATTTCAGAATCTGGACAAAGGACGGGCAGCTCAATGAAATCCGTTCCAAAAACACGCTGCTTCGAAGAGAGCAGGAATTGTCATATACGGCAGAGACAAAGGTAGAATTCTATCCTGACAGGAACGGGGAACAGGCGGGACTTACCTGCTATTACAGTACGGCAACCTATGCCAGATGTGCTGTGTGCTATGAGGATGGCAGGAAGCTTCAGCTCGTTATCAACCGCAATCATGGAGAAGAACTGATTGCAGAGGTAGAAAATATACAGGAGGCTCCGGTATATCTGCGGGTGCAGACAGACAGACTTACAAGAAGCTTTTATTACAGCTATGACGGAGAAGAGTGGAAGCTGATAGGAACGTTGGAGAACTGTATCTATCTGTGTGATGAGGGAGTTCCGGATGACCGCAAACGCCATACAGGCACACTGGTAGGAATTTATGCCAATAATGGCGGCTGCGGAAGCAGAAAGCCGGCAGACTTTGATTTCTTCAGATACGAAGACTAGGACAGATGATTTTTCCGATATTTTGTAGGTGAGATATTCACTGTCTGATTAAATATTTTTTCAAAATAGGTAATACTTTCAAAACCACAGCTCCCGGCTATATCTGTAATGCTTTGGTCAGAATTGCGAAGCAGCCATTTTGCGCGGTTCACGCGCTGGATATTGATATAGTCGGTGAGTTTCATCCCGACAACCTCGTTAAAAATACGGCTCAGATAGCCGCGGCTGACATAAATATTATCAGCAATAGACTGGAGGGACAATGGCTCACTGCAATGCTCCTTAATATATAAGGTTGCCTCATGCACCTTCGTATGCTTGGTTGACTGGGCGATAAGGGATGTAGAAACACTTGCAGATGTGCTGCTGCATCGGGAAATAAGCAGCAGTATCTCTACAAATTTAAGCTTAATTGCAATCTCATAGTTAGGCTGTCTTGCCGACAGCTCTGTATAAATGTCATTAAAAATAGAAAGTAACTGGTTCTGCATGGCGGGCATCAGCTGAATAGCATGATTGCTGAAAAAGGCAGAAAGCGGGGGCAGACCGACACCCTGCAAAAACGGGCGGACATAATCCTCGCTGAAAATTAACAGAATACGCTCGTGGCTGGAATCTGGTCTGACATAGGCTGTTCTGTGCACTTCGCCGGCAGGAACCAGAATTAAGGTTCCCGGTGCGACGTGATAGGTTATGTCATCAATAAAATAATACCGTTCACCCTTTACCAGATAATATAATTCATATTCTTTATGCATATGCCATCTTCTCATATCATTTGGCTTGCTTTGTACAATATGAGAGATGCGAAAATTATGCGTTTCTGTGGCATGTACTGTTGTACTTAGCTGATTCATAGAGATTCTCCATAAATATTTCATAAAAATTCTGAGTTGGTAAATATTTCTTGAAACCCACTTTTTTTACTCGATATATTTGTAGATTATTATACTAAAAAACGATATTATTTTCAATAGAGCATAAATTTTTTATTTAAATTCTTATGTTTTTATGATATTGAAAGAAAAGATTTGTGAAGATTCAATAAAGCGCGATAAGGAAGATTAACTTATGGAATGGAAGGTTCTTTTAAAAACCTCCAGGAGCATTACACTGGAGGTACAGGGTGAAAATGGAGAGTATAGAACAGAGAGCTATGATATCTGTCTCAACGGTGAAAAATGGCTTACGACAGATAAAATGATAGAATCTGTCTACGGACTGGAGCCGGATACGGATTATGAGATACAGCTGATACGGGGTGACAGGTATTCGGAAAAGCAGACGGTACATACGGAGAAAGAGTATGTGACATTGGATGTCAGGGCTTTTGGCGCAAAAGGCGATGGCGAGACGGATGACACAGCAGCACTCCAGGCAGCAATTCTGACCTGCCCACCGCACGGGCGCGTCCTCATTACAGAAGGCTGTTATCGGTTTACGCATCTGTTTCTGAAGAGTCACCTGAGAATCGAATTAACAAAGAGTGCACAGCTTCTGGCAATCCCTGACAGGTCGAAGATTCCGATTCTGCCGGGCAGGATAGAGAGCAGCGATAAAAAGAGCGAATATCTTCCGGGAACATGGGAGGGGGAGCCTGTTGATTCCTATGCCAGTCTGCTGACAGGAATGTATGTAGAGGATGTAATTCTATATGGCGGGGGAGTGATTGACGGCAATGCAGACTTTGAAAGCTGGTGGGATAAAGCACTTTTTAAGACCGGTCCGGCGAGACCAAGGATATTATTTTTGAACCATTGCAGGGCTGTGACGATTCAGGGAGTTACATTACGAAATTCGCCGGCATGGAATGCACATCCGTATTTTTCAGAGGATATCCGATTCCTTGACCTTGAGATTCAGGCACCGGATAACTCGCATAATACAGATGGAATAAATCCTGAGTCCTGTACGGGAGTGGAGATTGCCGGCATACATTTTTCTGTGGGCGATGATTGCATCGCCATTAAGTCCGGTAAGCTCTATATGGGTAAAACGTATCAGACACCGTCAAAGAATATCCTCATCCGTAACTGCCTGATGGAACGCGGACACGGCGGCGTGACGATAGGAAGTGAGATAGCGGCAGGAGTAGATAATATTATGGTAAAGAAATGCTGCTTTCTGAATACGGACAGAGGACTTAGGGTAAAAACCAGGAGAGGAAGAGGAAAAGATTCCTATATATCCGGTATTACATTTGAAGATGTGCGAATGGATGGAGTGAGAGTTCCCTTTGTAATTAACTGCTTCTATTATTGTGACCCGGATGGAAGGACGGAATATGTCAGGTCCAAGGAACCGCTTCCGGTTGATGATAGAACGCCGAGAGTAGGCAAAATTAAGATTAAGAATGTTGAGTGCCGTAACTGTCATGTAGTAGGATTGTATTTCTATGGGCTGCCGGAATCTAAAATTGAGAAAGTAGTCATGGAAAATGTAAAGATTACTTATGCGGAGGATGCAAAGTCCGGGCGTGCAGCGATGATGGAAAATTGTGAAACGAGCTGCCGGAAGGGTGTGTTTGTGCGAAATGCAAAGGCAGTAAAACTTAAGAATGTCAGAATAGAGGGAAACGAAGGTGAAGCGGTTGACCTCGATGGAGTAGATGACTGGAGCTGGGTAGCAGGAATCTGAAATTTGGAGGAGTAACGAAAAGCATGAAGAGAAAGCTGAAAGAGAATTGGAAAAGTTATGTAGTGTATGTGCTTTTGATAGCGGCAGCATGCATATGGATAGCGATGAGCAATACGAGCAATGATGCACCGGAGGACAAGGCTTATCTGGAAGAACTGCAGTCCAGAGATTATATAGCATATACTTCCTATGGAGAATCCATGCTTTCCTATTCGAGATTATCGGATGAATACAGGGAACAGGGATACAAGGGCACGGATGCGGTGATTGCACTGCTGCCAAAGGATGCGGATACTGCGGGGCAGGGTATGCTTGAGAACGGACTTCTGGAGTATAACGGCGAAGCACTGTGCCTGGGAGAGAATGTAGATGCAACCTGGGAATTTGACGTAGCAGAAGCGGGACTGTACAGTATCGTGCTTGATTATGCGGGAATTGATGGAGATGGCTCCAAGATTCAGAGAAAGATTATGCTGGATGGAAAGGTTCCGTGTGAGGAAGCAACAAATGTGTATTTCTACAGATATTTCGTAGAATCAGGAGAGGTTAAAATCAACGAAATCGGTGATGAAGTATGGCCGGCACAGGAGGAGGTTGTCAGGTGGCTGACACAGGCGGCTTATGATTCAAACGGATATGACCCGGAACCGATGTGCTTCTATCTGTCGGAAGGAAAGCACACCCTGACGTTAGGGTATGTAGACCAGCCGATGGCGGTTCGCGAAGTAAGGCTTACAGGCAGGCAGGAGCTTCAAACCTATGCGGAGGTAAAGGCTTCCTACGAGCAGAACGGCTATAAGAAGGCATCAGCAGGTCTGGGCGCCTATATAGAGGGCGAAGAGTCTGCATGGAGAAGTGATTCTATCATAAGAAGAGAAAGCAACAGTGACCCACAGACAGTGCCGTTCTCGTTGTATAACCGTGTGCTGAACACGGTGGGCGGAAGCCGTTGGAATCGTGGAGAACAGAGCGTGAGCTGGTCCTTCAGCGTGGCGGAATCCGGCTTATATGAGATAGGTATTAAGGTATTACAGAGTAAGAATGAAGGTATGCCGTCTTATAGAAAAATTTCGATTGACGGAGAGGTACCGTTTGAGGAATTTTTGGAATATAAATTCCCTTATAGCAATAACTGGTACGGTGAAGTATTGTCCGACGAGAATGGTGAGCCATATCTGGTATACCTTGAGGCAGGCGAACATGAGATAACCCTGACAGCTCAGATTGGTCCAATTGCTTCTATCATCGAGAGGTCTACGAATGATATCTCCGTCTTGTCAGAAATCACCAGAGATATCACGAAGATTACAGGACCGGAGCCGGATGCGAACTATGAGTATGATTTGTACCGTCTTATGCCGGAGCTGTCGGGCGAGCTGGCTGAGCTGGCAGACAGCATCGAAGTTTGTGCAGAGATTTTAGAGCAGATAACGAATAAGAAGACCTCAAGAGAGAATAACTATCGGGCTATTGTAGATACGCTGCGGGAATTCTCGGCAGACGTGGATACGATACCGAAGGCATTAGATGAGCTGGAGAATGCACAGACGAATCTGGGAAGCTACATAACGAGCTTAAATACCACGCCAATGTCTGTTGATTATCTGGAGATTTTATCCCCGGAGGATAAATTTGATGTGAAGCAGTCGAATTTCCTGCAGAAATTTTATGTATCTGCTGTGAATTTCTGCCTGTCCTTTGTCAAAGACTATGATGCTATCGGAATCACACAGGAGGACGGCGAGAATGTTGTTCTTGAGGTGTGGATTGGACGAGGCTCTGAGTGGGGCGAAATTTTAAAAGAAATGATAGATGAGAGCTTTACACCGGAAACAGGCATATATGTGAATCTGAATGTTATGCCGAGCAGCCAGCTGACTACGGGAGGCGTCAATGTATTGATGTTATCGCTGAACTCCCATACGGCGCCGGATGTGGCACTTTCAGTAGATTATAATCTGCCTTCGGAATTTGCGTTCCGTGATGCGGCAGTGGATTTGACACAATTTGAAGATTACGAAGAGGTTGAATCCTGGTTCTATGAGAACAGTATGATTCCATACCGTTTTAAAGAGGGCGTATATGCATTGCCGGAAACGATGGATTTCACCGCGATGTACTATCGTAAGGACATCGTTCAGGAGCTTGGAATAAAGCTGCCTGACACATGGACAGAGCTGTATGAGGATGTGCTGCCGGTGCTCTATGAAAATAGTATGTCCTTTAATATGTCGGTGGATACCTCAGTAGCTTCCAGTTCCCCTGCTGCACTGCGTGGATTTACGATGATGCTGCTGCAGAATGGCGGCTCCTATTACAATGAGGACGGAAAGAGCAGTGCGATTGGTTCACCGGAGGCTTACCAGGCATTCAAGTCCTGGACAAATCTTTACAGTCAGTATGAGGTAGATGAGGAGTCTAACCTGTTCACAAGAATGCGAATGGGTGAGACACCAATTGGTATAGCGGGATACACCGAATATATTCAGTTCTTAACCTCTGCGCCGGAGCTGTATGGTCGCTGGGGAATTGCCTTAGTGCCTGGTATGAAGAACGCAGACGGAACAATTTCGAGAGAAACCGGTTCCATATCAAAAACCGCAAATATTATTCTTGCGCAGTCAGACAAGCAGGATGCTGCATGGGAGTTTATGAAATGGTGGATGTCGGAGGAGACACAGGCAAGCTACGGCAGACAGCTGGAAGCAATTATCGGTGAATCTGCCCGTTGGAATACGGCTAATGTAGAAGCGTTCTATCGTCTGCCATGGAAGACGGAGGACAAGGCAGTTATTCAGCAGACGATGATGAATGCAAAGGAGCAGTATATTGTGCCAGGCGGATATTTTACAAGCAGACATCTGATTAACGCATGGAACAGTGTAGTAGTAAATAATGAAAATGCACGGGATGCTCTGGAGAAAGCAGTGAAGGATATTGATAAGGAACTGAATGCAAAGATAACAGAATTTGGATTGCAGGATGAAGATATTATTCCACAGGGGGATTGAAAATGAAGACGAAAAATAAAGGACCAAGGAGTAAAATGGAAACTCGTAAATCCCTGACTGGGTATTTGTTTATGGCACCGTTTCTGGTTCTGTTTATTACGTTTACACTGATTCCTATCGCAGTTGCGATGGGACTCAGCCTGACGAATTATAACCTTATTCAGGTACCTGAATTTGTGGGACTTACCAATTATATGAATTTAATTCTGGAGGACGACGTGTTCCTGAAATCTCTTTCGAACACGCTGGTATTTGCCATACTGACAGGGCCTCTGGGGTACATGGCTTCCTTCATCATGGCGTGGCTGATTACTCTGATGAAGAAAGGTAAGGGAGCGTTTTCACTGGCATTCTATGCACCTTCGCTGACGAGTGGTGTAGCGATGTCAACTATATGGCTGATTATTTTCTCGGGTGACAGAAACGGATACCTCAATAATTTCCTGATGGATTTAGGACTCATTGTGGAACCGATTTTGTGGACGAAGGATGCTACTTATCTGAAATGGGTTATTGTAATTATTTCTGTCTGGATGAGTATGGGTACCGGCTTCCTGGTATTCCTGGCAGGCTTACAGAATATAGACCCGGCATTGTACGAAGCGGCGAAGGTGGATGGAATGAAGAGCAAGTTCCAGGAGCTGCGCTATATCACTCTTCCGCTGATGAAGCCTCAGCTTCTGTTCGGTGCGGTAAACTCGGTAGTAGGAGCATTTGCTATTTTTGATGTGGCAACATCGGTTGCCGGTATGCCAAGCCCGAATTACGCGGCGCATACCATTGTAGCGCATTTGTATGATTATGCATTCATCCGTATGAACATGGGTTATGCATCCGGAGTAGCGATGATACTCTTCATCATGACATTTGTTGTAGGACGAATTTGCTTCTATGTATTTCGGTCAGAGGAGGACTAAGGATGGAAATGGTAAAAATTCGGAAAATCCCGAGACGGAAGAAAATGAAGGTCGGGCATACACTTTTTGTGGCAGGTATGCTTGCACTGGTATGCTTTACAGCTCTGCCGATGGTTGCGATGATTTGTCGTGCATTCATGCCACTGGATGAGTTGTATCTGTATCCGCCGAGGATTATAGTCAGGAAGCCGACATTGTCGAACTTTGCAGATTTGCTGACATCACTCAGCGCATCAGAGGTTCCTTTCAGCAGATACATATTCAACAGTTTATTTACAACCGGAGTAACGGTATTCTTAAGTATTTTTGTCTGCTGTGCAGGTGCATATGGACTGGCTAAGTTTAAGCCGCGCGGCTCCACGACAATTTTTGCGATTATCACAGCGGCACTGATGTTCTCAAGCTATGTTACACAGATTCCGAACTATCTGATTGTAACGGAGCTTGGACTGGTAAACAGCTATTGGGCATTGATTCTTCCGAAGGTTGCCGTAGCATATAACTTCTTCCTTGTGAAGCAGTTCGCAGAGCAGCTTCCTAACTCGATTCTGGAGGCAGCGCGAATTGACGGTTCGGGAGAGTTTGGCACATTCTGGAAGATAGCCATGCCGCTTCTGAAGCCGGCATGGAGTACACTGGCAGTGTTCTCCTTTGTAAGTAACTGGAATGATTATTTTTCGGCACTTGTTTATATTAACAAGGATGCGATGAAAACGCTGCCGCTTGCTTTGCAGACACTGGCAGGCGGTGCGGGAGTTGTTGCAAGATCAGGTTCTGTCGGTGCGGCAACACTTTTAACTACATTGCCGACGATTATCGTATTCTGCATTATGAGAGGACGCGTTATGCAGACCATGACCTATTCTGGAATTAAGAGTTAAATCGGAGGAAAAGTATGAAGCGAATAACAAAAATATTGACATCTGCTCTATCCGTTTTGTTGCTTAGCTGTTCATTCGGAAATGTAGCCGAGGCGGCAGGCGTATCCTTAGTTACAGATGGGGATATGTCCATGGTAGATATTCCTACGGTTTATGAGGTGGAAACGACTTATAAAAATCTGGGGGAATATGGCTTTCTGAATCATGCAGAGGATTTGTTTGTTGATAAGGAGGACAATCTGTATGTAGTGGATTCTGGAAACAACCGGGTGCTGAAGCTTTCTCCGGAGGGGGAAGTGCTCCATGAGTACACCGAGGGCTTCGGGAATGCCTTTAATAATCCAAAGGGCGTATATGTACATGACGATGGCACAATCTGGGTTGCAGATACAAATAATTACCGTGTAGTAAGAATCAATCAGGATGGCTCGGATGTGGAGGTATTCTATAAGCCTGAGAGTGAGCTTCTGGAAGAAAGCTTTACCTTCGCACCGGAAAAGCTGTATGTGTCCAATACCGGATATATGTATGTATTAAAGGGAAGTAATCTGATGAAGCTGGATGCCCAGAATGCCTTCCGTGGCTATGTAGGTTCGGCAACAGTGCCGTTCAGTCTGTCAAGACTGTTAATCCGAATGTTCGGAAGCCAGTCGCAGATTGAGAGAACGGTGAAGCAGGAGCCGTCAGCATACAGCAATTTTATGATTGCATCGGATGGCATGATATATGGACTTCTGTCAAATGAGACAAGCGGGCAAATCCGAAGACTGAATTCAGTTGGTACGAATACTTATCCGGATCTGGTATACGGTCTTTCGATTATGTCAGGCAATAACACCCGTACGAAGATTAATTTTTCGGATATTACCGTTATGGATAATGGAATTGTCACCTTATGTGACAGGAATACGGGATTAATTTATCAGTATACGCAGGATGGCGAGCTGCTGGCAGTATTCGGCGGAACCGGTGATAAGCAGGGCGTATACCAGAATCTGGTCAGCCTCGTACATGACAGTAACGGTAGGCTTTATGCACTCGATTATACAGCAGGAAATATCACAGTGCTGGCGCCAACCAGGTTTATTGAACTGATACATAAGGCGGTTTCTCTGTATAATGAAGGTAATTATGCAGAGGCAAAGCGGTATTGGGAGCGGGTACTGGAGATAGATTCCAACTATGCGATGGCGCATTCAGGATATGGCAAAGTATTGTTCAAAGAAGGAAAATATCAGGAAGCAATGGAACAGTATACATTAGGTAATGACAAGGAGGGGTATTCCGATGCCTTTGCGGAATACAGACACAATCTGTTCCGCCAGTATTTTGGCTGGATATGTCTGGTGATTGTTGTCCTCTTAGGCGGCTTCTGGTTTGGATTTAAGCGTGTGAAGAAGTACATAGACGGCATTGCACATAGGATAGAATACGGAGGAGGCTTATAATGAGGGTATTAAAAATGGCATTATTGGTTTTGTTTCATCCGGTTACGGCATTTACTTATATCCAGAAAGAGAGAGATAATTTTAAATGGTATCCGGTAGCGATTCTGTTGACGCTGGCTATAGCTGTGAAACTGTTTGCCCTGCAATTTACGCATTATCCGTTGTCTGAAATGAGCCAGCATACAAACCTGATTTTTGAATGTGCGAAGCTCTCCGTTCCTCTGATATCATGGGCGATAGCGTCTTATCTGATGACAACCATTATGGATGGTGAAACCCTGTTCCGGGAATCTATGCTGGCTGCGTCATACGCACTGGTTCCATATATTCTGATGATGGTACCTCTTACGTTACTGTCGAGAATTATGGACTTTAACCAGCAGGGGCTGTTTGTTGCTCTGGAAGCGATTGCACTGGGATGGGTTATCCTGCTGATTATTATCAGCCTGAAGGTAATGAACCATTTTACCGGTGAAAAGACGGTGGCGATTATTCTGCTGTCTCTGTTTACGGTAGCGATTCTGTGGGTTGCAGTAGCATTGCTGTATACGATTTGCTCGCAGTTTTTGGATTTCCTGATGGAAGTATTTATAGAGCTGAGATACAGGTTTTAGGGAAAGGAGCAGATTATGAGAAAGCAGAAATGGATGATAATGCTGCTGGCTGTGATGCTGTGTCTCCTGGCATGGCTTAGAACGGATATATCCGCACGGGCAGAGGGTGCTTCTTCAACGATGCTGGAGAATGACAGCGTTGCTGTACAGCTGGTAAATGAATATTCAGAATTAAGAATTACGGATAAGAGGACAGGAGAGGTGTGGTCCTCGTCTATGAATGACCCGGCATTTGATGCTTCAAAGGTCAGTGCAAAGTGGAAGCAGAGGATGACATCATTGTTTACCGTGAATGCAACGAATCTGGAGCGAGGCTTTGGCTCGGTAGCTACATTTGACTTAATGAGCATATCCTATACGGCAGAAGAGTATGCGACAGCGGACGGCTTCGGTGTTAAGTATGATTTGATAGAACCGGCAATCAGGCTGTCACTGGAATTTTCTCTGACAGAGGAAGGGGTAAAAATCAGAATACCTTGTGAGAGTATTGAGGAATATGGGGATACCTTTAGTCTGACATCCGTGAATCTGATGATGTTCTTTGGAGCACATGCAGAAGGACAGGAGGGATATTTCTTCTATCCGGACGGAAGCGGTGCGATTATGAGGTTTGATGACCCGGCACATATGAATGAGATGTCCGTGACGTATGATGTGTATGGAGATATTACGAAGACAGATGAGTTGCTGGGCAGATTCGATGATATCGATCCGACTGTGCTGCTGCCGGTATTTGGCGGTAACTATGGGGAAACGGGTTATGTTGCTTATATAACAGAGGGTGCAGAATCCTCTCAGATTACAGTAACACCTGCCGGTAATATTGTGAAGGCAAATTACATGTATCCGACCTTTATCTACAGAAGAGGCTTTGTAGATCCGCGAGTTACGGCGAAGGTTGTTCAGACCTTTGATGCGAATCTGATTCAGGCAGATTATGAGATATGCTATTCGATTTTGCCAAAGGGGCAGGCGGAGTATTCAGATATGGCATCGTCCTACAGAGAATATCTTCTGGAAAGCGGCAAAATGAATGAATCGGGAACAGATGGAGAATTCCCACTGGTGCTGGATTTATTCATGGGTATTAAGGAAGAGGGACTGATTCTGGATAAGTTCCAGAATGTGACCACCTTTAAGCAGGCACAGGAGATATTGAAGGATGTCAATGAGAACATAAGCGGAAAGGTAGAAGCGTCGCTGGTGGGATGGACATCCGGGGGCTATGGCTCGGAGCCGAAATATTTCCCTGTGAACCGGAAACTGGGCGGAAGCAGAGCATTAAAGCAATTAGCGGAATTTGCCGCAGAGAATCATATCGGATTGTCACTGACAGCAAATTTTATGACTGTGGATGCAGAAGCAGGCGGTTATTCGAAAAATACGGATGTGGTATATCTCAGTAATTATCAGATACTGACAAATGCGCGGGAATCTACTTATATTGTAAGTCCGAATGCCGCGGCAAGGAATTTTGAGAAGTTTATGAAGAAGGCACAGGCTTATCCGGTTTCGGGTGTGAAGCTGGAGAATATAGGAAGTATGTCTTACTATAATTATACAGCCAAAAGCACAGTGACGGCAAAGGAATGTGTACAGTACTGGCAGGATATGCTTAAGAAGGCGAAGGCAGCGACCGGAACGGTAGTGGCAGAGGGCGGCAATGATTACGTATTGCAGGCGGCAGACAGAGTAATGGAAATTCCGATAGCGGATTGTGGCTATCAGATGACGACAGAGTCAGTTCCTTTCTACCAGATGGTTGTACACGGTTATGTAGGCTACACCGGGGAGGCGTTGAACTTAAGCAGTGATTCTGAAAAGCTTCTGCTCAAATGGATAGAATACGGATATCTGCCATATTTTGAGATTACCTATGAATCTGCAGATAAGCTGATTCGGACAGATTATAATCAGTTATTCAGTTCCGCCTACCCGATGTGGAAGGACAGGATTCTGGAATCATACGCGATGTTAGAGGACGCGCTGGGACCTGTACAGAATGTGGAAATTGTTTCACATGAAAAGATGGCTGAGGATGTATACTGCACCGGATATGCAAACGGAACCAGAATCTTTGTAAATTATAAAAATGAATCTGTGACGGTTGATGGGATTGAAATTGGTGCCCGAAGTTATAAGGTTTTGGGAGGCAACTAAATGAACAGGGAAAAGGAAAAGAAAAAACAAAAATTCATGACCATGGAAAGACGAAGGGTGATGGAAGCATACATGTTTATCTCTCCATGGATTATCGGAACCGCTGTGTTTTTCGTATATGCGATTTTCTCCTCCATTAAACTGAGCTTCAGCGAGATTGTACAGTTGAAGGGGTTTGTGATGGAGTGGGTAGGACTGGCGAACTATGAACACATATTGGTGTATGACATTAACTTCATGCCGATTTTTACCGAGGTCGTGATAGATACGATAATCAATACACCGCTGACGCTGGTATTCTCCCTGATTATCGCGATGCTGATTAACCGGCCGAATGCCGGAAGAGGCTTCTTTAGAACCTGCTTCTTCCTGCCTGTTCTTTTAGGAAGCGGTTATGTTATGCAGCAGCTTTTACAGATTGATGCTACGGGAAGCGTTGGTGTCGGAATAGCTCTTCCTTCCCTGCTGCAGGGAATTTTGGGAGAGACCTTCTCAGGCGTGATACAGGCATTCCTGGACAGAATCACTTTAATTCTGTGGAAGTCAGGCGTACAGATTATATTGTTCCTGGCAGGCCTGCAGGGAATTTCCTCCTCATTATATGAGGCTGCAAAATGCGATGGTGCAACGCAGTGGGAATCCTTCTGGAAGATTACGCTTCCAATGATTTCTCCTATCATTTTGCTGAATTTCGTGTACACGATGGTAATGTATTTCACGTCCTCCGATAATGCATTGGTTGCATATATTCTGGATCAGGTATTTACCAGCAAGGATTTTGCAAGAGGTGCAGCGATGGGATGGGTATACTTCCTGTTTGCATTTGTTATGTGCGGTATTGTATTTGCTGCTGCACGTGGATTATCGAAGGATAAGGAGGCATAATGGTATGAAGCTTGATTTGCTGGTAGTGACAACAAAGATAAAAAAATTTATCATAAAGTTTGCATATTATCTGGTGCTGTGCAGTTTATCATTCGTCTTCTTATATCCGTTTTTGAAGATGGTGGTTACATCGGTAATGTCAGATTCTGACTTGATTAATATTACCGTCAACTGGATTCCGACAAAGATTGTCTGGGGTAATTTTAAGGTAGCATTTCAGGAGCTGGGTTTCAAGACCTATGTCTGGAACTCCGTGATTATCACAGCAGTCGGAACGGTGGGACATCTGATTTCCTGTTCCCTTGCGGGATATGGTTTTGCCAGATATAAGTTTAAGCTTAAAGGTGTATTATTTGCAGTGGTTATTCTGTCTATGCTGGTACCGGTACAGACGATTATATTTCCCCTGTACATTCAGTATAGTAAAATGAATTTATTAAATGTAGCAAAGGGTTACCTTCCGATTTTACTGCCATGTTTCTTCGGATATGGCCTTAATGGAGCATTTTTTATCTTCCTGTTCAGGCAGTTCTTCTCAGGACTTCCAAAGGAGATGGAAGAGGCAGCCAAGATTGACGGCTGTGGTGCTCTTCGAACCTTTTTCCAGATTATGCTGCCGATGTCGAAAGCGGCGATTCTGGTATCTACAGTGCTTTCTATGGTATGGCACTGGAATGACTACTTTGAGCCGAAGATATATATCACAAATTTAGGCAATCAGGTATTGCCGAGCAGATTGCCGGGGCTGTATAAGCTGCTGAACATGGAGGATTCCATGGAACTGGTAGAGGAAATGGGAGGATTCCTGTTTAACAATGCCATGTTGATGGCAGCAACGCTCCTGGTAATTTTGCCGATATTAGTTATTTACATGTTCCTGCAGAAACAGTTCATGGAAGGCGTGGAGCGCTCCGGTCTGACAGGTATGTAATGTGAAAGTCCCGGACGGCGGCGATTGAGGGAGTGTGTAAGCACGGAGCAATCCGTGGTATAACAGTATATTAAACTTGTAAATCACCTCCGGTGTTAAGGAATTCACCGACAGTGGGGGATTTAATAAAACTTTATCTTATTAAGGAGGAAAAGTATGAAAAAGAAAGTAATTGCAACTATTATGGCTTCAGCTATGTGTGTGTCTTCTCTGGCAGGCTGTGGCGGAAACCAGGGTACTCCGGCATCTACAACAGCAGCAAATTCTGCAGCAACTACAGCGGCAAATACCGCAACTACAGCGGCTGCTACGACAGAAGCGCCTACAGAGGCAACTGTGCAGCAGACATGGCCGGATGGTCAGGTAATCAAATGGTTAATCCGTGACCAGCAGGTAACGGATGACTATACCAGATATTCAGAGCTGAAAACAATCGAGATGATTGAAGAGGAACTGCATGTGGATATTCAGTTTGAGGCTCTGAACGATGATGATGTTGTACTGGCAAAGCTGACAGGAGGACAGCTTCCGGATATTATTTCCTGGAAGTGGAATGACTTCTATTCTGAGAAGGGCGGTATCCCTGGAATGTATGCTGATGGTATCAGCATCGACCTGACCGAGATGATCAATACAAAAATGCCGAATCTCCAGGCTATCTTTGAGAAATATCCGAACGTAAGAAAGGATATGACAAACGATAATGGACAATACCTGTTCTTTATGAGAATTAATCCAATGCAGACACAGCAGGAGCTTATGGCTAAGACATCAACCGGTCTGGTTATCAGACAGGACTGGCTGGATAATGTAGGTATGGAAGTGCCTCTTAATATGGCAGAGTGGTATGATGTACTGACTGCATTTAAGACCATGGATCCAAATGGAAACGGTGAATTAGATGAGATTCCGTTTGATGCCAGCAGCGGCGGTCTGATGTTATTCGAGGCTGCATTTGCAATGGATGCTGCACAGTACATCGATCAGGATACCAAGAAGGTAGATTATGGTGCAAGAACACAGAAATATAAGGCATATCTGGAAGAGATGAATAAGTGGTACAGCGAAGGTCTGATTGGCAACCTGTACACTGAGGATGGAAAGCAGGTTAAGTCCAGTGATCCGGGCGGAAGTGATGAGTCTATTATTGCTGACTTAGTAGGAAGCTGGAAGGGTCTGGCTAATAATAATACAAAGTGGACACCAAAGCTTATAGAGAAGAATCCTGCCGCAGCAATTACACCAGTTACCTGGCCGGCAGCTTCTAATGGTGTAGCATACTCTGAGAGAAGTGATGCGGCTACTACAGTAGCATCTGAGACTACTCTGGTAACAACAGACTGTCAGTGTCTGGATGCAGTAGCAGCTGTTATCGACTGGATGTACTCTGAGAGAGGATCTGAGCTGATGACATGGGGTGTAGAGGGTGAGACCTTCGAGGTAGCAGCAGACGGTACAAAGTCCCTGATTAAAGACCCTGAGACAGGTGTTCAGAAGAAGGTTATATTACCGAATGGCAAGGAAGTAGATTACTACAAGATGTATGGTAACCAGAGCTCCTATATGCCATCCTTTGGCAATACTGATGTAGACCTTGCAACCAGAGACGAGTGGTATGTAAATGCAAGTGCTGTATGGGCAGAGGCAGACTTCTCCTTACGTTACCCTAAGGCTATCACACTTTCTGCTGAGCAGGCTGAGAAGGTAAGTGCAGCTTCCAATGCAGGATTATTTGACTATATTGCAGAGATGAAGTGGAAGTTCATCACAGGTCAGGAGCCATTATCTAACTTTGATACATATGTAGCTAACCTTGAGAGAATGGGTGTCTCTGATATTGTTGCAGTATATCAGCAGGCTTATGATAACTACATGGCAAAATAATTAAAAAGAAATGATTACAATGAGGCGGGTTCAGAATGGACTCGCCTTATTTTGAAAAACAGGATATAGAAGCATAAGTGAGGTAGGAAGCGTATGATACAGGATAAGGTAAGACAGGCATTGAAAGAGTATGGGGACGGGGTGCTTCGTCTGGGCAGAAGCTCAGGCAATCCGCTTTTTGCGGATGGAATATATGTGGAAAGCGGAAAACCGGTTATCTGGAGATTTGCGGATGGAAGAGAGGTTCCCGTGTCAAACCTGACAAATCAGCAGAACATGTTTCGCGCATTACGGGCAATTTCTGACTTGACAGGGGACAGACGTTATGAGGAGGCGCTTCGAAAGGATATATCTTATCATTTTGAGCACCTTCAGGATGCGGGTGGGCTGCTCTATATGGGAGGACATCATTTTGTAGATTTTGAGACGGGGAAGGACTGCGGGATTCCTGAGAAGGGCGAGGTACATGAGCTGAAGGACTGCTTTCCGTTCTATGAGCTTATGTTCAGCGTGGACAGTGATGCGGCAAGACGCTATATTGAAGGCTTCTGGAACGCACATGTCTATCAGTGGGATAAGCTGGAAATCAGCCGCCACGGGCAATACGGACTTAAGGTGGAGCATATATGGGAGCATGAGTATAAAAAGCCGGAGCCATTTTTTGAGATGTCAGGGCTGTCCTTTCTGAATGCCGGCAATGATTTGATATATGCTGCCGGTATGCTGAGCGCAAAAACGGGGGATGAAGCACCTTTAATATGGGCGAAGAGACTGGCACAGCAATATGTGGATGCCAGACATCCGGTTACAGGAATCGGCGGATATCAGTTCAGCAGACCACGTAAGACGATGGATACAACGGATGACAATGAAACCCGTTCCTTTTTCGGAGACAGAGCCTCAAGGCAGCTTGGACCGGAATTTGGGGCAATCGCGCTGGAAGCAAATGTTCTGCTGCCGAATCAGGCAAACTGTATGTGCTATCATAATGTACTGATGCAGCTGTATCTGGCAGAGCTTCTTGGCGACAGGGGCAGTGTTTTTGCGGAGCAGACGCTTAAGGGATATGAGGCATATCTGAACCATGCCTATGACTGGGAGAATAATACGTTCCGCCCTATGCTGGCAGATGGCACGGATTTAAGCGGATTTGCCCTGAAACGGAATGGTTATTACGGTCCGGCAGGAAAGGTATTTGAACCGAGAAGTGTGGGGGAAGGATTCCTGTACAGTGCCCTGCGGGCGTACCGATATTCAAAAAAAGACATTTTCTGGAAAGCGGCACGGAATATTGCCCTGCATATGGGAGTGGGTGATATAGGTGTCAGACCGGGAGAGAGTGTGTCATTTGAACTGCAGACAAAGGGCAGTCTGCCGATTCTTATGCTGGCAGTAAGGGAACTTTATCTGCTTACCCGTGAGGATGTTTACAGCCGGATGGCAGACAGACTGGCATCTGAAATGCTGGAAACAAGGACGGGATGCTTCTTTGGAGGAATTAAAAACGGAATTGTGCGCTTCGACCAGATGGAGCCGTATGCACTGGCAGCTTATCTTGATATGTATACAGACGGTGAAAGCAAGGTGCCGGTATTTCTGCACAGCAGCGGATATATCCATGGAAATTTCCAGACAAAAGAAGGAACCGTGTGCATGATGAGAAATGGAGAGAATTTTTATTCGTATCTGTAAAGTCAGAGCCAAGACTTGACATTACTCTGATGCAGTGCTAAATTATCCTTAGCAGAATAAGAAATTCAAGTACAAATGGGTACCTGGCAGAGCTATGGTTTGCCAGGTATTTGTATTGTATAAAAAATTTTGCCTTTGGCGAAATCTTGTATATATGAGGAGGGAGAGCATGGAAAACTACGACATTTATCTGCCGTCATATTCCATAGGCACCAGGATTTATGATAAGATTCCTGAAATCTGCAGTGCATATGGGAAAACAGCCGTCATAATCGGCGGCAGAACGGCACTTAAGGCTGCGGCGGAGAAAATCCGGTCAGCGGCAGCAGGAAGTGGGATTATTATTCTGGAAGAAATATGGTATGGCGGAGAAGCTTCTTATGAGAATGTAGAGCTGCTGAAGAAAAATAACAGCGTAGCAGAAGCTGATATGCTGTTTGCAGCAGGCGGCGGCAAGGCGCTTGACACCTGCAAGGCACTGGGAGAGCAGCTTCATAAGCCGGTATTTACATTCCCGACAATCGCATCTACCTGCGCAGCTACAACAGCGGTTTCTATCATGTATTACCCGGATGGAAGCTTTAAGCAGCCGTTCTTTCTGGAAAAGCCTCCGGTACATGCCTTTATAGACACAGGTATTATAGGAAAGGCTCCGGAGAAGTATATCTGGGCAGGTATGGGAGATACCTATGCAAAGTATTACGAAGCCAGTGTTTCTGCCAGAGGTGACAGGCTTGTGCATTATCTGCAGCTTGGAGTAAATGTCAGCCAGATGTGCGTCGGGCCAGTGCTTGAATATGGAGAAAAGGCGTTGGCAGACATCAGAAAAGGCGAGATATCTTATGAGCTGGAGCAGGTCATTCTGGCAATCGTAGTGACAACTGGTATCGCGTCGATTCTTCTGACAAAGGAGCACACGGTGCATTATAACAGTGGTCTGGCGCATGCCGTATTTTACTCGCTGACAGCGTATGAGCAGATAGAGAAGAAGCATCTGCATGGCGAGGTAGTGGCATACGGTGTGTTGATTTTGTTGCTGTGCGATAACCAGCGGGAGGAATTTGAACGGCTGTACGAATTTCACAAAAAGACTTCATTACCTGTAAAGCTCAGTGATATGGATATTACCTACGAGGAAATGAGCCGGATTGCGCAGGACATCTCCGAACGGTCAGACATTGCGCATTATCCGTATAAGGTCAGTGCAGATATGGTAATGAAGGCAGTTGATACACTGGAAAATATGTAGAGAAGAACGAGAGGGAGATTAGTATGAGAAAAATGTATGGAATAAAGAAAATAACAGCGGTACTGACAGCAGCAATGATAATGGCATCTGCTGTGCTGACCGGCTGCGGCGGAAGCCAGAAGGAGGATGCTCTGCAGATAGGCATTATCCAGATGGTAGAGAACGGCGCCTTTAATGATATGCGGCAGGGTTTTATCGATGAGCTGGCAGCGAAGGGCTATGACGAGAGCAAGGTAAAGATTGTCTATAAGAGTGCGCAGGGTGATGCAACAAACCTGAATACGATTTGCCAGGAGATGGTAAATGATAAGATGGATCTGGTGGCTACGATTGCTACTCCGGCAACACAGGCGATGGTGAATATGGAAAGCGATATTCCGGTATTTTTTGTGGCAGTATCTGCTCCGGTGAAGGCGGGCGTTATTACACAGATGGAGAAGCCGGACAAGAATGCGACAGGTACGTCAAATGCGATTCCTGTGGCGGATATATTTGCTTTATCCGACAAGCTGACGCCGGGCTGCCAGACCTATGGCTTTTTATATAATACCAGCGAGGTTAATTCCGTAAACACGATTACAGATGCGAAGGCATACTGTGATGCAAACGGATTGAAATATGTGGAAGCAGTTGTGACAAATTCCTCTGAGGTACAGCAGGCTGCACAGAGTCTGGTGGGACAGGTGGACGCGATTTTCGTGCCGAATGACAGTATGATTCAGAGTGCCATGCCGAATGTGGCTGAGGTGGCGAGAGAGGCAAAGATTCCGGTATATGGCAGCTCTGCTGTCATGGTAACGTCCGGGGCATTCGCTACGATTGCCGTTGATGATAAGCAGATTGGAGCGATGAGCGCTGATATGGCAGTCAAATATCTCGAGGGTACAAAGGTAGAGGATATCCCGGCTGTTGTAGTACCTGCTTCTTCTACTGTAATCAACCAGAAGACACTGGATACACTGGGAATTACACTGAGCGATGAGGTAAAGGCAGAGGCTGTGTTCGTCGATGATGCACAGTAGACATTGCTTATGAGAAATTGTGCGGGAGGTAGTACGATATGGTATTGATTCTGGGTTCCCTGCAGTTAGGACTGCTGTACGGACTGCTGGCAATGGGGATATACATCAGCTTTCGGATATTGAATGTACCGGATTTGACGGCAGAGGGAAGCTTTACGCTGGGACTGGCGGTGTCAGCAAGCCTGACGGTAGCGGGACATCCCGTGCTGGGGCTGGCTGCAGCGGTGCTTGCAGGTGCTCTGGCAGGCTGTGTAACCGGGCTGCTGCAGACAAAATGTAAAATTCATCCGGTGCTGGCAGGTATTCTTACTATGAGCGGGTTGTATTCGGTCAATTTGTGCATTATGGGCAGCAGCTCGAATCTGTCCCTGATATCGAATGCCACCATATTTAAGCTTATGTATGGCTGGCTTCCGGGTGTAGACAAGGATATCTGCAAGCTGCTTATTGCGGCGTTGGCGGCAGCTATAGTGGCAGCAGTTCTCATTCTGTTTTTCCGTACACATATCGGTCTCTGCATCAGAGCAACGGGAGATAATGAGGACATGGTTCGTGCCTCGTCCATCGATGTACACAGCGTCAAGATTCTGGCACTGGCTGTAAGCAACAGTGCAATTGCTCTGTGCGGTGCATTGATTGCACAGTATCAGGGATTTGCAGATATCAATTCCGGTGTAGGTATTCTGGTAGTCGGACTGGCATCCGTGATTATCGGTAAGCTCTTTGTTAGGAGTGATAAAGTGGGACGAGGACTGGTTATCTCAATTGTCGGTTCCGTGATTTACCGCTATATTATTGCACTGGCAACAAGCTCCAGCCTGTTCCCGGCGTATGCGCTGAAGCTGGTATCAGCAGTAATTGTCGGCGTGGCATTATCTGCTCCGGCATGGAAGGAACAGATGGAGATTCGCAGGATACGGAGGGGAGGAAAAGCTCATGCTGAAAATTGAAGATGCAAAAAAGACCTTCCTTTCAGGAACACCGAATGAAAGAGCTGCTCTGAGGAAGCTTAATCTGACGCTGAATCAGGGTGATTTTGTGACGGTGGTAGGCTCCAACGGAGCAGGAAAATCGACGTTGTTTAATGCTGTATGTGGAAATTTTCTGCTGGATGAGGGAAGAATTCTTCTGGACGGGCAGGACATTACGTTTATGCCGGAGCATAAACGTTCCCGCGTGATAGGCAGAGTATTTCAGGATCCGATGCGTGGTACGGCACCTCATATGACGATTGAGGAGAACCTGGCACTTTCCTATTCCAGAAGCAAGAAAAGTCCGCTGCGTTTTGCTATCAGAAAATCAGAAACGCAGATGTTCCGGGAATATCTGAGCCGTTTCCGTATGGGGCTGGAGGACCGGATGGATGCGAAGGTAGGGCTTTTGTCGGGAGGACAGCGTCAGGTCGTAACACTTCTGATGTGTACGATGGTATCACCGAAGCTGCTGCTTCTGGATGAGCATACGGCGGCGCTTGACCCGGCTACAGCAGCCAGAGTGATGGAGATTACGAAGGAAATTGTGGAAAAGGATAAGCTTACGACGATGATGATTACGCATAATCTGTCTGCTGCACTGGAAACAGGAAACCGCACGATTATGATGGATGATGGAGAAATCATATTGGATGTATCGGGAGAAGAGCGGGAGAAGATGACGTTGAACGGACTGCTTGATATGTATTCTCAAAAACGCAGGAAGCAGATGGATAATGACAGAATGCTGCTGGTGTAAAAAAGTGCTTGCTTTTTGCCGGGACATGTGTTAGAATGAATATTCGTGATATATTATAATTATCCTTGTTCCCCACGTGTTGTGAGGGGCCAAAGACCAGAAGGAGGTGCGATTAGCATGAACAAGTATGAAGTAACAGTTGTTGTAAGTGCGAAGATCGAGGATGAAGAAAGAGCCAATACCGTTGAGAAGGTAAAAGAGTACATTACCCGTTTCGGTGGTACAGTAACAGGCGTTGATGAATGGGGTAAGAGAAGACTTGCTTACGAAATTCAGAAAATGAAGGAAGGCTTCTACTACATCGTTAAGTTCGAGTCTGATAGCAATTGTCCAAACGAAGTGGAAGCACATGTTCGTCTTATGGAAAATGTCATCAGATATTTAGTTGTAAAAGAAGAAGACTAATGACTTTTAACCTGATTTCTTTGAAGAGAAATCAGAACAGAATAACCCAGGAGGAGATTGTATGAACAAAGTAATCTTAATGGGGCGGCTGACAAGGGATCCTGAAGTGAGATATTCACAGGGAGACAACACAATGGCGGTTGCCAGATTTACTCTGGCAGTAGACCGCAGAGGCAGAAGAGACGCAAACGGTGACGGAGCGCAGACAGCTGATTTTATCAACTGTGTAGCTTTCCGTACAAATGCTGAATTTATTGAAAAATATTTCAGACAGGGTATGCGTGTACTGGTATCGGGAAGAATCCAGACAGGAAGTTATACCAACCGTGACGGTCAGAAGGTTTATACCACGGATGTAGTTGTAGAAGAGCAGGAGTTTGCAGACAGCAAGGGTGCGGCAGCAAATGCAGGTGATGGAGGCTTCCAGCCGGCATCAAGACCACAGCCGGGCAATGCAGTAGGTGACGGCTTTATGAACATACCGGATGGTGTAGATGATGAAGGTCTGCCATTTAACTAAAAGACAGGTTATTACCATAAGGAGGTTATGAACAATGGCATTCAATAAAGCAGAGAAGAGCGACAAGGCTGAAGGCGGAATGAGAAGAAAACCGGCAATGCGCAGAAGAAAGAAGGTTTGCGTATTCTGTGGTGACGCTAACAACGTAATTGATTACAAGGACGTAAATAAGTTAAAGAGATATGTATCCGAAAGAGGAAAGATTCTCCCTAGAAGAATCACCGGCAACTGCGCAAAGCATCAGAGAGCTTTGACTGTAGCAGTTAAGAGAGCACGTCATATCGCTCTCATGCCATATACTTTGGATTAAAGCTAGGAAAATCAAGGGTTTCCAGACTTGGAAATGTGATTTGACACAAGATTGACACAATAAAATTTAAAGATGACCAATAGTCTACCGAGTGGATTGTTGGTCATTTTTTGTGCAAAAAGTTCTGCTGTTACAGCTTCTGGTTTATAGTATTATTTATCTACAGGCTTTCATCTTCGTGCACTTCGTACAGAAACAGAGAGCACTTCCGGCTATTCCCACTACAGATTATTTCCTTTTTAAGCGTTAAGATATAGTTGTAATTGAGATACAGAAAAAATACAAACAGGGAAAAGGAGAGAAAGATATGTGTAGAAAATTAGTAGTAACAAACAGAATTAATTTAGGAACGAGGGAGATTTGCTGGGAGGCTTACAGCTTACCGAAGGGAGAGGTCATTGAGGTTACGAAAAACCAGCTGGTGGATATGATTAAGCGAGGAACAGATGAAGTGTATGGCTTAAGAATTTCAGCGAAGGGAAATGAGCTGGAATTTGATACAGAGGGATTTTTTACAACAAACATGATGAATAAGGTACATACGAATACCTTGATTCCGATGGTACAGGAAAATTGTTTAACAAATCTGTTTTATATCGTAATCGGTACAAAGCAGGAAAAC
>JAGANQ010000001.1 GCA_017624115.1 Lachnospiraceae bacterium
CGTTGAAATTCATTGTTTCCGGCAATGCATAAGTACCGCCATTATACTGATAAGGTGTCATAATCGCCTCTACAAAACGATTCTTTACCTCATCAAAGCCTTCCATTTTAGACAGGTCATACACCTGATCACGGATAGCAAATTCTACCGGCGAAGTGGTATCTACACCAAGTGCCACATCCGGTGCCTTACCGGACGTAATAGAAAGCATCAGGGCATTGACATTACCTGCATTTAACTGGGATGCAGGAAGGACATTTACGTTAATGGCAATTCCTGTCTCCGGTGTGAAGCTCTCGTCTGCCATTTCCTTAATTACTTCCGCCCACTCTGTACCACGGGCAATCCATACATTAATAGTATCTGTAATCTCAACATCTTCGCCAAGAATACTTCCTACATTATCATAATCCTTAAAGAAGGAAGATGCGAACAGCTTACAGGTAGTACCAAACTTCTGGAATACATTAGAAGAAACGCTCCTCCATTCCTCATTCGGATTACCCACTTCAAAATAGTCAATGACTAACGGAACATTCTGTAAAGAAAGATACCAGTTGCTTAAATTCTCCTGTGAGCTTGTCAAATCACCAATCTTCTTGGCAATACTGTAAGGATTTTCAATCATGCCCTGCAGCTGTGACTTGATTGTCAGGAAGTTATTTGCCATCGCCGGCACCTTCTCTGCCATTCCGCTCACCAGTGCATACTTTTCATCCATGCTGGTAACCAGATATTCCATTTGAGCCTGCAGATTCGGAATCTTGTCAAAGAATCCATAATCATAGTTCGGGTCAGGATCACTTCCTGCAAGAAGTGTGATATTCAACAGCATATCTGAAAGTGTTAAAATATCCTGCTGGATAGAATCCAGTACCTTTCCTATTTCGCCAAGCTTAACCGTCATGGTAATCGTATGAGTACCCTTTGTCAGATAAAACTCATATGGTGTGCCATCCTCTGCGGAAAGCTCCTGAAGCGTCCATGACGTATTATAATCAAATTTATACTGCAGCATCTCTTCAAACGGCACTTCTCCATCAATCGCTATCTGACGATAAGAAGGAAGACCATCATTCCATGACTGCTTTACATACAAAGCAATCTTATAGAGTCCATCCTCCGGCACATCAAACTGCCAGGTAATGCTCTGATTGCCGCCGCGCCATCTGTAACCGCCCATAACATTCAGCTTTCTGCTGACATCAGATGATGGCTCCACTAACGGGTCACCATCATTCTCACGGCGAAGCGTCGGGTCATTCTTCTCTACTGCTGTCAGTTCAGCCTGGAAATGTGTTTTTTCTGCCGTTACCGGCTGATAGCCGGCCGATTTATATTCCTGTGATACTTCCGCATAACTCTTAATTTCCTTTGGAGCTGTAAAACGAATCGCGGATATGTACATATCTGTCTTCATATATACAAAGCGGAGCGTATGTGTTCCTTTTGTCATATAGAAGCTGAATGGTTCATTATACATACCGGAGGTATCCTGTAACAATGTACTTCTCCATCCCGGTATTGCTATCTGGGAAGGTCTTGTCTCATCTCCGATACTGTTGATAACCGGTTCTCCCTCATCCATAAAATAACGGTCAAACACGATATCGCTGCTCTCCGTAAACGGATATTCTCCATCAATATAGAGCGTTCTTTTTCCTGCATCTGAGGTTCCTTCCTTCAGATAGTAATCAATCTCTATCTGATATTTAGCATCTGCAGGTATTTCAACATCAAATTCAATGTACTCCGATGTCTTATCTGAAAGCACCGCATCGCGGCCTTCAAACTGCTCCAACTTAAGGCTTCCGGACTGATTGCGGATATCTTTAATAGAAATCTCAATCGCTTCCTTCGCATTGGCAATCGCTGCATACTCGCTCTGATATTCCTTATAAGCACCGGTACCCTCTCCGGTTCCATAATTCCAATCAACTTTCTGCCCATCGAAGCCAGTATACTTATCCTTTAATGGAACGCCTGCAGTACCTTCATCCGCATTGGAAACATATGTCAGGCTGCTGCCACACAGCATGGAAGCTGCCAGGAACAGCGCCATAGCCTTTTTTCCTTTTCGAAGCATACTGTTCAATCCCTTGCCTTTCATGCCTCTGTTTCTCCTCCCTTTTTGTTTATTTTGTATACTTTTTCTTTGACTGCCCTTTTTTGCATTAGGCAATTCGACCATCACGTCTAACTCTGGTATATCACTATAAGCCATTTTCTTCAATTTCATTTTTTTGATATATCATATATTTTTTTGTGTATTTTTGATTTTTTTATTTTGAGTCGGTTTTTTTGACTTGTAAATTTTTGATATTTATGTTATAAATTTGATATATTCAATATGCACAATATGGGGAAGGTGTTTTTGAAAATGTCCAGCAACTCAGACAAAAACTTTACTTATAAGAAACATTTTTACTTTTGTATTTTACTCTTTCTGTTATTTTTGTTTCTTTCGGTGTCATTTTTTCTTGCCGGAGTTCTTCAGAAACGTCAGCAGGATAAGAAAATTGCACAGTACATAAATTATTGTGCTTCTAATCTTGATAAATCCCTTTCTGACGATTTGTACAATTTTATGGAAATAAACCTTTATCACTACTTAAAGCCCTCCACTTTTGGGCAGTTTTTCACAAGCAGCAGTTCTGATGATGATTTCCTTACCAGAGTACGCATGTCCGCCATTGACAGCATGCGTCTTCAGAAAAACCTAAAAAGTCTGATTTTGTACCGTACTTCAGACTCGCTTCTGCTTTCCACGCTCAGCGTCCGTACTGATTTTACAGACGGTAATCCGGCTTATTCCTATGTTACCGCTGCTTTCCGTTCAGAACATGCCCGTACACCCGGTTTTATTTCCAGCTCCGACGGAGATATCCTCTATTATTTTCCGTTTTTTGAGCGCAGCTCTCCACAGGAGCCCGCCGGCTGTGCCATGGTACAGCTTCGCTTTCCGGATGAATTTTTCCAGATTAGTGTGGAACAGTTAAACCCCAAGGGAACCTTCCTTATATTAAACAATGGACAGATACTTTCCATAGAAGGCTATAATATTCTTTCCAGTGAAGTAATTGAAACAATTCTCCGCGAGACACCCCCCCTCGGCAAAGTTTTTACCTATGATAATGCCGATATTTCGAAATATTCCTTTTACTGTGCACCTTCCGCTATGGCAGGCATGCAGTACGTGTATTATGAGCCTGTCAGCTCCGGCATTTTTTCTTCCAGGCAGTTTTTTAAAGACAACGGTCTCGCTCCGTTTTTATTTGCCTGCAGCACATCTGTCCTGTTTTTTCTGATAGCTGTCTTTCAGCTTTCATGGTTCGAGAAGCACCGCGCTTTCCTTGAAAGTGCCGCTTCACAGACCGCGCTGCCCGTTCAGCGGTTGTCTGCAGATGCTATCTTTCCTAGCACACAGTTTTCCCGCTATTCAGGCATCCTTATCGAATATAAAAGCACCGGAGAACAAGTCGTTTTAGAAAGACTCCAATCCACTATCTGCAGTTCCTGTGAGCAGTATCTTTCAGGCTGTCAGATTGCCTACCGGATTATTCCCCAGCAGCTCTATATCTGCTGTTATATCAACTATTCTGAATATAATATGCGCGTATTAACTGATTCGCTGAAGCAGATTTTGTATAATACCGTAGAAAACTGCCATTTCAATTTTTATTTTACAAATGCACTGGATTCTGCAGGTGAAATGCTGGACGAGGTTCACTATCTGCAGCGCTCCCTGCACTATACGCAGGTATTGGGTTACGGCAAACGTTTTTCTTCGAGCTTTATCCGCTCCTGTGATTCCAGTACAGCCGTGCTTGATACGGATATTACTCCTCATATCATTGAACTTTTAAATAGTAAAAATTATGATGAGGTTATCCAATACCTGAAGCGAAACCAGGAAAAGATTTCCTTCTCCTCTGCTCCTAACAGTGCTGAACAGTTTTCCTATAATGCAATTTATCATTTTATGGAGAGCGCTTTTTTTGCGGTAAAAGGATATTTTCTTGAAAAATCCTATACGCACCCGCTGGCATGCCAGAATATGAGCTCTGTGTTACAGACACACCCGGGCTTTGACCGTTTCTGTGACTATCTGATTCAGTCTGTCACGGAATACAGGGAGTCAAACGAGCAGTCTGCGAGCGTGCATGAGAAGAATTTCATGGAGGCTGTCTACCTGTACATAGACCAGAATCTTTCTTCCGTGACCTTAAGCTCCATGGCAGAACATTTTCACATTACCTCTGCCCATTTAAGCCGTATGTTCAAAAAAAATACAGACCAGAATTTCTCCGAATATCTTTCTGAAAAAAAACTGCAGAAGGCAATTCAGCTCCTGGAGCAGGATGATAAAATGAATATTAACGAAATTTCCAAAGAGCTGGGCTACAGCACCCCGGCATATTTTCTTACCAAATTCAAGGAACGCTACGATATCACCCCGAGTGCCTACCGCAAGTCATATCTGACCAAATCTGCACAGAAGAAATAGAAATAGAAATAGAAATAATAAAAGCTGGCCTATATGCCAGCTTTTATCATTTCTATTCTTCTGTCGTTTCTTTCTTCTCAGCAGCTTCCTCTTCATCATCAAAAAAGTCATCATCAAAATCGTCTTCGAAATCATCCTCAAAATCTTCCAGATAATCCGGTGTAAAATAGCGGTATACTGCATATGCAATTCCTGCGACAGCAGCCACTGCACCAATAATTGCCAGTGCCCATAATACACAGTTCTTTTTCTTCTCTTCCTCTTCCTTCTTATGAAGAAGCTCATTCAATCTGGCTGCATTTAACAATTCATCAATTTTATTTGACATTTCAGACACGTCCTTTCTATCCATTTGCATCGTTCACCGACACCTATAGTATAGCATAACCAGTTCCTTTTTTCTATATACTTCCAGAAAAATTTATAGACAATTTATAAGGTAATTACAGTTTCTTCAGCTTGGCAAAGGAAGCAAACATTTTCCTGACTCCCGCCTTTTCGAATTCTACCGTCACCTCATAATCGCGTCCGCCCTCCAGTATCTCCTTCACGATACCAGTGCCAAACTTGATGTGAAATACGGTATCTCCCACGCCATAATCCAGCTCTTTGGAATCATTGACAGCAAATGCTTTAGGCTGAAATGCCCTTGTCTGGAATGCCTGTTTTGCTGATGCATAGCTGTTATTTTTCGGCATTTCTTTAATTTTATTTTCCTTTATCATGCCTTCAAACAGTTCAAACGGTATCTCCTTCAAAAATCTGGATGGCTTATTCCACTGCGTCTCACCACGGATCATACGCTGCTTCGCAAAGGATATCGTCAAACTGTCCATCGCACGGGTAATTCCCACATAACACAGACGCCTTTCCTCCTCCAGATCAGAAGGGTCATCCGAGGTAATGCACATATAGCTAGGGAACAGCCCATCTTCCATTCCGCACAGGAATACCTTCGGAAATTCGAGTCCCTTAGCACTGTGAAGCGTCATCAGCACTACACGGTTGCTGGAATCATCCAAACTGTCGATATCCGCTATCAGCGCCACTTCCTCCAGAAATCCACTTAAGGTCGGCTGCTCTTCGCTCTCCTCATAATCCGCAAGCTTACTGATTAATTCATCCACATTCTCCATGCGGGCAGCGACTTCTTCCGCATCTTCATTTTCATATTCCTTCTCGTATTCTATAGAAGCAATGATTTCTTCCATAAAATCCTTCAGTGACATAAACTCCAGCTTGCTGCGAAGCACCTGAATCTGATTTACAAATGGTATTATCCTCGATGCTGCACGTCCCAGCGACGGTATCTGTTCTGCCATACGCAGTGCATCATAGAAGCTCATCTCATGCTCTGCTGCATATTCCTGCACTCTGTCTATCGTAGTAGCTCCGATTCCGCGTTTCGGCACATTGATAATACGGCGTACCGCCAAATCATCGCGTCCATTATCAATTGTTTTCAGATAACAGAGCAAATCCTTGATTTCCTTACGGGCATAGAAATTTACGCCGCCCACTACCTTATAAGGTATGTTCTCTCTTACAAATTGTTCCTCAAGAATACGTGATTGTGCATTCGTGCGATAAAGAAGCGCACAATCGCTATAGCGGTACGTTCCGCCTGCCACAAGCTGCTTAATCTCCGCCACAATGCGTTCTGCTTCCTCATAGCCGGTTTCACACTGGCAGAGTTTCAGCTTCTCGCCTTCCTCCCGGTCTGTCCAGAGTGTCTTATCCTTTCTGCCCTTGTTGTTGCGGATTACCATATTAGCTGCATTCAGTATGTTTCCGGTAGAACGGTAATTCTGTTCCAGCTTAATTACCTTCGCCTCCGGAAACACCTTCTCATAGCCAAGAATATTCTGGATATTGGCTCCGCGGAACTTATAGATAGACTGGTCATCATCACCCACAACGCAAAGATTTTTATATTTCTTCGCCAACATACTGATAAAGCGGAACTGCACGGTATTCGTATCCTGATACTCATCCACCATAATATAACGGAAGCGATTCTGGTAATATTCCAGTACATCAGGATTATACTCGAACAGCTCCACCGTCTTGCACAGTAAATCATCAAAATCCAGCGCATTATTCTTCTTAAGCTGCTTCTGATATTCCTGATAAATCCCCGCCATCTTCTTCTGTGCATAATCGCCGCCTGCATTGAGCAGGTATTCCTCCGGCGTAATCATTTCCTCCTTCGCTTTGGAAATCGCCGCCATAATATTTCTTTCCTTATAGGTTTTGGTGTCGATATCCAGCCGTTTACAGACATCCTTTATCAGCGTCTTCTGATCATCTGTATCATATATTGTAAAATTATTGTCAAATCCCAGACGGTCAATATATCGTCTGAGTATACGGACACAGGTAGAATGGAATGTGCTGACCCAGATACTCTCCGAGCCAAAGCCTACAATCTTATCAACACGCTCCCGCATCTCCTCTGCTGCCTTATTCGTAAAGGTGATTGCCATGATATTCCATGGATTGACACCCATCTCCTCTATCAGATACGCAATCCGGTGCGTAAGCACTCTGGTTTTTCCCGAACCGGCTCCTGCCAGAATCAGTACCGGTCCCTCTGTATGATAAACAGCCTCCTGCTGTACCGGATTCAGACTTTCATAGATACTCATTACAAATCCTTCCTATACTAGCTTTGTACCGCAGTTTGCGCAGAAATTCGCTCCGTTTGTTCTGGCACCGCAGTTCGGACAGAAATTCGGCACAGCTCCGCCGCCAAACCTGTTCTGTGTATTTCCCTGAGAACTCATCTGATTATTCATTTGATTCTGTGTCTGACCGCTCATCTGGTTTGCCATTTGCTGTCCCATCATCATGCCCATCTGCATGCCCGCCATGGTATTTGCCATATTCACCGTGGTATTGCCGACACCTTTTCCACTCGTCATGGCATCTGTCATCGCCATTGTCTGATAACGGTTCATATCGCCTACCATACTCTGGGAAGCAGCCTTCTCAATCATTCTCTGTATATTCTCCGGATAGCTTACATTCTGAATAGAGAAGTCAGTAATGCCGATTCCGATTTTACTCATCTCCATATCCAGGTCTTCCTTGATTCCGCGGCCGATAGAGTCAGAGTTTGCCATCAGATTTGCTACATTCTTGCCCTCCTTTACAATCCACTTCATCAGCAGTTGATCCAGCTTGGCAACAACACGCTCTTTTACTTCATCCGTTGTAAATTGTTTTTTAATGCCTGCGACCTTATCAATCAGCGCCTGATGGTCGGTAATCTTAAAGTTGAAGGTACCAAATGCACGTACCGGCAGGCCTCCCGGCAGATTCAGCCCCTGAGCCGGGATATTAATCTCATTCTTGGTGCCCCACTTCTCTGTAAACTCCTTTGTATTGATAAACAGTACCTCTGCACGCATGCCACTGTTAAATCCAAATTTGAAGCCCTTCAGAGTAGAGAGAAACGGTACGATATCCGATTCAATATCAAAGCTTCCTTCATCTGTAAACACACCCTCTACCTTTCCATTATACATAAAGATAGCATCCTGACCCGGGCGGATAATCAGCTTACTGCCCTTCTTGATTTCTCCGTTTGCCCACTTCCAGAACAAAATGTCATCACGATATTCCTGCCACTCTACTACATTCGCCAACTGTCTGTCAAATAAACCCATATGTATACCTCCTGTAAAATGAAGGGCGCTGCAAGCAACGCCCCGAATTTCAATCTTATAATCTTATGCGCTTATAAGCCCATCTTAGCCTTTAATGCTGCCAGCTCATCATCTACTGCTGCAGAAGCCGGTTCATCATACTTGCTTGCCAGAGTATCAATATCGCTGCCGGCACTCTTATTCAGCTCAGCCATAGCATTTGCCTCGTCAAGCATCTTATTGGCTGCTGCCTCGGCGCGGTCAAACTTGGACATCGTAGCTGCAGCGCCATCAATGCTGGCACCCAGCTTGTTCATCTTCTCCTGCGTTTTGGCAACTGCTACCTTTGCCTTAATCGCATCTCTTCTTGCGTTCAACTCATCCATATCGCTGACCAGCTTATCATGCATCTGCTTCATCTTAGATGCATTTGCTGCTGCCAGATCATATGCCTGCTGTAAGCCTGCCTGCTTCTCTGTAAGCTGAGCCTTCTTTGTCAGGAACTGACGTGCATCAGAATCATTTCCAGCCATAACAGCCTTCTCTGCATACTTCTGCATCTTATCGATTTCTTCATTACACTCTGTAAGCTCTCTCTTACATCTGGTCTCCTCTGCCATAATAGCAGCAGTCTCTGCCTTTACCTTGCCAAGGTCGCTCTCTAAGTCCCTCAAATACTGGTCTATCATCTTTGCCGGATCCTCTGCCTTATCCAGAAGTGCGTTAATATTTGCTGACATGATGTCTCTGAAACGTGAAATAATACCCATTATAATTTTCCTCCTTATCCGGGCTGCCGCCCTGTCCATGTCCGTTTGCCGAAGCCTCATCGTACTTTATATTATAATATATTTTCTCAAATCTGTCACGAAATTTCTTTCGTCATCCTTATTTCCTAAAAATGCTGTTTCACAGACAATTTACAGGTGCTTCAATATCCTGTCCAGATCCTCTGCCCTGCCGATTACCATCAGATGCTCGTCTGCCGCAAAAATGTGATCCGCAGGCGGCAGAAGGCTGATATCCTCGCCCTTCTTGGTTCCCAGAATGCTGACCTTATATTTCACACGGAAATTCACATCACGGATGCTCTTGCCAAGCCATTCAGTAAGAGGCGGTATCTCATAGATGGAATAATCATCTGTAAGCTCGATATAGTCAAAGACATGGTTTGCGCTGTGGCGCACAGCAAGCTTCTCTGCAATATCCCTGTCCGGATACACAATTTCGTCCGCGCCGTTCTTCAGAAGAAATTTCGCATGAATATCGCGGTTTGCCTTGCTGATAACATAGCGTGCTCCCAACTCCTTCACGAGACTGGTAATCTCCAGACTGCTCTGGAAATTCGTACCGATGCAGACAAAGCAGAGATCGAAATTAGACACACCAAGACTTTTTAAAACCTCTTCATTGGTACAGTCTCCGATTTTGGCACTGGTAACAATCGGAAGTAAATCCTCCAGCACCTCCTCCCTCTGGTCTACAATCATAATTTCATTTCCCAGCTCTGCCAGATTGCGGCAAAGATGATGTCCAAACTTTCCCAAGCCAATAATAAGAATTGATTTCATAGTATTCTCCTTCTTTCTTAACCTATATTAATCCGCTCCACCGGCTGCTGTACCGGAGCCGTCTTCTTTTTCTGTGTAAAGGACAATGCAAAAGACAAGCTTCCGATTCTGCCGCAATACATCAACATCATAATAGCAATCCGCGAAGGTACTGTCAGCTCTCTTGTAATTCCCGTCGACATACCTACTGTTCCAATCGCAGAAAATACCTCTGTCAGGACATCAGCTACCGGCAGCACCTGCACCGCCGAAATAAATAATACCGCTGCCGTCGCCAGAAACAGATTCGTGCAGAATACTGCACTCGCCTTGACAATCGACTCATTCTCGAGTCTGCGTCCGAACAGATTGCAGCCATACGTGTGCTTCATGTTGGACCAGATATACATAATCAGCACGACAATCGTTGTAGTCTTGATACCGCCTGCCGTAGAGCCCGGATTTCCTCCAATGAACATCAGAACAACATTGAGGAATTTTCCGGCATCCGTAAGTCCTGCTATATCCACTGTATTAAAGCCAGCTGTTCTCGCCGTCACCGAAGCAAACAGACAGCAAAGAAGCTGTTCCAGTGTTCCCCTTCCGGCAAGTATGTTGTCTCTCTCCAGAATCCAGAACAGAAACGCTCCCGTAACAATCAGAACTGCTGTTGCAGTCAGGACAATCTTCGTGTGAAGCATGTACTTCTTAAATTTCAATCCGTGTCTCGTCACATCATCCCAGACAATGAATCCAATGCCTCCGATAACAATCAGCAGGATAATCGTCACATTAACCACAATGTCCCCCGCATAATTAACCAGCGATACATATTCTTCCTGATATCCCATCAGGTCAAAGCCGGCATTACAGAACGCGGATATTGAATGAAAAATGCCATAATAGATACCCTTCCACGGTCCCATTTCCAATCCGAAGCGAACCGCCAGAACCACTGCTCCGATTCCTTCTATTAAAAAGGTTCCTTTGATAATCTTCCTTGCCAGCTTGATAATACCGCCAATTTCCAGAGTATTTACACTCTCCTGCATCAGTCCTCTCTCCCGGAGGCTGATTTTTCTACGCAACAGAATAGAAAACAAAATACCGATTGTCATAAAACCAAGACCGCCAATCTGTATCATCAACAGGATAACCGCCTGTCCAAAAAGCGTCCAGTGCGTATAAGTATCCACTACTACCAGTCCCGTCACACAGCTTGCACTGACCGCTGTAAACAGTGCATCCAGAAAAGGCGTGACCTCTCCTGACCGCGACGATATCGGCAGCATCAAAAGCACTGTTCCTGTCAGTATAATGAATAAAAATCCAAGCGCAATCGTCTGTGTCTGCGACAACTGCTTTCTCTGTTTTCTTACCATTGTCCATTCCTTTCCGGTGTTTCTTCACCAGTCTATTCTCCTTCATACTATTTTAAATGCAATATCATACAATGTCAAACCCCTTTTCCTGCAAAAAAAGATAAACTTTTACTATTGTACACTCCGGTTTCGTCTGTTATAATAAATTGTCAGATATGCAGGTATCATATCATTATTTATACAGGAGGAAACATATATGAAAAAATTTAAGAAACTGGCAGCGCTGGCTGCTGCTGTTGTAACTATGAGCGCATTAAGTGCCTGCAGTTCTGCACCTGCAAACACCGTATTTTCTGTTGATGACCTGCCGGGCAAAACAATCGGTGTACAGCTTGGAACTACCGGTGACATCTATGCAGAAGATTACATCGAGCAAGGTTCCACCATTGAGCAGTTTTCCAAGGGTGCTGATGCTGTTCAGGCATTAAAGCAGGGTAAGATTGACTGCGTCATTATTGACTCCGAGCCTGCCAAAGCATTCGTAGAAAAGAATAACGGGCTTCGCATTCTGGATGAAGAATTTGTAACAGAGGATTATGCTATCTGTATTTCTAAAGAGAATACAGAATTAAAGGAAAAGATTAATGCAGCACTGGCTCAGTTAAAGGAAAACGGAACACTGGATGCCATCGTAAAGAATTATATCGGTGACGATACAAAAGGTAAGACTCCTTATGTGTCTCCTGAGGGCACCGACCGTTCCAACGGTGTGCTGATTATGGCAACAAATGCTGCTTTCGAGCCATATGAATTCTACGAGAATGGCAAGATTACCGGTATTGACGTTGATATGGCACAGGCAGTATGTGATGTACTCGGTATGGAGCTTCAGATTGAAGACATGGAATTTGATTCCATCATCAGTGCTGTACAGTCCGGCAAAGCTGACGTAGGTGTAGCCGGTATGACAGTAACAGAGGATCGTTTAAAGAGCATTGACTTCACAGACTCCTACGCTACAGGAACACAGGTTATCATCGTAAGAGAAAAATAAGGAGAACACTTTGGAAGCGACTATCACACAGATTACTTCTTTTATAGAAAACTTTAAGCTTGATTTTATTAACAACTTCATCACTGACAACCGCTGGCAGTATCTGGTAAACGGTCTCGGCAATACTTTTTTGATTACTCTCTTTGCAGGAATCATCGGTGTCGTCCTCGGTTTTCTGGTTGCTATTATCCGCTCCACTGCCGATAAAACAGGGAAGCTGGGCTTTCTCAATGCAATCTGTAAGGTTTATCTGACGATTATCCGCGGTACGCCTGCTATGGTACAGTTATTGATTATCTACTATGTTATTTTCGACTCTGTTGCCATCGACAAGCGCCTGGTTGCCATTATTTCCTTTGGTATTAATTCCGGCGCCTATGTAGCAGAAATCGTCCGCTCCGGTATCATGTCCATTGATGCCGGACAGACCGAAGCAGGAAGAAGTCTCGGTTTTAACTATGGTCAGACCATGCTGTATGTGGTTATGCCGCAGGCATTCAAAAATGTACTGCCTGCTCTGGCTAACGAGTTTATCGTACTGTTAAAGGAAACCTCCATCTGCGGCTATATTGGGCTGATGGATTTAACCCGGGGCGGCGATATTATCCGAAGCCGTACCTTCTCGGCATTTATGCCTCTGATAGCAGTTGCACTTATTTATCTGACTATCGTTATGATTTTATCTTCATTTGTAAACCGTCTGGAAAGGAGGCTGCGTGCCAGTGAGCGTTAGCAATGCATTATTTGAAATCGACAACCTCTGTAAATCTTTTGGAGATAACATGGTACTCAACAATATCTCCACCCAAATACAGAAAGGCGAGGTAGTTGTTATTATCGGTCCTTCCGGTTCCGGTAAATCCACCTTCCTGCGCTCCTTAAATCTGCTTGAAATGCCAACCTCCGGTCATATCAGCTTTGAAGGCATGGATATTACCGCTAAGAATTCGGATATTAACAAATACCGCCAGAAAATCGGTATGGTATTCCAGCATTTTAATCTGTTTCCGCACATGACGATTTTGAAAAATCTGACGATTGCTCCGATGAAGCTGTTAAAGCTGTCGAAAGCAGAAGCGGAAGAGACTGCCATGGCACTGCTCACCCGTGTAGGTCTTGCCGAAAAGGCGAATGCCTATCCCAACCAGCTTTCCGGTGGGCAGAAGCAGAGAATCGCTATCGTGCGAGCACTCTGCATGAAGCCCGACGTTATCCTCTTTGATGAGCCTACCAGCGCACTTGACCCTGAAATGGTCGGAGAGGTTCTGGAGGTTATGAAAGGGCTTGCCAAAGAAGGGATGACTATGATTGTCGTTACTCACGAAATGGGCTTTGCCAGGGAAGTTGCTTCCCGCGTTCTCTTTATCGACGAAGGCGTGATTGTCGAGGAAGAACGCCCCGATGTGATATTCTCCAATCCAAGAAGCGAACGTCTGAAAAGCTTCTTATCGAAGGTATTGATATAGCTGCTGCTATATCAATACCTTGTCTTTCTCTTCTTTCTCCTCCAGTGCGGCATAGAGCACAAATCCTCCCAGAAACATCGCCAGAATCACAATGGCAATACCTGGAAGAACTTTTTTGCCCGCTCCGATTCCAAAACCCTTCTGCTTAGTTTCTTTACTCTGCTGCTGTGTGGTAGTCATTGTCTCCGACTCTGTTGCTATCTCTGATGATGCTGTTGTCTCTGTTTCTACTTTTGTCTCTGTTTCTACTTTTATCCCCGATTCTGTCTCTGACGGCAATATCTCCGTTATTCCCGCCGGCTCTGTGACTGTTTCCAGACGTATCACCGTCCCTTGTTCCACTTTTTCAGACTCTTCGCTCGTATCAACTGCTGTTCCTGCCTTTTCTGTGCCTGTACCGGATTCAGCCTTCGCTTCTGTTTCCAGCTTCGCAGCACGCTCCCGTTCTGCTTCCAGTGATGCTGTGAGCTGCATTTTCTCCTGCTTCCACTCATCTGAAAGCTTCTGCTTCTCCGCTTCCTTCTCTGCTAATTGGGTAGTAAGCTGCCTCTTCTCTCCCTCAAGCTGCACAATTTTCCCTTCAAGCTGCTCCAGTTTTTGCAGATATTCCTTCTCCTTTCCTGCTTTTTCTCCGGCAAGAGCATCATATTTTTCCTTCAATACCTGGTACTCTCCCAGAAGTACCTTCTGTTCCTCTATCGTATATTTGAGCTGTTCGGCAAATTTCTCATTGCTGCTTCTTAAGCGTTCATTCTCTCTTAGCAGCTCCGCATTTTTTGTACTCAGATTTCCGTTCTGCACTGTCAGTTTTCCGCTCTCCTTCCTGACCTTTTCCAGTTCATCAGACAGCGATTCCTTTTGTCCCTTAAGCGCCTCAAACTTTTCCTTTAATTCCCTGAGAGACTCCTCACCAATCTGTTCTGAGCCTGTCAACTCCTGCATGAATTCCTGCATAGCAGTCAGCTTTTCCTTCATACCTGTAAGCTCACCTGATGCAGCAGCAAGGTGTTCTTCTGTCAGCGCAAGCTGCTCTTTTGATAAAGCCAGTTCCTCTGATTTAGCTGCCAGCTCTTCTGTTCGTTTCTCAAGCTCTGCAGACACAGCTGCAAGCTGCTCTCTTGATAGTTCAAGCCTTGCTTTTACATCCTCCAGCTCTGCAAGCGTCTCTGAAAGCTCCCTCTCTGCCTCTGCACGCTGCTCCTCAGAAAACGAAAGGCTCTGCGACAGTTCTTCTATCATCTTCTCGCACTCCCCAAGCCTGTCTGTAAGCCCCATAACAAACTCCTCGAGTTCTGTGTAGGTCTGGCTTCCGGTTGACTCCATCAATTCCTTCAATGATACCGAATCTGCTTTTAAGACACATTTTCCCTGTACCTCATAACCATCGCCGAGGACATCAGCCTTCACGATAATGGTATTCTCGCCCAGATTCACAATGCGGTTATCCCCTTCTATGGTAAATTCTGTCTGCAGCCTTGTCTCTGCTTTTCCGCTGCCTGTATGAAGAAGCACCGCTTTAACCGTCAGCATATTCTTCTCAACGGTAATCGGCGGTTCACAGTCAAGATTAAAACTTACTCCGTCCCAATACGGTTCCTTTTGGTACGCTTCATAAAATGCCGCATTGAGCTGCACCTCTAGTTCCTGAACCTCTCTGAAAAATATCCCTATCGAAACATCCTCCGCAGGCATGGTAAAACACAGCTTTTGCTCTGTATCATCCCAGACGATATCCACCACATTCCCTGTCAGGACATAATCCGCATATTCTCTTCCAGCCTTCTTAACAGGAGTAATCTCCACCCTGTCCCCCGCCTTCATATCCCCTGTGACAGATGTACCATTCCGAAGCACCTTTACAACAGCATCTCCTGAGACCGACAATACCGGAACTACCATATCCTCCTGCAGCACTGCCCGAAGCCCGAATTTATTCATATAAGCAATCAATGCCGAGCGTTTCTCGCCTGTCTGCGTAATGCTCAGCCCGCTGCAATACCAGTCTTCCCATGTAAATGCTCCGTCCGCTGATGCCTTCACACAGTCATATAAGCTTGTATACAGCGGGTTCAGATAGCTTTCTGCTTCCTGAAAAATCTCTTGCGTTGTCCCACCATAGCCTGTTGTGCCAAATACATCTCCATCTGCCACTACACTGTAGCTGTCCTCGTCTGAGTCTGAGTCTCCATCCAGATACGCTTTTGCCGATGGAAAACCAACTGCAGAATCCGCTCTAATCACCTCATAGTGCCGCCACCACGAGCTTCTTTCCTCATCTGTACCGGAATTATAGGTTGCTGTTTCCACCCAGCGCTTTACGCGGATAAGCTTTCTTTCGCATTCCGCGCACATAACCGTTATCTCAGAGTTTCTCGTATTTCCTGCTACTTCCCCTTTAAAACTTTCCTGCCATTTGGCACAGCCCGGGCACCAGATTCCACACCGGTTTTCCGCAGCATAAAGCGGCTGTAAAGCTATTCCTGCCGTCAGAAAAATTATCAGCAGAATCAGACAATGCTTCCATGTTTTTCTTTTTTCCATTAACATCCTCCTGTCATTCCTGTAAAATATAGTTTCGTGTGAAATATGGCGATACGCCTGAATAAAAGATAATTAGACTGGTTATTTCACGTATTCTAAGTATAGACAAAATTCGACAAAATAGCAAGACAAATCTTTCGACAAAACTCAGTAATCATTCCTATTATAAGAAAACTGCTGCACCTTTTATCTATAAAATCGGGATAGTTGATATTACAAGGGGCTGTTGCGCTTAATATAGCTGTGAATTTGTGATAAATGCTATTGTGAGAAGCAGGAAATCCGCATATTATCAAATATAAGCTTTGGAGAGATTGGCACTTCGTGCTTTCTCCAAAGCTATATTTGAAAATATGCAGTTCAACATGCAGCAGTCTGCTTACTGAGTTTTCTTCTGACGACAAGGAAGCATATAATATGTGCAGCCGCCGTCACTGTCCAGGAAATCGGATAAGATATGTACAGCACCTGCAGAAAACGGTGTGACGCAAACACTGTGAATATCCACAGCATACGCAGACCGCAGGCTCCCAGAAGCGAGACAATCATCGGCATAATGGCGTAGCCCAGCCCACGGATGCTTCCCACCATGGTATCCATAATGCCGCACAGGAAGTATGTCGTAGCGATGATACTCATTCGCAGAAGTCCATACTGGATAACCTCCGCATCAGGAGAATAAATCCGCAGAAGCTTATTTCCAAACAAATATGCCAGATTTCCAAACACTGCACCTACAACCGTCACATAAAACAGACAGCCAAGTAAAATCTTATTGATTCGCTCATACTTTTTCGCCCCATAATTCTGGCTTGTAAAGCTGATAGAGGTCTGATAGAACGCATTCATCGCAATATAGATAAAACCCTCGATATTTGAACCTGCTGTGTTTCCTGCCATTGCCACCGAACCAAAGGAATTGATGGAGGACTGAATCACTACATTAGACAGGGAGAAAATAGCCCCCTGCATACCCGCAGGCAGGCCGACACGAAAAATTTCCAAAAGCTTATCCTTTTTAATCGCCAGCTTTTTCAAGTCCAGATGACACACGCCTGTTTCCTTTATCAGACATCTCACAATCAAAGCTGCAGATACGCACTGGGAAATCGCCGTTGCTGCCGCTACTCCGGCAACATCCATATGCAATACAATAACAAAAAACAAATTCAGTAAAACATTTACAACTCCGGCAATTGTGAGGAAATACAGCGGCCGTCTTGTATCACCAACTGCCCTTAAAATTGCGCTTCCGAAATTATACAGCATCACTGCCGGCATTCCGAGGAAATAAATTCTCAGGTAAAGTACTGATTTGCCGATTACGTTCTCCGGCGAACCCATAAGTACGAGCAGCGGTTCCGCCAGCACTACACCTATCACAATCAGTACCAGTCCGCTGATAACGCTGGTAAGCACTGCTGTATGTACAGTTTCTTCGACATCCTTTTTCTTATTTGCTCCGTAATGCCTGGCTACCAGAACATTGGTACCTACAGACAGTCCGATGAATATATTCGTCAGCAGATTCACAAGCGAGCCTGTCGAACCAACCGCCGCCAGCGAGTCACTTCCGGCGTACTGACCTACTACAACAATATCTGCTGCATTGAACAATAGCTGCAGTACACCGGATAACATAACCGGAAGTGCAAAAATCAACAGTTTCACCATGATAGGACCATTACACATGTCCATCTCATAACTTTTTGTTTTCTTTTCTTCTTTTACCATAATTTTACCTGTCTCTTTCTCATGCTGTCTTGACAAATGTCGTTTTCTGTGGTAATCGAAGATTATTATAGCACTCCTTTTGGTTGTTAGCAAGTCCTACAAATCCTTTAAAACCGGCTAAACTCTATCAGACGTTCCTCTGTATCAGCCGTCCGTGCATAGATTCCCTCCATTGCTCCGGTAAAGCGCTTTCCGACACGCCAGTCCTCGTCACAGATATAATCCACTCTTGAAAGCTCTGCCACAAGCATCCATTCCCCTGACAACGGCTGCACATAGAAGCTTCTCTTAAGACCCTCTGTCACCATCTTAAGCCCCAGCACCTTGCCCGGCTGCACACCGTTATCTGCTATCTCATACAGATATTCCCTGTCTGTATCTCCTATATGTTCCTTTAACTTAAGCTTCATGCCCTGCTCTGTGTAGCACGGTCCAAAGGTCAGATATGTATTTTCATCATAATAACCAGTGATGCCGAATTCTTCACCCGGCTTACTGTTCTCCGGCAGCTTCACTGTCACAGCCAGGGTACTGTTAAAATCTGTCTGGCGCTTTACGAGGATGCTGCGTGCCTCCGTCGTACTTAAAGAAGCCGTGCCCGCACGCAGAATAATTTCCTGCTCCTTCATCGTAATCATGCCATCGTCCGGCACTCTTGGCGTCACATAATCCTCTGTCTGCTTTTCTGGAATCCATTCCGGTAAATCCGGCTTTTTCTGGAGCACACTTGGGCCACGTCCGTTATTGATAAGCGGCCAGCCGTCTGCTGTCCAGACAAGCGGGTCCAATGATGTCTCTCTGCCGAGCACCGTACAGCCCTTATCGAGCTGTCTGCCGCACAGGTAGACGATATACCAGTCCCCCTTCGGTGTACATACCGGCTTTCCATGTCCGCAGCGCTGCAGTGCACCCTTTTCATCCCACTGTCTCATAATCGGATTGTACGGACACGGCTCATACACACCCTTTAACGTGCGGGAACGCGATACAGAAATCCTGTGTCCTGCTCCGGTTCCGCCCTCCGCCTGGAACAGATAATACCAGCCGTCCTTCTTTAGAAGGTGCGAGCCCTCCGGCGCACGCTTCTGATGTCCATAGTACAGAAGCTCCGCCTCAGAAAGCTGCTTTTTGCCGTCAGGACTGATTTCAAATATTCTCGCACCGCGGTTTAACAGCATATATCTTCTGCCGTCATCATCAGTAAAAATAGACGGGTCGATACCATCCTCATCCAAATACACCGGCTCACAGTATGGACCCTCAGGTCTGTCCGACGAGGTCACCATCTGCTTGCGGTAAACCGTTCCGTCGTCATTTAAGCGAAAGGTTGCCGTAATATAAAATCTGCCCTCATAATACGAGATGTCCGGTGCCCAGTAGCCTCTTCCGCCCTCCAGTGTATTTAAATTTCTCGCCCACTCCGGATTTGTCACTGCATGGCCGATAACCTCCCAGTGAATCAAATCTCTGGAATGGGAAACCGGAATACATGGGAAAAAGATAAACGAAGAATTTACCATGTAAAAATCCTCTCCCACGCAGATAATGCTGGGATCCGGGTGCATACCGGTAAGAATCGGGTTCTGGTACATATTATTAAATTCCGCACCGCACACTTTTGCAAAATAGCTCTCAATTTCCTGATATTCTCCCGCCTTCTCAGCTGCCAGCTCATGTGCCAGATGATACGGCGTAATGCGCCTGCTGTCTCCATGCACGGCAGAAAGTCCCACACGCTCCACCAGATACTTTACAAGCGGAAGCTTCCCCGCCTCCACAGCATAGTGAAGAAGTGTCCTGTTTCTGTCGTCTGTCTCATTAAAGCTCGCTCTGGAGTATTCCACGATATATCTCACAATCGCCAGATTGCCTGTAAAAGCCGCATGAAAAGGGGCCTTAAGCCCCTCCCATGCTTCATCAATCGCTGCTGGTCTGTGTATGAGAATATCGGTCAGTGCCTCCAGATTCTCCTGTGTTATCGCCTGTCTGATATCCATAACTGTCTCCCACCATCTTCTGATTATTATACTCTATCAAAGAAAAAGCCTTCAAACGCTGCCCTTCCGGCATCGGATACAGTATTCTCCGCTGCCTCATGCACCGCAAACAGCCCTGCCTTGACACCTACCCATCTTCCCGGTGTCGCCTCACTGGTCTCTCCTGCCTGTTCAAAGTTCTCTCCATCCAGGCTATAGTAGAATGTGATATCCTTCCCTTTCTCTACCTTCATGCGCAGATATACCTTATCTGCGGAAATTTCCTTAAGCTCGCAGCTTTTCTCGTTCCGCTTCTTCCACTGTCCGATACGCTGTGTCAGCATCGGCTTACCAGCCTTCTTCTCCACGGAAAGTGCTGTATAGACACCGCCAAGAGAAATCATGCCCGCCACATCACCGTCTCTTAAGCATTCAAGATGCAGACAGCTTGTCACCATAAATTCCGGTGCAGGCCACTTCTGTACTAAGAGATTCGGCACATCACAAAGCTGTGTCTCCTGCTTCTTGTCCTTCGCATAAAGGATAATCTGACCCTTATCCGGGCGCAATGCGTACCAATCGTCCTTATAATTCGCATTCCACTGCCACTGAAGTCCCAGAGTCTCCCCTCTGAAATCATCGGAATCCTCCGGTGCATCCGGCTGTACCTGCACATCACAGCTCGGCTTTGGGAATGTGATTACCGGCTCGCCGCAGCCATCGACATCATTGATACCGATAACCGGCCAGTCATCTACCCATTTCATCGGCTGCAAATGTACGATACGTCCTGCATTTCCCACATCCTGAAAATGTAAAAACCAGTCCTGTCCATCCGGAGTATCTACCCATGCACCCTGATGAGGTCCGTTAATCTGCGTATTTCCCTGGGCAAGTACAGTTCTTTTCTCATACGGTCCATAAATATTCTTAGAACGAAGTACAATCTGTACACCGGTCTTAACACCATCGGCCGGAGCAAAGATATAGTAATATCCGTTTCTCTTGTACAGCTTCGGTCCCTCTGTTGTATCGACCCCCACATCTGCACCGTCAAAGATATGCTTTCCATCGCCCAGCACTCCACGGCAGTCCGGCTGAATCGGGCTCATATGTAAGATATTTTTAAAACCGATGCGGCTTCTTGCAAATGCAGACACCATATATGCCTGTCCATCATCATCCCAGAACGGACATGGGTCAATCCAGCCTGTCACCTCGCGAACCGGGAATGGCTTATCCCAGCCCTTGAACGGGTCTTTTGTCGTCACGCAGAAAATTCCCTCATCCGGCATCGGGAAGAAAATGTAAAACGTGCCCTCATGGTAACGGATAGCCGGTGCCCACACGCCTCTCCCGTGCTGAGGTGTCTCATAATCCGGGTACGGTATCTTGTCAAGCGCATAGCTGATTACCTTCCAGTTTACCAGATCCTTTGAATGCAGCACTGGAAGCGCCGGCGAATTGCAGAAGCTGGACGCTGTCATAAAGTAATCATGTCCCACACGAATTGCATCCGGATCCGAATAGTCCGTATACAAAACCGGATTTGTGTAAGTGCCGTTCCCATTATCGGCAATCCACATTTTTTCACGTTTTCTGTTCCACTCACTCATATTAGCTGAAATCCTCCATTTCTCCGCCCTGTCATACAGAGTCCGATATGATAACTTATGTAGAATAGCATACCCTAACGCACAGAATAGCTATCATGATGTTGGGGTCAAAAGGTATTTTGACCCCTGATACCTACGGATGACTACGCACTTTGTGCTCCCGTTGTCTCCGCTCCGCTACGGTCGGCGCTAAGCAGATGTCCGCAGGACATCCAGCGCCCTGGTATCCTATCATAATCTCAAGTCTACCACACATTTCTGACTGCAACAAGGTACAAAACTTTAACTTATAAAAATGTATCATTGGGATTTTTGAGCACTTTACTCTATCGCAAGCTCCACATTCTTCCACTTAAAGCCCTTGACTCCCTTGATGCTTCCGAAGCTCTTCGCTGTTATCTCCACGTTTTCAAAGTTGACCTCTTCTATCGGAAATCCCTCAAAGGCCTCTATCTCAAATGCCATGGACATTCCCTCGTACTCCTTCGTATAATAAGCTTTGATATCCTTAATTTGAATATTCTTCACCGTAGGAATCCCCTTCTCGAGCGGCACACGCTCAATAAGCTTCTTCCAGCGTTCCGGTACCTCACCGGTATATCCCTCCGGCAGTGCACAATAGCTGTATGTCGGATTCCAGTCTAACAAAAAGCTGAATATATGCTTGACATTTACCATCTTAAGTCTCTCCACCCTGATATTCTCCAGCACACCGCCGCGGGTACGCGCAGATTTGATGCGGAAGCCATTGTCCGTACCCTCATAATAATTATCGCGGATTATCACATTACGAATCCCGCCCGAGGTTTCACTTCCCAACGTAATGCCTGCTCCGGCATACAGCCTGCAATTCTGAATCGTCACATTCTCACAGACTCGGTTGACACGCAGACCGTCAGCATCTCTTCCCGATTTCACACAAATGCTGTCGTCATTGCAGGAAATCACTGCATTTTCTATCAGGACACCATCACAGGAATCCACATCAATGCCGTCTGTACTCGGTCCGCCGTTTTCCCCTACATGAACGCCATCCACATGGATTCTTCGGGAATAGCACAGATGAATGTTCCAGAAGCCGGAACGCACACAGGTAAAATCCTTAAGCTCTATATTCTCTGAATGTATGACAATGACATTTCTCGGTCTGGTGCAGTCATAATCCACCGCCCAGCGCAGTCCCTTCGGCTCATAGACGCCGCGCATGCCGCCGTGTCTGTCATCACCCCAGTATTTTTTCCACCAGTACTCGCCCTGACCGTCAATCGTACCCGGACCACTGATAATAACATCCGTCTGGTTCATGACATTAACCAGTCCTGCAGGCCATTCCATCTCCACACCGGCTACACGGGACGGCACAAATGGGTACTGCTCTTCATCCTGCACTCCCAGTAGCACTGCTCCCTCTGACAGATAAAATTCAATTCCGCTCTTTAAAAACAGAGAGCCGCACAGGTAAATACCTTTTCCCAGTACAACCTTACCGCCCTCCTCTGCTGCCGCATCAATCGCCGCTTGGATTTCCTTTGTACACAGCGTCGTTCCGTCTGCCTTTGCACCATAATTTTCTGCCAGATATTCCCTGCGCATAATCATACCTCCTAAGCTTTTAATTACACTTCTTTTTATTTACGCTTCTATGGCTACAGTATAACGCAGCCATTCACATTTTCCCTCTGTTTTTTTGCGCATTTTCAGGACAAAAAGTTCGCAGTGCGCTCCTGGCCGGAGGGTTTTTTATGAGGCTGTCGCATTTTGAGCACTTATAAGTTTTGATAATTATGGAAAACAGGGAATCTGCATATTTCCAAATATAGCAGATAAAAATAATTCCTATAATTATGACAAGCTTACAACTATACCAAATGCAACAGCCTCATGAAAAACGGCAGAGCATATACATGCCCTGCCGTCCCCGACTTGTGCAATATAACTAAACAGACATAACTGTTAACACAGTCATTACTGATTCATTTCCTTCAGTATCTGAGCTACACCAAGTGTATCTGCCTGCTTCTTGTAATTTGCCAGACCTTCTTCCACTGTTGTCTTGCCCATAACGATATTGGCAATTGTTTCCTGCTTAACTGAAGTCCAGTCAGCAACTACCATATTGTAGGTTTCGGATACAGGCATAGTAGGCTTATAAGTACCTGTAACCTTTAAAGTATCAAGAGTAATCGTTACCATCTCAGCTGGCTGTGGAGCCTTTGCAGGGTCATCAAATGGTACTACTGCTAACCATGGTGTTGCCCATACAGACTGGAATGTGCTGTCTGCCTTTGACTTCATGTTATTATATGTAATATTTCCGTTTGCATCTGTTGTTCTGTGTAATCCCTCAACACCACAGTAGAACAGATCCTGTCCCTCAGCACCATCGAATGCTACCTGTAAGAAATAAGTAAATACCTGCTCAACCTCTTTTTCGGAAAGTCTTCCGCTGATGCAGTAAGCATTAAAGCCTGCATATCTGTAATATGTTTCTTTAATTGCATCAATACCTGTAATGTATGCGTTTGGATTATTAGCCTGCAGATTTACCTGAAGAGTGTTGCCCCACTTACCTGCCCAGTAATTGAATACACCAACCTCACCTGCATACCACTTATCACGGCAGGCACTTGTTGTATTGGTAATTGCTTCCATATCAATCAGGCCTTCCTTATAAGCATCCTGGAGACGCTGTAATGCAGAAGCCATATTATCCTGTGCCATACCATCAACCCACTGTCCATTGACAATTGTTAAATCAGGTGTTGCATCCTGATAGAACTCAGGAAGATTCTGTGCAGAGGTAAGTCCCGGAACTGTTAACGGAATCTTACACTCAGGAATCTCTGTCTTAAATGCACGAAGCATATCAAGGAACTCGTCATAGTTTGTAGGAACCTTTCTGCCAAGCTTATCTAACCAGTCCTGTCTTACATATGTGATAGCTCCGGAAGGCATCTCACCAGGAATACCATAGATTCTGCCATCTACAGATACAGACTCCCATACACCTGGATCAACCTTATCGTAGATGCCTGAGTTCTTCACTAAATCTGTTAAATCAGCAATACCGCCCTGACTTGCATAGTATGCCATCTTAGTATCAGCGGAAAGGTCAAATACATTCGGCTCTGTACCGGATGCAAATGCAATTTCCAGAAGCTCATAGTACTCATTGTTTGATACCTGAGTATGCTCAAGCGTTACACCTGACAGCTCGCTGAATGCAGCATCCCATTCCTTTACATAATCCTCTTCATTCAGACCGGAATGTGTCCACCATGTAATCTTTTCCGGCTTCTCGACAACCTTCTCTGTAGGTGCCTCTGTAGTTGCAGCTGCTGTAGTTGCATTATTAGATGCAGCCTTTGTAGTTGCTGCAGTTGTGCTTCCGGCAGAATCTCCAGAGCCACATGAACACATACTGAATACCATACTTGCAGCCAATGCTAATCCTAATAACTTTTTGCTTTTCATACTGTTCCTCCTTAATTTTAAGAAAATAAATTTATAAATTATCCCTTTACTGCGCCAAGCGTAACACCCTTGACAAAATATTTTTGCAGGAAAGGATAAATTACCAGAAACGGGAATACAACGATTACAACCATTGCATTTTTCAAAAGCTCCTCTGAAAGCTCAATACTTCCGGATAAACCATCATTCAGAATTAAATCTCTTACCTTAACCTGAAAGTTCTTCTTATTCGCATCTGTTATGTATAATACAAAGTTCATGTACTGGTTCCACATACCAACCGCAATGAACAGACCAATAGATGCCAGTGCAGGCTTGGAAAGCGGCAGCACGATTCTTGCGAAGATACCCATCGGCGATGCCCCGTCAAGCTCCGCCGCCTCATAAAGTGTACCGGGGATTCCCTCAAAAAAGCTCTTCATCAGAATAATGTTATAGGCACTGATAGAGGCAGGTAAAATAACAGTAAATACATTGTTCATCAATCCCATTGTCTTAATAGTAATATAGGTAGGAATCAGACCACCGGAGAACATCATAGTCAGCATAATCGAGCTTACAATGAATTTATGTCCGGGCATCTCCCTCTGCAGCACTACATAGCCGGCAAGAGTTACCATTGTCAGACCGATGACCGTTGCGAGAATCGTAGTATAAATGGATACCCACAGTGGCTGATATAAGGAAGATTTTCCTAAAATCATCTTATATGCAGAAAAATCAATCTGCTTCGGCCAAAGTTGGATTCCATGGGAGGTCGGGTCTACCGAGTCTACCAGTACTTTTAACAGCGGTACCAGCATACACACACATAACAATACAATAAAGGCATAATCAAAAATCAGAAATGCGGCTCTGGCACGATGACCTTTTTTAAACGAAAACTTTTCTGTCATGATAAAATTCCCTCCCCTTTAATCTTTCTGCTTGCATTATTGACAATCGTTACCAGTACAACAGAAATTACTGATTTGAATAAACCTGCAGCAGCAGACACACCATACTGCGCATTAGTAATACCAATACGGTATACATAGGTACCGATAACATCCGATACCGCCAGGACTGCGTCATTCTGCAGTACCCATACAGGCTCGAATATGTTCAGAATCTTTGCAATATCCATAATAAACACAACCAAAATAGTAGGAGCAATGGACGGAAGCGTAATATGCCAGATTCTCTGGACTCTGTTTGCACCGTCAATGGTTGCCGCCTCGTGAAGTGCACCGTCAACCGCAGTAAGCGCTGCGATATAGATGATAGTTCCCCATCCAATACCCTTCCATCGCTCGATAATCCACAGGCAGACTCTCCACCAGTCGGAATCCGCAAGGAAGTATATCGGATCCTGCCCGAATGCCTGCAGAATACCATTGATAAATCCCTCCTGCGGTGAAAGAATCATCGTAAAGATAGAAGCAACTACTACCCAGGAAATAAAATGCGGTATGTAGAGAATCGACTGTACAACCTTACGGAACCAGACTGTCTTAATCTCATCAATTAACAATGCGAGTCCTACACAGGTTGTAATGCTAAGTACAATATTTACAGAACTGATGATAAGTGTATTCTTTACCGACCGCCAAAAGATGTCGCTGACAAACAACTGTTTAAAATTCTGTAAACCAACCCACTGCGGTACCTTGGTAAAAGGGGTATATTTTGTAAATGAAATCAATATACCAACCATTGGGATATAGTTAAAAACTAAAAAAATGAGAAAAACCGGTAAGTACATAAAGTACATATAACGATACTTGTACATACGTTTCAAAAGCGGTTTATCTTTATTGCTGAGAATCAGCTTTTGCTCTTTCTGCTCTTTTGTCCGCTTCATGCTAAAACCTCCTGTAGATTGTTTTTTCTATCCCAATCATACCAATGTGCACGTGCACATTCAAGAAACTATTTTTTGAAAGCAAAAATTGTTCTGTAAAAGCCACATTTTTCAAGGCTTTTGCAGTGTAAAAATAACAAAAGGAACATTTTTCACACTGTCAGAGTGTCAAAAACGTTCCTTTTTATGGACTTTTCATTTATTCTTTATGTTCTTTATCAAAATTTAACGTAACCGTTTAACGATAATTCTTTGGCGTCGTTCCATAGATTCGTTTAAACGCCCTTCGGAAAGACTGTACACTATTATATCCTACCTTAGCCGCTATCGTTTCGATATTCTCACTGTCCTCTTTCAATAAGTCAATCGCTTTACCCATTCGGATTTTTTCTACATATTCGTTAAATCCTATCTGAGTCTGTTTTTTGAACAAAGACGAAACATATCCTTCCGATATACCAAAAGCAACACTGATTGTTCCCAGACCCAGGTCTGGATTCGCGTAATTCTTTTCAATATACTCCTGTATATTATCAATCAGCTCATTCTGACGCTGTCCCTTTATCCGCTTTGACTGCGTACAGATTTCTTCAAATGTCTTTTCCAGAATGGCAAAGTACCGGCCGCCCTTGATGTCTGCATTCTCTATAATGGTATTATTCAGCCTCATAATATACTGCATGCTGTCGTCCTCATCAAGATTTGCAGAAAGCATCTCACATATTTTATTATTCAGCTTGATAAAGCCGTTTCTCGTAAGCTTTCGGTTAATCAGGTTTTCATGCTCCAGTATAGCCAGAACATCCCTGATTGCCTTTATGTCTCCCGCATTCATATAATTTACGATTTTTTCTTCCGCCATTTCCGGGAAATAGAAGGCATTCTTATCCCCAACCTCCGGTGAATACTCCACAATCTGCTGCTTTGCATTGCAGCACTTTCTCGCCGTCTCTGCCTCTTCAAAATGCTTCCATATATTCATAATATCACTGCATTTTGTGCTGATGCCCCAGACAGATTCTGTAGCAAATACCTTTTCCAGCCACTGATAGGTATCTTCTGCCATCCTCATAATCTGTTCCTGCTCCTGCCCGTCCATCAGTATCAGCAGTGAAAGATAATTTCTCTGATAAAACCACACATCCTGCCCGATTATATCCTCAATATGCTTCTGCATGCTGCGAATAATAACCTTGACATCCATGAGCGTCTGTTCATCTACATCATACACATCATTATTTGAAAAAAGTCTTACGGAGAGAACCCAGAATTCATCTGAATGAATATTGATGCCGGCATTCTCTGCCAGATACTGCAGCTCCTTCGTACTTGCCACGTCCAGCGTAAGAAGATCATGAAAAAACGCTTTTCGGAGCAAGGGCTTGCTTTCTTCAATTTCCTCCTGCATTTCCTGATTGGAGCTTACGATTCCAGCTACAAACTCACCCAGCTTTTCTGTACTCTTTTCGCCAATGATATTTTCTTCTGTATCGGAAGCTACCAGCTCAAACATCTGATCAACAGGTCTTCCGTTTTTCTTTGCCAGTGCCACAGATATATAAGCGCAACCCGCCAGCACAGCAAGCTCCGCAATAATAGACCACACCAGAAAATTGCTGGTTTGTGATGCTGCCACTTTATTTGTAATCCAATAGTAATATGTCCAGCCCTCTCTCCCTGAGGTACATGTCATCAGGCTATAATCACTGTATTTCTCCTGAATCTCCTCCAGCCCCAGAATTTCTGCTTTATCCACTGTATAATTGGCATCATTGCTGAACAGAACCCTGCCTGATTTGTCTGCCACATACAGAATTCCCTCACCAATTTCCTTCGCATAATCAAAATAAGAACATATTTCTCCTGTATCCAGCATAAACACCAGCATACCATTGTTCTCTCCATTACGCGCATTGATTGGCATCACATAGTGAAGCTTTCCATTGCAGCTCACATATTGAGCCTCAATTATTTTTTTATTTACAACCTTTTCCAGCCAGTCATTTTTCTTTATTCCCCACTTTTCTAATTTGGGGTCAAAAATACTCTCCTTATAAAGGGTAGTTTCATAAAAGCAATAATTTGTTTTATTAAAATACAGATAATATTCCGAAATAAATCCTATCCCCTGCTCCTGATACAGCAGAATGGAAGATAGTGCATCTATTCCCTGCTTAAATTCCAGAATATTCGTCATTCCCACCTGCTCCGCCACTGCTGTTCTTTTCACTTTGCCGGAGCTGATTCCCTGCACTGCCATACTATGCAGGGCGCTGAGACTGTTATCAATCAGCTGTACACTGTGTTCCATTTTTCTCAGATTAGCATTCTGATTTTCATTTTCCATAATCCGATAAACACCAAGGATTCCAACATTGATAATCAGAATCGGCAATGCCAAAACCGCAAAATAAGACCCCAGGAAATGCAAAACCGCATTTTTCTGCAATAATTTCTGCAATTTACCCATGTAAATCCCCTTTCAGTCAAATACCCTCTGCTTTACTTTTTCACACCGTTGAGATACTGTATCATGCCCGGTCCCAGATTTTCTGTCGGTCTGGCGATAAAACCGTGATTCTGATAGAACATCTCTCTTCCCTTCGCGCACATCAGGTCCAGCATCATCTCTGTGCCTTCGATGCGCAGTCCTTCCACATATTCTATCAGCATCTCTACAATCTGACCGCCGATACCGGATGCCTGCGCATCAGGTCTCACCACCAAATCCTGTATATAACAGATTACCGCTCCGTCTCCAACGATTCTTCCCATGCCGACCGGTCTGTCAAACTCACAGGCACACACAGTATAAAGACTGTTCTCCAGTGCTTTGGCTGCCTGTTCGCGCGAGAGTTTCTTCCATTTCACGGATTTTCTCAGTTCCAGATATGTATCTACATCCAATTCATTTTCTTTAAATATAATCATATTGTTTCATCCCAAATCGTACCATTTATCGTTCTGCACCGATAGAATACCATAGCTTCCGCTATTTTGCAAGCTGTAAACAGCACGGCCGCGGCTTTGCGTACCATTTATTACCAACATATTGTTTTTGATTCTGCTCATAATAATATCAAGTCGAAGGACACAGGCTTTCACAAAGCAGGTGACCGTCGACACTGACTGAAAAGATACGGCACCGCTTATGTGAAAGCCGGATCGTCAATCAGAAAAAGAGTATGAAAATAATATGGAGGTGAAACACTATGGCAGGAAATAACACAGGTTCTAACAGAACAGAGGTACCTGAAGCCAGAGAGGCATTAGATCGTTTCAAGATGGAAGTTGCATCTGAAATCGGTGTACCTTTAAAGCAGGGTTATAACGGAGACTTAACTTCCGCTCAGGCTGGTTCCGTAGGCGGCGAAATGGTTCGTCAGATGATTAAGCGCCAGGAAGAGCAGATGAAGTCCGGCGGTTCTTTATAAGAAGACGCTGATAAAAAGGAAGCTGTCGCATAAGCGGCAGCTTCCTTTATTCATCCTATAATCCTTTATGCAGCAGCTCCAGCACACGCTTTAATTCTCCCGCATCCATCTGTCCCGGTGCAGAGGCATGTCCGGCACTGGCAAAGGTAACCGCACTTCCAAATATTTCTCCCGCAAGTCTGCTGATACCGCCCAGTCCTGACATGGACATGGTAATCACCGGGATTGTAGCTTTTTCACGTACGATTTCCTCCGTTGCCTCCATTAACGTCAGCACATCCTTCTCCGACTGCGGCATCACCGCAATCTTGGCAATGTCGGCTCCCATCTCCTGCATCTTGAGAAGACGGTTTTCTATCTCCTCCTTCGGCGGCGTTTTCTTAAAATCGTGGTTGGAGGCAATGACACGCACACCCGCTTTCTGCGCTTCCTGAATCAGCTCTTCTGATATCTCACCAAAAGAAAATGCCTCCACATCAATAAAATCCACATATCCACTTTTCGCGGTCAGCAGATTGATTCTGGCATATTCGTGAAATTCCAGCTCCTTGTTGCCGCCCTCACGCTTTGTACGAAAAGTAGCAATAATCGGCATATTACCCAGAATATCGCGCAATTCCTTCAGCACCCTCTTCATGGACTCTTTGTCTTTATAGCCCTCAAACCAATCCATACGCCATTCTGCCATATCGCAGGAAATCGTTTTCAGATGCTTTGCCTGCTCAGCTATTTCTTCCTCGCTGCTTCCCACAATCGGTATACATATTTTCGGCATACCGCTTCCTATCCTGATGTCCCTGACTGCAATCTCTCCTGTTTTCATATCTGCTCCTGCCTCTATCTGCATAGTCTTCTGTAAGAATTCCTTTCTATAATCATAACAAGCCCTGACCATTTATGCAAGCAGTTCTTTTTTCCTCTCCTGAGGTTTGAGCAGCTTCGCACACTCCCTATAATAATCTCCAAAAACACTGTCCTTCATCCAGATAAATGCCATATCATGCCGGACCTGAAAATCAGACAGACTGATTTCCCGCAAATCCCCCTGCAAAAGCTCCTTCTGCACCGCCGAACGGTAGAGGAAGCCAATGCCGGCATCACATCTTATTAACTCTTTGATTGACTGGATGTCATTCACTTCTATACAGCCCGCAAAATCCTCAAGGCTCATATTTCTGCCCTGAAGAATACGCTCTACAATCTCTCTGTTGCCGGAGCCTTCCTCACGAATAACCAATGTTTCGGTAAGCAGCCGTTCCAGAGAATCCGGCGTTCTGTCAAATACGTGCTGTGACGAACAGACTGCAATAAATGTCTCCTGTTTATAAAGCTCATACTCATATTCCTGCTTAGGGAAATTTCCCTCCACAATGACAAACTCCAGCTCTCCCTGATTCAGCTTCTGCAAAAGCTCTGTCGTATTTGCCACGCACAGCTGAACAGATAATCCCGGGTAGCATTTCATCAGATATGGCAGTCGTTCCGGCACCATATGCTCGCCTATCGTCAGTGTTGCCCCAAAACACAGTTTTTTTCTTTTTCCTGCCTCCTGCGCAATTTCTTTCTTCAGATGAATTAAATCATGCTGCATACTGAGCGCTGTCTGTTTCAGCATCTCACCACTTTCTGTCAGCTCCATGCGCTTTCCCTTCTGCCGGAACAGTCTGGTATCGTATTGCTCTTCCAGATAACGGATATGCTGTGATACGGCAGGCTGGGTAATATTAAGAAGCTCCGCCGCCCTGGTATAATTCAGGCACTGACAGACAGTTAAAAATGTTTCTATTCGAAAATCAAGCATGCTACACCTCCTGTTGTTCTCATTGCATGACCTTTTGGCCCTAGTATTATAACATATTTTTATGATATTATAAATATCTATCATTTCATTTTATCAATAAAATATGCTATGATATGGAAGGCTAAGAACTAAAAGGAGGATTATTATGAAAGCAGAAAAGAAAAAATCTGTTATTTTATGGACACTTTTTAAATCTACCTTTCTTTTAAGTGCTTTTACCTTCGGCGGTGGATTTGTAATTGTGTCCTTATACAAGAAAAAATTTGTAGAAGAGCTGAAATGGCTGGATGAGGATGAGATGCTGGATATTACAGCGATTGCACAGTCTTCGCCGGGACCTATCCCGATTAATGCTTCGGTTATCCTGGGGTACCGTATGGCAGGCATCGCCGGTTCCCTGACGGCAATTCTTGGAACTGCACTGCCGGCGATGATTATTATCTCCATTATCTCGCATTTTTACACGCAGTTCCGCACCAACCATATTATTGCCATTGCATTACAGGTAATGCGTGCGGGTGTAGCGGCGGTTATCTTTGATGTTGTACTTAATCTTGGCAAGAATGTCATTAAAACACATCGTCCGCTTTATATCGGGCTGATGATTGCTGCCTTCGCAGCGGCGGTTGTCTTTGATGTCAGCGCCATGCTGATTATTATCGGCTGTCTGTGTATCGGTATCATCGATTTATTAATCAGCCTGAAAATGAAGAAAAAGGAGGAACATGTATAATGCCTATCTTATTAAAGTTATTCTTAAGCTTCATACAGGTTGGTTTATTCAGCGTTGGCGGCGGCTATGCTGCCATCCCGCTCATTCAGAACCAGATTGTGTACACACATGAGCTGATGACGCTGGAGGAATTCACCGATTTAATTACGATTGCAGAAATGACCCCGGGGCCAATCTCCATTAACTCTGCTACCTTTGTCGGCACCCGTCTTGCGGGCATTCCCGGTGCTGTCATCTGTACCCTCGGCTGCATTCTGCCGTCCTTCTGCATCTGCCTTATACTGGCTCATTTTTACTATAAATACCGCAATTTCTCCGGTGTGCAGACGGTTCTGTCTGCCCTGCGCCCTGCGGTAGTTGCCCTGATTGCCTCTGCCGGACTGTCTATCTTATTACTTGGTCTGTTTCAGGCAGAAAAACAGAATATTGTACTCTCCGACTTTCGGGTGGTAGAAGCGATTCTTTTCCTTGGTGCGCTGTTTATCCTGCGCAAATACAAGGCAAGCGCCATCTCCATCATCTTTGGCACGGGCGTTGTCGGAACGATTATTTATCTGCTTCTGGGGATTCCGGCATAAGCAATCTCTGCAACCGCGCTTATGCGAAAAAGAACCGCATACTATACGTTTCAGTATAACATGCGGTTCTTTTCTATACATTTTCCAGCATTTCCACGCGGTTCTTTCCGGCTTTCTTTGCCCGGTACAACGCTGTATCTGCTTCTCTGATTAAATCTGTGTACGCATTCATCCGCTTTTCATTTTTCTCGGCTGCACCCACACTGATTGTAATAATTCCCAGCGGAGAACTCTCATTCTCTATCCTCAGCTTACGAATTTCCGTGACAGCCTGCCAGCCAATCTGACGGATTCCCTGCAAATCCACGCCAGAGCCGAGAATTACAAATTCCTCTCCTCCATAGCGGGCAACATAACAGCCGTTGGAATTTGCCACATTTCCCAAGGCGTTGCCAATCTGGTGCAGACACTTATCGCCCTCCAGATGACCATAGGTATCGTTATAGCTTTTGAAATTATCTACATCAATCATCAGTAATGCCAGCTTTCTCTCTGTATCATAGCTGCTGATTACTTTTTCGTTAAAGTCTCGCCGATTATAAACGCCTGTCAGCTCATCGACAGTGCTGCTGTTTGTCAAAAGCTTTTTAGACAATATATAACTGATTCTTTCCCGGTTAACCACATAGGAGGTCAGCGCTGCCAATCCAAATGAAACTGTCACATTCGCCACCTCAAGCTGGAACACCTCTGGCTCCTTTACCATGTATGCACTCAGCAGATACAAGATGCTGATAGCCCCGCAAAAACAGACCTCATGCCAGAACGGCATGAGAAACAGCGCAAACGCGCCTATCAGCACAACATGAAACAAGGCACCCGGCCACTGGGAATGGATAAAAACCTCTTTTATGAGGCAGAACAGAAACATCACACCCACCAGTATATAGCACTGCAGAAATTTACATTTCCGGCCTGCTCCCACCTTATGCCTGTGGTGCAGATACATCGCTATCGAAATCAGCATAAACAGAGCATAATAAGGCATCATATCAGCAAAACCGGGAATCCAGATACCTGATATAGTGTAAAGAGCAAATAAAACGATTGACATCAGCAGTACCTTGCCCACTACTCCTGTATTATGATTTTGTATCTCCTCTGTACAGCTCTCGAATACCTCCCGGGTAACTCCGGCATAGCCCCATTTTTTCCAACCATCTGTTATTTTATTAATCATCTGTTTTACGCTTCCCCCAAAGCTTTCACACTACAGTAACAAAAATAGTATAGCACATTATTATGCGTAACGCAAAGATTTTCTCACGTTTTTCGTCATTTTTCGTCAAATTATCCAATATCCGGCTCATTCTTAAGGATAATGCTGTCTGTCACCTTTCCTTCTGTTTCAAAAATAATGATTTCATTCTCTCCCTTCTTCAGAAGCGGTGCCGGAATATACAGCCTCTTCTGCGGTCCAATCTCCCAGAAGCGTCCCAGATTGAAACCATTTATGAATGCGCAGCCCTTGCCCCAGCCCTCCAACTCTAGGAAAGTATCGCAACATTCCTCTGCAGTAAAGCGGAACCGGTAAAACGCCGGTACTCCCTCTTTATATCCGCCCTCAAAGTCCACTTTTGAAATGTCAGTAAGAGGCAGAGGATACTGTACCCAGTGGTTGTGCATATGCCCATTCAACTGTACACACTGGGCAATTCCCTTGCGCTGTTTCTCCATTCTCGGTCCAAAATTCACACGTCCCATATTTTCTACCAGAATATCAATCGGTGCGCCCTTCTCAAATTCCACCTTCACCTCATGCTCGTCAAGCAGCTCCCTGTCATACAGTGTCAGCACCGGATTCTCATTTACAAAAATACCGGCACGGTCATTTGCCTCCCAGAGCCGGATTTTATCCAGCCTTTCCTCTGTATCCAGTGTAGAATGATAGAGGATGTAACCATAATTCTGTCCCAGACATTCCATAGACTGCGGATGAATCCCCTCCACACCCTTGCTCATGGAATGCAGCGTCTCAAACAGGCTGACCTTATCCTGCACCTCGAGTGTTCCATATGCTTTCCGCTTAATATCTGTGGTAAAGGTTACCTCCTCCACCGGAGCATATTTGCGGATTACCTCCTGAAAACGTCTGTATTTTTCTGTAATCTGCCCATCCTCGGTCAGCAGCGCATCATAATCATAGGAGGTTACATCCGGCGTCAGCTCGTCATAATAATTAGAACCGTTCATGAAGCCAAAGTTTGTGCCACCTTCAAACATATAGATATTCACATGCCCCAGCTCCAGCATTTTATCCAGATCCTTCACGCTCTGCTCGAGATTGCCGCGCATATGACCCCCATTGCCCCAGTGGTCAAACCATCCTACCCAGAATTCCGCACACATCAGCGGACCGCCGCCTGTATACTGCTCAAGAATCTGAAAGCGTTCCTCTGTTCTGGAGCCGAAGTTGCCGGTCGGCAAAATTCCCGGTAACGTACCGCCGTTCAGACTTTCCCTGAACGGGCCATCGGAGGTAATAAACGGCACGGTAATCCCATGTTCCACGAGGATATCCCTCATCCGCTCCATATAGGTTTTATCATTGGCATAATAGCCATATTCATTTTCAATCTGCATGAGAATCACCGGACCGCCATGGTCAATCTGCAGCGGTGCCAGCTTCGGCAGCAATACCTGATAATATTCCTCAATATGCTTCATATACGGTGGATAGCTGCAGCGAAGCTTCATGCCATCCTCACGAAGCAGCCATGCCGGAAGCCCTCCGAACTCCCACTCTGCACAGATATATGGTGACGGACGCAGAATTACCCAAAGTCCCAGCTTCTGCGCCAGCTTCACAAAGCTTACGACATCAAGCATACCGTCAAAACAGAAGCTGCCCTTCTCCGGCTCGTGCATATTCCATGGAATATAGGTTTCCACCGTATTACATCCCATCGCCTTCAGCTTTTCCAGACGATCCCGCCAGTACTCGGGTACAACCCTGAAGTAATGTATAGAGCCTGATATAATCTGAAACGGCTTTCCGTCCAGATAAAAATTGTCCTTAATCTCAAATCGTTTCATTGACATGCCTCCTGCCCTTTTTCTTCTAGTTTATACCATTTTGTCTGCTTTTCCAAGCAGATTCTCAGATTCTTATTTTGCTCCCACAGATATTGCTGATTTTCATTGCCGGATAGCTGTGTTTGTGCTAAAGTAATAGAAAACTGATAATAATGAAAGAAAGGATGATGAATCACATGAAAATCGTATTTGCAGACGCCGACACTCTGGGAGATGATATTCCGTTAGAGCCGTTCAGGGAATTCGGCGAGGTCATAATCTACGGTCACACAAAACAGAATGAGCTGAAGGAACGCTGCCAGGGTGCAGATGCTGTCATTACCAACAAAATCTGCATTAATGAAGCCAGCCTCGGCGACAGTCCCAGTATAAAATTTGTCGGTGTCACCGCCACCGGTACCAATATTATTGACTTTGAATATACTAACAGGCATCACATCACTGTCACCAACGTCAGAGGCTATTCCACCCAGTCCGTGACGCAGCACACCTTCGCGCTGCTCTTCTATCTGCTGGAAAAATGCCACTACTACGATAATTACGTCAAATCCGAAACCTATGTGAATGATACCCTTTTTACTCATTTCGAGAATAAATTCCACGAGCTGTATGGAAAAACCTGGGGAATCGTCGGGCTCGGCGACATTGGAAAGCAGGTAGCCAAAATTGCGCAAAGCTTCGGCTGTAAGGTTATCTATTATTCTACCTCCGGAAAAAACAATAACCCGGACTTTACACAGGTGGATTTTGATACCCTGCTGAAAGCCTCAGATATCATTTCCATCCACGCACCGCTTACTCCGGCAACCAATAATCTGTTTGACAGGGATGCCTTTGCCTGCATGAAATCCAGTGCTATCCTTATCAATGTCGGAAGAGGTCCTATTGTCAACGAAGAGGCTCTGTATCAGGCACTTGTTAATAACCAGATTGCCGCCGCAGGTCTTGATGTGCTAAGCGCTGAGCCTATGTCGGAAAATAACCCGCTTGTACAGTTTAAGGACAGTAACCGGCTGATTATTACCCCGCACATTGCCTGGGCTACTGTAGAAGCGCGCACCAGACTGATGAAGGAGGTATATGAAAATCTGAAGGCCTTTATAAATGGAGAAGAACGCAACATAGTACGGTGAAAAAGAGAGGCTGTTGCATTCGGTATAGCTCTAAGCTTGTGTAGCTGCTATTATAGAAAGCAGGGAATCTGCATATTTTCAAATATAAGATTTGGAGAGATTGGCACGAAATTTGAGAGTTTCTTACATCCGGAGTTTTAGAAAGCAAATTTTGTGTCTTTGATGCAACCGACAAGCC
>JAGANQ010000002.1 GCA_017624115.1 Lachnospiraceae bacterium
CAATTCATTTTAGATACCTCTCTGTTCAATAAGATTTTTTACTAACCGTGCAAAGTCAGTAATCTTATTTTACACTGAGGTATTTTTTTCTCAACCTTCTTTCTTGGAATTCCCTATATTTGAATTATACAGGAAGCTCCTCATTTGTTTCAAAATGACGGCAATTCTGCCCTTTGCAGAAGAGCTTTCAAATGAGCCAGGAATACAGGCTCATCATCGCAGATTGCTACTTTCATGCTTCTCTTTCTACATACTGAATGATTTTACACTGATGATGCTTCTCTTTATCGTAATTGATTCCTACCATTAATATATTTCGGCAATGCTGTACTCTTTGAATATAATTTTTCTTTCTTATCTGTTCAATAGCCTCTTCACATGAGGAACCCACCTTTAATTCCAATATAATAGCGGTTCCTTCCTTTTTTTTAGGTATAAACAGATAATCGCAATATCCTTTCCCGCTTTTTGCCTCTCGCTCAATATCATACTCTTCCCTTGCATATAGATAGCACAGAGTAATAACACAGGATAATGCATTTTCATCATTATACTGTAAAAATGGGATTTCCTTGTCATGTACTGTTTCCAGTATCGCTGCCACTTTTTTCTCATCTCCGGCAAGAGTAGCCTTCATCATTTCCTCTGACTGCTCTACAATCTGTTTCACAGCTCCCATACTTTTTCTCGCCAGTACTCCCTGATATTTTTCCATCAGTTCACGATTTGGAATTCGAAGCATTCCATCGTAATAGGTGAGGAAGCCATATACAACCATAGCTGACAAAATTTCATCCCTCGTGTCCAACTGCAGTTCAGCTACACTGTATCCCATTAATTTTACCGCAACAGGAATACCTGCGACCATTTTCACAATATCTTCCCGAACAGCATCTACATTATGCTCAATACAGTCTGCAACCTCATTCATCGGTCCACTCTCAGTCCAATAGTTAAGACATTTTCCCCTCATCAATGCCTTACTGACAGAACGCGGATTGAAAAGAGCCTTTCCTTCTCCGGTATAATACCCATCATACCATTTCTTCATTTCTTCATAAGGCACTGTCCCATAATTATCACAAAGTGTCCTGACCTCATCTTCCTGAAATCCAAAATAGTCATCATACACATTGTCATTCATAAAATTGTATTCGTCAAACATATTAAGCTCTGAACCACTGGAATACTTCGCTATTGGCAGCACACCTGTCATATAAGCCATCTCTACATAGGGTCTGTCCTTTAACAAATCCTTCAAAAAGAACAGATAATTATCTTTATCCTTCTTATCCATAAATTCCTTATAAAATACAGAATCCCATTCGTCGAAAATAAATACAAAGCTTTCCCCTGTTTCCGCAAACATATCAGCAACAGAAAGGTATGGATTTTCCTGTATTCCATAGGCTTCCTTTAAATCAGAAACTAATTTATATATAATATACTCAATATACTCGGCATAAGAAGCACACTGATTTGGCATACGGCTCAAATCAATATAAATCACATTATATTTGTTTTTATTTTTCAAATAATCTGCTGTTTGTGCTATTTTCAAATTGTCAAACAAGCTGCCGCTGTCAATTCCCTCTGTATAATAAGCCCCCAGCATACTGGCATTAATCGTCTTTCCAAAACGGCGCGGTCTGGTAATACAGATATACTTTCCATTCGTCCGAAACACACGCGATATTTTCTCTATCATCAGGCTTTTATCAACATAAATTTCACTGTTTACTGCTTCTTTATATGTCATGTATGGAACATCTGTATTCAGATAATACATAGCATCACCCCTCCGTAGCTTTCCCTTTTATTATAAATTATAACAAAAGATAACTCATCCTACAAGGAAAAAAGAACACCAGTCTCCTGATGTTCTTTCCTGCTGTACTATATCATTTTTATGCTCTTCTCTCTACAATCTTCATATATGTCCTTGCGGTCATAATGTAGCTGATTCCATAGAACACAAGAAACAGCGCCACTACTGCTGCACAGCATGCTACTATCAGCTTGCTGTCATGTAATCTGATGGCACCCAGCAGAAGTATTACCATCGGTACAGCCGCAGAGGTGTGGCATACTGCCCCAAACAGCGGTATGAAAAATACCAGCAGCACCTGTCGAGCAATCGCCGCACGGATTTCCTCATGGCTCATGCCAACCTTCTGCATGATTTCGAAGTTCTCTCTATCCTCATACCCTTCTGTAATCTGCTTGTAATACATGATAATAAGCAGGCATATCGTAAAGAGCAGACCAAAGAAAATACCGATAAACAAAAGTCCTCCGCACATGCAGCGCATATCAAGCTCTGATTCCACGAAATTCCGATACTCTATCGCAGGAATTCCTGTACATAAATCCTCTGCAAATGCTTCCTTCTCCTCTTCCTTTCCTTCCACAGAAAGAATCACTCTCAGACTTTCTTCGCCAAGCAGCTCTGCAGCTTGATCCGGCAACGCAGCTTCATCCTTCACTACAAGCCAGTAATCGTTATTAAAGCTGTTCTCCGATGCCTTAAAGCTTCCGGGAAAGCTCATAAGCTCCTCCTTTACAGCATATCGCTTTTCAAACAGATACAGCTCCTCTCTGTTAAGCTCCTTACCGTCCGTATAAAGAAGCACCTCCTGGTCTGCAAGCTCTCTGCTTTCACCAGTAATCCGGTTATACTCATTTAATGTTATAATTTCTATATACTCTATCCCTTCACTCCGGCGGCTCATTCCCTCTGCACTGCCAAGCTTATAAGCACTGCCTGTATCCTCTGCCTTAAAACAGCCGCTTTTCGCCGGATATACATAGAGAAATTCCTCCTTCATGCCATATGCGGCTTCCTTCATCCGCACATATTCCTCTGCAAGCTGTCTGTCTGACCCGTCATGCTTCATCTCAAGCACAAGCCCTGCATCATAAGGATACATAATACTAGAAATTGTATCTGTTCCAAAATAGAGCGCCGCTGTACAAGTCAGCGTGATAATCACCATCGTTGAAAAGACACAGATGTTCACCAAGCCGGCGGCACTGCGCTTCATACGGTAATACATGCCGGAAACTGTGATGAAATTAGACGGCTTGTAATAAAAGCTCTTTCTCTTCTTCAAAAAGCTCAGCAGTACCACACTTGCCGCTGTAAACAGAAAGTATGTGGCAATCACAACTAAAAAGACTGCCAGAAAGAAATTCGTAAATATCATACTGTCAAGCTCTGCCGTAATTGACATTCCATAGCCAAGCGCCAGAAGTATCAGACCGAACAGCGCAAACATACTGATAAAGCGTGGTTTTTTCTCTCCCCTTCTGCCGGAGGACATAAGCTCTACAGGACTTGATTTTCCGACAGAATAAAGACTGTAGGCAAGATTTAATCCTGCAGAAACAGTAAAAAATATTATAGTATCAAGTAATGCTCCCGGTGAAAACGGGAAGTCATTGAGCGCCGGCAAATCCTGCATATAGAAGAACAGCAGAAAAATCAGCCGTGCAAATACCATTCCAAGCAGCACTCCGCCCAGTACCATAACCACTGTCGTAATAATGCTCTCATACACCATCATCATGGCAATATGTCTCTTTTCCATTCCCAGAATACTGTACAGACCGATTTCTTTTTTTCTGCGCTTAATCAGGAAACGGTAAGTATAATGCAAAAACGGGAGCATGATTACATGAAGAAGGATAAATCCAAGCAGCATCATTGCATACGCATACGCAGCTCTTGGAATAGTTCCCATAACAGGGTGACGAAGGATAGCGTCAAAACTAAAATACAGGAAGGCAGAAAATATGCCAGCTCCAAGATAAGGGATATAAAGCTCTTTATTTTTCGCAATACCATTGAAGGCAAGTATGGGAAGCAGCTTATGCTTTTTCATTTGCCTCACCTCCCATTTGCAGTATCGTCAGTGTGTCGGATATCAGCTTATACATCTCTTCCTTGGTATGATTACCTCTGTATATCTGGTTGAATACGCAGCCGTCCTTGATGAAGAGTACTCTTCTTGCATGACTTGCCGCACTGATGCTGTGCGTCACCATAAGAATCGTCTGTCCCTCCTCATTTATCCTGGAAAACAGAGACAGCAGTTTATCTGCCGCTCTAGAGTCCAGCGCTCCCGTGGGTTCGTCCGCAAACACAATCTTCGGCTGTGTAATCAGTGCTCTGGCTGCCGCCGCACGCTGCTTCTGTCCGCCGGATACCTCATAGGGATATTTATTAAGAAGCTCCTCAATCTCCAGCTTCTGCGCCAGCGGATAGAGTCGGTTATACATCTCCTGATAAGGTACCTGCGCCAGTACCAGAGGCAGGAAAATATTATCCTGCAGGGATAACGTATCTAAAAGATTAAAGTCCTGAAAGACAAAGCCCATGTTATCTCTTCGGAAAGCACAGATATCCCTCTGCTTAATCGCCGTAATATCCTTTCCCTCCAGAAGCACATTTCCTGCACTCGGTTTATCCAGAGAAGCGAGAATATTAAGCAACGTTGTCTTTCCCGAACCGGATTCACCCATGATGGCGACATACTCTCCCTTTTCTACAGAAAAATTCACGTTATTCAGTGCACATACCTGATTGCCGCCCATACGGCTGGTATAGATTTTTTTCAGATTTTTAATTTCCAGCAATGACATACAAAAACCTCTTTCCTATGATATGATTTCCTGACAGCCGAGACGGAGTCTTCTAACTGTCGTTATGTTCATACATAATTATAGTGATTTCTATCTGCATCTGCCATGGATTTACCTTACAGCTTCCGGTTCATTCCTTACATTTTCGTAAGGTTGGAGCATTTTGGGAAATACAGATATACCTTCGTTCCCTCACCAGTTTTAGAAGCTACGCGGACAGGTACTGCCAGCTTATTTAAGATTTCCCTGCACAGATACAGTCCGATACCCGTTGATTTCTTATCCATGCGTCCGTTAAAGCCGGTAAAGCCCTTTTCAAAAATACGCGGCAAATCCTCTTCTCTGATACCGATTCCGCTGTCCTCAATCACCAGACAGATATCGATTTCCTGCTCCTGATATTCCCTGCATGAATTGTCCAGATAAATGGAAATTCCGCCCTGCTTCGTGTATTTCACTGCATTCGAAAGAAGCTGCTCTATCACAAAGCCGAGCCATTTTTCATCAGTTATTACAGTAGCTTCGATATCTCCAAGGTTCATGGATAAGCCATTATGAATAAAAAATAAAGCATACTTCTTCACTGCTTTTTTCACGATGGCTGCCATGTCATACTCTTTTAAAACCATATCATCACTCATGCTCTGACAACGCAGATACTGCAGTACCATTTCTACATACTGCTCTGTCTTGAAGATTTCCTCCTCAAGTCCCTTCGTAGCCTCAAGATTCTTCATCTCCTCGCGCTCCAGCAGAAGTCTCGCCGCCTGTATCGGTGTCTTAATCTGATGCACCCACATGCCATAATAGTCCTTGCGCTCCCTCTCCTGCTCTGTCTGCCGGGATATCAGGCTTCTTCTTCGCTCATCCATCTCCTGAATGATTTCTGTATACAGCTCTGAACATAAATCACCTGTCTCCGACAGTCTGCCGTAAATTTCTTCCGGGTTTTCCAGTACGGATACAAGCTGACGGCACCGCTTCACATAGCGAAAAAAATCCCAGACTCCATACAGCAGATATAAAAATCCGCTGATAACTGCCGCATAAAAAAGTTCAGAAAAATAATTCAGATGATTCAGTGTCAAAATTGCCATGAAAATAAATATCGTAAAAATATAGAAAAAAAGCGGTATCCGTCTGTCGTGAAGATATCGCCAGAATAATGCCGGAATAGATTTTTGCTTCGCCATATTGCTGCCTCCTTGGTTTTTCTGTCAACAGCCATTATACCATCTCCCTTCTTCCCGCACAAGCGTTCGCGCATCTATTTTCGTACTGTATCGCCTTGCTGTAAAAGGTCTTCGAATTCATATTGCAGGCTTCTGCCGCTTCATCCATACTAATAAAGCCTTCTCTCCATCTTCTGTGCACCTCAATGAAATTGTCCGGTGTCGGCAATGATGGTCTGCCAAACTTTACACCCCTTGCTTTCGCAGCCGCAATTCCTTCTGCCTGTCTCTGCTTGATATTGACACGTTCATTTTCTGACACATAGCTGAGCAGTGCCAGAACAATATCACTGATAAATGTTCCAAGCAGATTCTTGTCCCTTCTGGTATCCAGAATCGGCATATCTATCACCACAATGTCTGCACCCTTCTCTTTTGTAATGATACGCCACTGTTCATTAAGGTCTGCGTAATTCCTGCCCAGTCTGTCAATCTCTTTCACATAGAGCACAGAATTACTGTCCAGCTTCTTTAGCAGGCGCCTGTACTGCGGTCTTACAAAATCCTTTCCCGATTGTTTGTCGATGTAAATCTGGCTCTCTGGTACACCTGCCTCAAGCAGCGCCAGTCTCTGCCTGTCCTCATTTTGTTCCCTGGTAGATACTCTCATGTATCCGTAGATTTTCTGCTGTTCCATCTTTACCTCCAAAATAGTGAGGCTGCCGAAAAGCGAACTTCCAAATCTATCTTTGGAGTCGTCTCGCGGCAGCCTTGAATTTTCTATTATTATACTATTCTGTCAGTTGATATCCCAGTCCTTTCTTAGTGCGGATGAAATCAGGCAGCCCTGCCTCGACTCATAGCTTCTGCGAAGTACCGCCTGCACCTTGGCTGACAGTACATCCAGTGAAAATGGTTTTGTCACGAAATCATCTCCGCCCATATTCATTGCCATGACGATGTTCATATTATCAGCGGCTGAAGACAGGAATACAATCGCTCAAAATCAGACACGGCATGCACCTCATAGCCCCATTTTTCCAGATGCCCGGCTACTTCCTTTGAAATTGTCACATCATCCTCTATAATCATAATGCGGTACATAAAAAATCTCCCTCCTCAGTTTTAAATTCTTACTTCCTTCGCTGCAATATTTATCCATTGTTTCACCTATCCATATGTCACGGAAGAAAAATATCCCTCACCCATCTAAGATACCATGCAAAATCCGGCACCTGCATTCCTTGCTTTGTTACTACCGGATAGCTTTTCAACACCTCTCCATGCAGACGATACACTACCCTTCCCACCTGGCTTCCCGCCTCAAACGGTGCCGAAAGCTCCGGCAGCAGCGATAAAGACACCTCGACCTTTTCCTCTTTTCCCATCAGCACCTTTAGAGAAGCTTCACCGTCAATCGTAAGCTCCACACTGGTATCTGCATATAACTGTCCGTTTTCCGGTATGGCATTCTTCACGGTAAGCCTTGGAAGCTCAATGTCCTGCCAGATGTCCTGATATGTAAAATTAACCAGACCATAATTCATCAGCTTCCTCATATCACTCCACTTATAGGTCTTATTATTCGGCCAGCCGCAGGCGAGCAGCGCAGCAATATAGGTCTTTCCATCCCTTGTCAATGCCCCCACATAGCAATAACCGGCATTGGCAGTAAATCCGGTCTTACCGGACAGTGCACCGTCCATCATATTTAGAAAGGCGTTATGGTTGTTCACACTGTATGTACTCTTTCCGTCCACACTGGAAAAGCTTCTGTCCACAGTTCTTGTAATAGTTAGAAATTCCGCTGATTTCTCCGACTCACTGATACAGTATTTCATAATCCGCGCCAGGTCTCTCGCTGTTGTAGAATGTACCTGCGTTTCACCGTTTACTGTCTTCGTGGCATCCAGACCGTTAGGCGTGATAAAGCAGGTATCCATACATCCCAAATCCCTTGCTTTCTGGTTCATCAGTTCAGCAAAGCCCTCCACGCTGCCGCCGATATGCTCAGCAATCGCCACAGCACTGTCATTATGCGACTCCAGCATCAGCGAGTACAATAAATCCTCCAGCTTATACTGCTGACCGCTTCTCATCCCCAGATGAACCTTCGGCTGGGCGGCCGCATTTGCGGAGGCGGTCACGACATCCGACAGATTCCCATATTCCAGTGCCAGAATACAGGTCATAATCTTCGTCGTACTCGCCATCGGCATCTGCTGATATCCGTTTTTTTCATATAAAACACGCCCGGAATCCGCATCCATAAGTACCGCAGACCGGGCGTAAAGTTCGCTCTCCTTTGGTTCATCCGCCAGACACACTCCTGTCACGCACTGAACCAGTAAAGTCATTACCAGCAAAGCTGTTATCCATTTCTTCATAGCCATCTCACAAATTTATATCTTCCGTGAAATATATGAAACAAACTCTTTTTTTATGTATGCGGCATCTGCACCATCTAGGCTTTTTACACATCCAGAGAAAGCTGTGCCTCCTCCTCAGCTTCGTGTTTGAACTCATCAAGCTTATCCTGCTTTACATGCGGCAGCTCATCCAGGGAGCTTACCCCGAAGCTTCTTAAGAATTCCTCTGTCGTTGCAAATAAAATCGGCCGTCCCGGAGCATCCAGGCGTCCTGCCTCGCACACCAGATTATACTCTACAAGCTTATTGACCGCATGGTCACATTTTACACCACGAATTTTCTCAATATCCAGCTTTGTCACCGGTTGCTTGTAGGCAATAATGGAAAGTGTCTCCAGCAGTACATCTGTCAGCACCTGCTTCTTTGGCGTACTCGCCACACGAATCAGATACTCATACATTTCTTTTTTGGTGCACATCTGAAACGCATCCTCCAGCTCAATAATCTGGATGCCCCTGTCCTCATGCTGATACTTGTCCATCATATTATGAATCAGACGTTTTGTTGTGTCCTCATCATGTCCGATGGCAGCTGCAATGCGGGAAAGCTCCACAGAGTTTCCCATTGTGAATAAAATCGCCTCTATCGCTGCCTCTGTCTGCTTTAATTCGAACTGTTCCATTCCTATTCTCCCATGGCATAGATACGGATATCATCAAAAATCCTATCCTGCTCTATTCTTATTTTACTGACCTTAATCAATTCCAAAACCGCGAGGAAGGTCACGATAACCTCCATCTTTGTGCTCTGGCTGCCAAGCAGAGCGCGAAAGCTGAAGCTTGTACAGCTTCTGGAAAATTCCTCTATATAAGCCATTTTTTCCGGCAGACTTACTTCATCCTTTTCTATCCTGCCGAACTTGCTTCGAACCGGGTCTATCTTATCTGACTGCCGCTTCATAACCGACTGAAAAACAGCATGAAGCTGCTTTAGCGTCACATCAGACAGAAGCTTTTCTATATCCACCGGCTCCTCATATTTCGCTACCTCCGGCGGCAGTGTCTCCGGCTTGAACATATATTTTTCTGCGTCTGTCTGTTTATCTTTCAATTCCTCTGCTATGTACTTAAACTTCTTATATTCCAGAAGACGTTCCACCAGCTCCTGTCTCGGGTCGATTTCCTCACCCTCCTCATTAACCTCCTTCGGAAGAAGCATACGGGATTTGATATCAATCAGCGTAGCTGCCATTACCAGAAATTCACTGACTACGTTCAAATCCTGCCTGTCCATCGTACTGACATAGGAAAGATACTGTTCGGTAATTTCCACTATCGGAATATCATAGATATTTACTTTGTTCTTCTCTATCAGGTGAAGCAGAAGGTCCAGCGGACCTTCAAATGCTTCAAGCTTCACTGCTATACTCATTCGCAGGGTTCCTTTCTGTCCAGTGTAATCATAACCAGCTCCGGAGGATTAAAGGCACGGAAATTCGGACTGTGGCTTCCGGTTCCGGCGCTCAGCACCATCTGTGTCTCATTTTCTGTGAAAACCCCCCGGTCATATTTCGGAAAAAGGTGCAGCGTAGGGTCAATCACTCCGCCAAGGAACGGCACTCTGGCAATTCCGCCATGATTATGTCCTGACACCACAAGGTCTGCACCCCACTGTGCATATGCCGGAAAATAAGACGGATTATGTGCAATCAAAATGCTGTATTCCTCCGGCTTTTTCCCCAGCTTTTTATTGAGGTAATTTCCTGTCATTTTATAATTCTTCAGACGGTAATAATATTCATGTGCAATTTCCAGACCATAAACCCAGATAAAAGCATCCGCTTTCTCGATCCGCATCCTTTGGTTATGCAGCATATGAAGCGGCAGACCGGCAATCGCCTGCTCATACTGCCTGCCCATGTCTCCATAACGTTCTTTCTTTTCCTTCAATCTGCACTCGTGATTTCCATAGCTGTAATACACGGGATATCGGGCTGAAACTGCCCGCAGGAATTCGACTGATACAGAAAAGTCTTTTCTCGGCTTAGCAACCAGCATATCTCCGGCAATCAGGATATAATCCGGCTTCTCCTGCTCTATGGCTGAAAGAAGCTTCTCATTTTCCTTTCCGTACACCTTATTATGAAGATCAGAAATCAGAGCCAGCTTTGTACCTGCAAATGCCTGCGGCAGCTTTGGCGAGGCTATATGATATTTTTTCACAATAAAACGTTTCGTTTCCAGATGAAACAGCACAAGAGCTGCTACAAGGCACACGGTCAGACCGGTTATAACAAGGATATAAGGATTCATTGCTTTCCCCAATTCTTCTTTAATTTTAGCAGACTATTTCTGCCACGATAACAGTATAAACTAAATCAGAAAACTTTGAAAGGCTTTTTTTAAATAATCCAAAAATCCGGCTTTTTCCACCGATTCCTTAAATAACAGCGGAACACTTCCGATTTCTGTTCCATTCAGATAATAGACTGCCCTTCCCGCAGTACCGCCCTGCTGTACCGGAGCCTTTACGCCTTTCTCCAGCACAAGCTCCTTGGTTATGCCCGAAACATCGGTGCCATCCGTACTCAGATAAGAGAATTCTCCCTCGTAAGATATCGATGCATAGTCCTTCACACCGCCCTGAATTCTTACCTCCGGCAAAATATCCGTATTTTCATCATGGTACAGCTTACAGATGCCGTAACCGTACTGGAGCAGACTCTTCGCCTCAGCAAAGCGGATTTTGTAATCCGGTGCTGCCATAATCACGGCAATCAGCTTAATCCCATCCTTTTCTGCAGTCGCAGACAGACAATATTTTGCAAGACTGGTGCTTCCTGTTTTCAGACCATTGCACCATTCATACTGTTTTAACAGCTTATTGGTATTGGCAAGCCCGAACTCGCTGCTTCCCTTATCGGTCACATGGGTGATATTTTCCATCCATATAGTAGAATACTGGTGAATCTGAGGATATCTGGTAATCAGCTCTCTCGACATCAGAGCTACATCCCTCGCTGAGGTCAGATGTGTCGTTGAATCTGTCAGTCCGCAGCAGTCCTCAAAATGGGTCGAGGTCATTCCCAGTTCCTGCGCACGTGCATTCATACGGTTGATAAATTCTGTTTCACTGCCGCAGATATGCTCTGCCATCGCCACAGAGGCATCATTGCCGGACGCAACAACGATACATTTTATCATTGTTTCTACTGTCTGCTTTTCGCCTTCCTCCAGAAACACCTGCGAGCCTCCCATTGATTTTGCATAGGCACTCGTTGTCACCTCTTCATCCAGCGTAATCTGTCCTGATTCTAGCGCATCGAAAATCAGAATCAGTGTCATAATCTTTGTGATGCTCGCCGGGCTTAATGCCTGGTCCGCATTTTTCTCATACAGCACCGTACCTGTGGACGCTTCCATCAATATGGCGGCTGCCGAAGTAATTCCGAGATCTGCCGTAGGCAGCTGTTCTCCTTCTGCAGCCACAGCAGGCAGAACTGTCTGCAGCATGATTATCAGAACAAGTAAATATGTTAGTATTCTCTTCATCAGCGAAAACCCCTGCTATTGGCTTCTTACTATAAATGTAGTCCGCCCCGGCAGATATTATTCCTGTTTTTTAAAGAAGCTCCAGTTAATCTCATTTGTAAATTTCAGAATATCAAATAAATTCATATCAAATACAGCAACAGCATCCTGGGGCTTCTCAATCGCATCTGACAACGGCTCTATGCCGTAGAAACCATCCATAGAGAGCATCGGTGTCTTACATACAAAATCAATTTCAGCCGCTCCCGTCTTAGGCTCATATCTTATATCCATATCAACCAGCTCCGTAATATATGGCTGCGTCAAAGAAACCTTCGTATGAAGAATGCGCTCCATGTCCGAAAACTCATTGCTGCACACCAGGTCTATACCATAGATAATATCGTCCCATGTAATTTCAAGCTCCAAAAGTACACTGTCCCAGGCATTCTCTACACCCTTCGGATAAAATACCAGCTCTGAAGGAACCCGCGTTCCATCCACGAAAACATTTGCCTCAAGCTCCAGCTTAAGAAGCCTTTTACTGCTGCTTAAATAGATAAGCATCGGCAGTTCTTCCTCCTCCAGCACGACCGTATGACCGCTTCTTTCCCACACAGTGTCCCTGAAAAACTGATTAAAAATCTCTGTCGGCACAATCATTTCATAAGCTGTACAGCTCTCATAATTACCATTCCAGAGGATATCCTCCTTTTTCTCTGTCTTAGATACCGTAATCTTTTCATACATCGTCCTGGCAAGCTCGAGACAGTCAGAAAAACTCATGCTTAATGCTTCTTTTTCCTCACTCACTTCGGACTCGGCACCCGTAAACACATAGTCTGCCAGATTCTGCTCCGGCAAGGAGAGACTGTCGCCAAACACGCTATAGAGTAACGAAGCTTCATACTGTTTCTTCAAATTATCCGGCGAAAAGGTCAGATAACGCTCATGGAAATCCGGCACGCGCACCGTACATGCAGTATCATCCAGATAACCGTCTGCTCTCACTGTCATATTTTCCTTTAATACCGCTTCTGCCTGAAAATCTGCTTGTCGGTTCAAATCATCCTTATTCACGGTAAACTCCAAAGAGGCATGACGGAGATACGGTGTCATAAAACGATACTGCTTTGGAATCAAAGCCTCGTCTATGTCTGTAACTGTGATATCCCCTGTATGAGTAAGCTTTCCGCTATCCAGCAGATGAAAGAAGCCTTCCATACTGTACTTGTCTTCCGCAGCTTCCGATACCAGCTCTGCAAGTGCCTTTATCACCCGTGGCTTCTGCTGTTTTTCCTCCAGTACACGCAGCCCCAGTGCTGCTGCAAAAACCAGTACTGCCGCCGTTATAACTACAATAATTCCCTTCACCATGAAGGGGAGCTTTTTTATTCTTTCCATATTTGCCTCAATTCTATTATGCTGCTAGTTTACATGATACACATATTCCTTTGTCTGACTCAGGCTCACGGAATCCTTACCTGCCTGATGAACAGTAATGATGTCGCCATCCTCCAGCTTTTCTCGAATCACCAGAGTATAACGGTTTACATACTCCGTATCTGCAAATTTACCGTTTATTGCCACATGACTGTACGGTGTAAAGTTGCCTCCCTGTACACGACAGAGCTTCTCCTCCGCACTGACTTTATTAACAGTAATTTTCTCCGTTCCCATTACCATCTGCGTCGGCTCATACGGATTTTCCCCATCATAAACCTCTCTGTCTCCATACAGGATATCATACTGCAAAAGCTCCAGACCCTCCAGATAATTGCTCTCTCCTGCAAAGGACTGATGATATTTAGTAAGAATACCATTGTGGAAGCCTGCCTGCTCCATTACATAGGCGGACAGCTGATATGATTCCAGATTCTTATCCTTTTTCGCGAGGCTGCAGTTATCCCAGATAACATATTCCGTCTGATAAATATCACCGTTTGTCAGCTCCTCTTCCGAAAGCTCAAAGCCGGGCAGATGGTCACCATACATAACCAGAATCACCCGTTCCGGGTATTCCTGAAGCATCTGGATTAAGTCACCGATAAAGGCATCCATTTCATAAAGCTGATTAACATAATACTCAAAGCTGTTATTTTCCCTGAAACCAGCTACCTTAACAGCCGGATTCTCCATTTCTTCTGTCGGATAGCTTCCATGTCCCTGTACCGAAATCGCATAGATTACATCCTGCTCCTTTGTACTCCTTAAAGACTTGCGGATTTCCGGTATCAATACCTTATCCTTCGCCCAGCCTGCATAGGTAAATTCATCCGGCATCATGTATTCCAACGAAGTAAAGCTGTCAAAGCCAAGCTGCGGCAGTACCACATTACGCTCATAAAAGGTTCCGTCATTATTATGTATCACATGGCTCTTATAGCCTTCTTCCCTTAAATTATAAGCTATGCTCTCGCAGGTTGTTTCCTTAAGTACTGTCTTATACGGGTACTCACCCGGTCCGAAAAAATCCAGATTCATACCGGTAATAATCTCAAATTCCGTATTCACAGTTCCTGCACCAACAGAAGGTACGCTTAAATATCCCGATGTATAATCTTTTTTAAGACGCGTAAAATTCGGCAGCGGATTTTCAGAAAACTCTACGCCTTTTATACGCGAAGGGTCAAAAAATGACTCCAGCTGCAAAAAAATAATATTAGGCTTCTCCTGCTCTGTCTGCTCTTTCTCCACTATAGGATAGGATGAATGCTCTATCGGCTTTTCTACTGCCGCAATCAGTTCGTCTACTATCTGTTCTGAATAATCAGCAGGTCTGGTGATACCGGTATTAAACAGGCTGTTTCCGAAGCAGTACGGAAAACCATACTCCATATATGCCGCTCCGATATTGCCAAAGCGGCTGGCGAGCACTCCCGACTCCATGCCGGCAAGTGTGGAAAAATATACTGCCAGAAATAATCCGCCTATATAGCATATTACATTACGGTACGAAATCGGTTCCTTTCTTTTTGGTGCCTTCTTAAACACCACAGCTATAAGAATCAGCAGCAGTATTACACCGATGCCCAGCAGAGCTATCTGCATCGCGGACATATAGCTGTCAAGAACTGCCAGTGCCGATTCTATGACTAACAGGTCTGCCGCTGTAAAAGGCGTTGTGCGAAAGACAAGCAGGATACTGTTCGCCACACCTGTGACCAGCCACATGATTGACAGTAGCGCAAATCCAAACACTCTTCGCCTGGTAAGCAATGCAAACGATACAGTCAGAGCAATTGCCAGACTGTTATATAAAAATATTACCGGTCTGTCCGTAAGATACGACACCACTGATACCACTGACTTTCTGCTCAGCAATTCCACTCCGCAGTTCAGCATAAAACCAAGTAAAAGGCAGAACACATACGGATTTACGCATATGTATTTTATACTGTCTTTTAATTTTTTTATACAGATTTTCATTTTGTTTTCAATCCCTCTTTCATACAGTCCATCTGTACTGCGTTCCCTAGTCTATCACATTTCACTGGATTTTTCAATGAAAAACAAAGCGGACAGTAAAGGCGGCATAGCCTTTCGACTATGCCGCCCACTATAATTGTATTTTTTTAATATCTGTTATTCTACATCATACAGTTTGGAAAGCTTTAACAGATACTCATATTTCTCCTTAGCAACCTTCTCAGCCTTATCGAAGAGCTCTGCTGCTCTCTCTGGATTAGAACGTACCAGGGAGCTGTAACGAACCTCATTCTTTAAGAAATCCTGATAGTTTGCGGTAGGCTCCTTAGAATCCAACTGGAATGGATTCTTGCCTTCTGCCTTAAGACGAGGGTCAAAACGGAACAGATGCCAGTAACCGGCCTGTACTGCATTCTTCTCCTCTGTCTGGGAAATTGTCATACCGCCCTTGATGCCATGGTTGATACATGGAGCATAAGCGATGATGATAGACGGACCCGGATAGCTTTCAGCCTCGGAAATTGCCTTGATACACTGATTATAATCAGCACCCATAGCAATCTGTGCTACATATACGTAACCATAGCTCATAGCAATCTGTGCCAGATCCTTCTTCTTTACTTCCTTACCGCCTGCAGCGAACTGTGCAATCGCACCTGTCGGTGTAGACTTGGAGGACTGTCCGCCTGTATTGGAGTAAACCTCTGTATCAAATACCATAACATTGACATCTCTGCCGCTTGCGATTACATGGTCAACACCGCCGAATCCGATGTCATATGCCCAACCGTCACCGCCGAAAATCCACTGTGACTTCTTGGACAGCATATCGGCATCCTTTAAGATAGCCTTAGCCTTCTCACATCCGCTTTCCTCTGCGCTCTTTGTGAGAGCTGCCACTAATTTTGCAGTAGCCTCTCCGTTTGCTGCGCCGCAATCGAAGCTATCAAGGTATGCTGTACATGCTTCCTTTACGTAATCCTTTTCTGTTATTTCATTTAATTCTGCAACCTTAGCCTTCAATGCGGTTCTCATCGCACGCTGTGCAAGGAACATACCATATCCGAACTCTGCATTATCCTCGAATAAAGAGTTTGCCCATGCAGGACCCTTGCCTTCCTTATTAACAGTATAAGGTGTGGAAGGTGAGGAGTTACCCCAGATAGAGGAACATCCTGTTGCATTTGCAATATACATTCTGTCACCGAATAACTGTGTTACAAGCTTCGCATAAGGTGTCTCACCACAGCCTGCACATGCTCCTGAGTACTCTAAGAGCGGCTGTTTAAACTGGCTTCCTTTTACTGTAGAAGGCTTGAACTTGTCAAGAACCTCCTGCTTGATTGGAAGGGACTGACCGTATGTGAAGATTTCCTGCTCATGTCTGTTTGCTTCCAGAGAATCCATAGCAAGAGCCTTGTTGCCCTTCATACCAGGACATACATTTGCACAGGAACCACATCCGGTACAGTCTAAAGCAGAGATTGTAACACCAAAGTAATAACCCGGCATACCTGTCATCGGCTTAAACTTCATACCCTCCGGTGCCTGATTCTTCTCCTCCTCTGTCATCACTGCCGGACGAATAACTGCATGAGGACATACATAGGAACAGAAATTACACTGGATACAATTTTCTGGAATCCACTTCGGAATATCGACTGCCACACCACGCTTTTCAAATGCGGAAGCACCGGATGGTGTGGAACCGTCTACATAATCCTTAAATGCGGATACAGGCAGCTTATTGCCCTCCTGCGCATTAATCGGAATCTGAATATTATTAACGAAATCTACAACATCCTGTCTGTCACCGGAAGCCTTCAGAGACATATCATCATCAACGGCCGTCTTCCAGCTCTCTGGAATTTTGATTTCTACAACGTCCTGAATACCTCTGTCAATAGCTGCATGGTTCATGGCAACGACAGCGTCACCCTTTCTGCCATAGGTAGCAGTTGCAGCATCCTTCATGTACTTCACTGCATCCTCAACTGGGATAACATTAGCAAGCTTGAAGAAAGCTGCCTGAAGTACGGTATTGATACGTCCGCCAAGACCGATTTCCTTACCAATCTTGATGCCGTCGATGGTATAAAAC
>JAGANQ010000013.1 GCA_017624115.1 Lachnospiraceae bacterium
AACGGTGTGGTGCCTGCTGCATGCCCTTTGTTACAGAATCACTTCTCATAATACTAACCTCCTATACTCTTTCTGCGATTAAATCGCCCATTTCGTTTGTATTTACCTTTTTGCAGCCCTCTGACATAATATCGCCGGTGCGGTAGCCCTCTGTCAGAACCTGCTGTACCGCTTTTTCAATCGCATCCGCCTCCTTATCCAAATCAAAGGAGAAACGAAGCATCATGGCTGCGGAAAGAATCGTTGCAATCGGATTTGCGATATTTTGTCCGGCAATATCCGGTGCAGAACCGCCGCTTGGCTCATATAAGCCGAATTTTGTATCATTTAAGCTGGCAGAAGCAAGCATACCGATAGAGCCGGTAATCATGCTGGCTTCGTCAGATAAGATATCGCCGAACATATTCTCTGTAAGAATGACGTCGAACTGCGCCGGGTCTTTCACAAGCTGCATCGCACAGTTATCTACCAGCATATGCTCCAGAGTGACCTCCGGGTAATCCTTTGCGACTTCCTCGACTACCTTTCTCCAGAGTCTGGAGGAATCCAGTACATTCGCCTTGTCGACGCTTGTGACCTTCTTCTTTCTCTTCATCGCAATATCAAAACCACGCTTTGCGATTCTTCTGATTTCATTCTCATCATAGGTCAGGGAATCGTATGCCTTGCGGACACCGTTTTCCTCTACGGTCTTTCGCTCTCCGAAATACAGACCGCCGGTCAGCTCTCTCATAATCATCATGTCGAAGCCGCTGCCGATAACCTCATCCTTTAACGGGCATGCACCCTTTAATTCATTATATAATAATGCAGGTCTTAAATTAGCAAATAAATTCAGGGATTTACGGAGCTTTAACAGTCCTGCCTCAGGTCTTTTCTCCGGCGGAAGCTTATACCATGGTGAAGTGGTGGTATTGCCGCCGATGGAACCCATCAGTACAGCATCTGCGCTCTTACATGCTGCAATCGCCTCGTCGGTAAGCGGTATGCCATGCACATCAATGGAAGCTCCTCCCATTAAGACATCCGTATACTGAAAGCTGTGTCCGTATTTTTTTGCCACTGCATCCAGCACTTTTCTTGCTTCTCTTACTATCTCCGGTCCGATACCGTCACCGGAAATGACTGCTACCTTGTAATTCATCTTTCTTTCCCCTTTCCTAATATCATGCTATGTGTCTTTCCGTCAGACACATCTCTCAGATAACCAAAGAATAACGAAACGCCCTAAGCTATCTTTCGATAACTTAGGGCGAACAATTCTGTCCGTGGTACCACCTAAATTCAGTTTCCTGCACTCACCCGGTACGGGATTGCTCCGATACCGCTTCCCTCTAACGGCGGAAATCCGTCGAAGCTTAATAGGAACTCTTCCCGTATCTGTTCAGCTTCGAAGCTCAGAGGCTACTTCCATACCTTCCTCACGAAGATTTACACCTGCCATCTTCTCTCTTGGCTTGCGGAAACCTATGTACTCCTCCTCGTCATTGCTTTTATGTCAGTATGTGAAATTAGTAATATTATAAAAGCTTTGCACGGGAATGTCAATACAAAATTTCTAATATCCTCCCGCTTTATAACAGCCTTCTGTTTCTCGCTTCTGTCACCGCGGCAGCCTTGTTGTTTACACCTAACTTTTTATAGGTTTCCTGATTGTAATATTTCACTCCCGCTTTGGACAGTCCAAGCTGCTCTGCAATTTTTTCCACAGACATACCTTCCGCCTGAAGCCGCAGAATTTTCAGTGCCTTATCGCTCAGAAATACATTTCCCTCCTGCTTTTCCTTCAAGTAAGCCGGATAAAAGTCCGCCATTTTTTCACATTCCTCCATGACCTGCTTTTTAAATGCCTGATTCTGCCATGTAACCGTGCCAGCCTTCAAAAGCTCCCAGAGTGCTGCGCCTTCTCTTGTAAGAATCCTCACGAAATGGTAATCCTCTGCCCTTGTTACCGCTTCCTGCAGCGTATCCTGCCAACCGTCCCTGCCCATGCGGTACTTTGCGATGGCTATCAGTATCATTACTTCTATACTTATGTAGGTTCTGTGCATTTTTTCTGCATAGAAACGCATCTTATCTAATAAAAGCAGCGCCCGTTCCTTACGTCCGGCTGCCAGATACACCCGCGCCTTAGTCAGATACCGGTACCGTTCCATACCATTAAACTCTGCGTCTTCATCAGGGGCTTCCTCCATCCACTGATATGCTCCACTGTTCCTGCCTGTATACAAATCCATTCTTACCGACATGGCAATGATATTCGGCAGAAGTTTTGGTGCTTTCTGATCTGCCACCTGTCTGAAGCTTTCCAGCATATCCACGGCATCTGCCATACGGTTATTTAAAATGGATAGCTGTGTCAGAATTCCTACTGCCACAAAGACCTGCTCCACCTTTCCGCCGCTTTCTGCCTGCATTCTTCCGCTGTTTGCAAGAGACGCAACTTCGTAATCATCCCCGCCCTTTTCAAAAAAGCTTTCTGCAAGGGCAAGGTTTATCAGACCTTTTCCATATTTTCCAAGGACGAGGGTTACAACCTTTTCAATCGTCTTTGCTAACTCCTTATCCTTCCTGCTCCATTCACAGAAATCTTTTCCTCCATTCATCATGGATGGCAGATTGCTGGTAACGGAGAGCTCCGGCAAAACCATCCTTCTGTCCGTCAAAAGTATTCCAGCCCGCTTTAACAGGTCTGTCATCCGAATGCTTCCCCTGTGAGGCAGGGCGATGTCCAGATACAAAAGCATGGTTTCTGCTGCCCTTTTCATACCTCCTGTCTTTTCCTTTGCATAGGCAAGAAGCTCCTGATACCAGCGCTCGCTTTCTTCTTCATTTAAAAGCATAGACTGCAGCATACTCATACCAGCCATCAGCTCCACGCTTTCCTTTATCTTTTCTTCTGGAAGTACCAGATAATAGTGTTTCAGTTCAAAATAATCTCCCGCTGCCGGATTTCTTCGCGCGTTTTCAATCAATATCCGGGAAATTCCCTCATCATTATGGCACATTTCATACATTCTGAGTGCTTCCCGCACATTTCCTTCCATCTCATAGCTGCTTCCGGCACTGTAATACAAATCCTTTATGTAATCCTGTGAATATTTCGCAGAAAGCCTCCGGCGCATGGAATACTTCATAGGAATTATCAGCTCATACATACTCCTTTCGTTCTCCCTGCGTTCCATCAGGAAATTCCCCGCTTCCTGTGCCTTCTGAATCAGCTTTCCTGCATCCTTTTTCTTTGTAATCTGCTGCGCCATCTGCAAATCAAACTGTTCGACTATGGATATTGCCTCCAGAAATTCCTGCAGCTCCACGCTCCATTGATCATACACATGGACTTCAACGTAATCCCACAGCTCCGTTCTGGATTCCTCGATGGCACGGAGTTCCGCATCTTCCCTCTTCCCTGCAGCATCTGCCTCCGAAATGCTCTTAAGCTTCATCGCCACAATACGAAGATATAAGGGATTCCCATATCCCCATTCCCGTATTCTTTTACACGCAGCTTCCGTAGGAAACAGCTCCCATTTCTCCAGATAGCTTTCCTGCTCCTTTTCTGTCAGACACAGCTTTTCTTCCCCAATTGTCACGAAAATATAACGGACGAAAACAGGTTTTAACCATTTCGGCACCGGAGCTCTGGAAACCAGAATCAGCCATACATCCTTTCTACTACTCAGCTCCTCAATCAGTTGCTCACAGGCATTTCTATCCTCCTGCGTTTCGAGCAAATGCAACTCGTCTATCACAAGAATCGTCTGCGCATTCGCTTTTTCATTCGCGGTATCCGTTTTCTCCGCCACCATCCCGGATATCTCAGCAATTCCAATATCGGACACCGAGAAATAATGGTATCTTTTTCTGGCAAGGAAGTCCGCCACAAAGGAGGTCTTGCCTGTTCCTGTGGTGCCATAGATATATACAGTCTGGCGGGTATTATAGGCAGCTTTCCTCTGCTCCCATGCCGCCTGCGGACGCACATAGTATTCATCCACGACTGGCTTTTGTGATTTTTTCTCTGGATTCATTTCATCTCCCCATACCTCTCATAAACTGCCTGTACTCCAGTGACCTCCGTCGTAACCTCATTACCCGTGCTGTCCTTATGCTTTACTTCATAGGTGACAAGCGGATTGAAGGACAGTCCGTCCAGTGTACTCCCCTGTCCGTCCTTTGTCCCCTGGCTCTGCTGCCCGGCTAACGACGTCGCTATCAGCTCTGCCACCTTCAGCGCTCCATGATAGGACAGATGCAGCGTATCCTCCTCCACGCTTGTTTCCTTATTATACAGATGATAGTTCTGCGCCACATAGCTTCTTCCTACGACAGAATACCATTCCCCTGTAAGCTCGCCGGTATCCACCAGAAATACCTGTTTTTCCTTCGAAAGCTTCCTGATAGCCTCCATGAAAGCTGCCAGACCGCTGCCCTCAGGCTTTCCAAATTCAGGAAGCTCCACGCCGTTTGCATCCTTCCAGAACTTCGGTGACTGCATCGCAGTGGCAAGGATTATGGTAATGCCCTTCTTTTGACACTCGTCAATCATACAGGTGAGATACTGTACCATTTCGTCAATGCTGCTGTAGGTACGGTCATTGATACCTGCCTGCAGAATAAAATAATCGCCCGGCTGTCCGTTCTGTATCACACCGGAAAAAGCCATCTCGTACCAGCTCTTCGCATAAGTACCGCCTCCGGCGATATTCGTCACCACATTTTCCTCCGTCAGATACTGGGCAAACACCTGACCCCAGCCGGTCTGGAACCGTCCCGGCTCCGGCTCTGACTCTTCGATGGGAAAGTAATTGCTGACTGTGGAATCGCCGCCGATATAGATATGTACCCGGCGTTCCGCTATCTCCGGCGTCCTTCTAACCTCCACCGCTGCCAGTGAGAAATCCTTCTCACCTAAGGAAATTCTGGCTGTGCCGCCTTCCACCAGGACATCCTCCATAGCGTAAGTATACGGCGTCACACCGGTTCTGCCGCCTGTTCCCGGATTCCCCACATTCGTGCCCTGTGAAGCTCCGTTAATCAGCACAGAGGAACGCCCTGTTCCTGACTTTGGCTTAGTGATTTTAATACTGTAAAACCCGTCCGGCAATGTCATCACAAACATGCCGCTCTCATCACACAGATTGATACCGCCCGCCATTTCCAGCACGATGCCATAGAAGCCCGCAGGCTCCTGTCCGGTGTATTTCTCATCGGCACCTATGTGCATATAGCCCTCTGCCTCATCCTGTGTACATTTTCCCAAGCTGAACCGAAGCACCGGAGATACCTCCACCGCTTCGGCGTCCTGCAGGACAAGCTGCAGCATTCCATCTGCATCTGCTTTTCTGTCCTCCGCAGTTATGCTTCCATCCGTATGGCGCACTGTGACCTGATAATCTGTATTGGTCCCGCAGCTTACCAGCCCCTTCACATCCACACTAAGCTCCGTAAGTCCGGCAGCCTTCTCATTCACATAGACGTACGCACCCGCATCTACTTCTGTTTTTTGAGTAAAATCTATCTCCCGCAGAATCTTAATCTGCGCCTGTGAAAGCTGCTCAAGAGTCTCTGCTGTCGGCACATACTCCTCCTGACTGTGAACAATAAACCGTTTCTCCACTGTGACACCGTCTACCGTAGCGCACACGGCTTCAAAGGCTTCTCCCTTCACCTTCATTCTTGCCCAGAGCTTCCCGTCCTCCACAGAAAAGCTTTCCTGGCTGAATTCCCAGCGAACCTCATCCCAGTCGGGTGCTTCCATCGGCTCGCCATACTGGTCGACGCAGTTTTCCAGAGAAATATCCGCCCATTCGCCCTTTTTGATACTGTCCGGCAGGACAATGTCAAAGGAAGCTGCTCTCTTTGCCTCCCTCACATGCAAGGCGGCAGTCACTGCCTCCCCGGCATTACCATTTACTACAGCCTGAATCACGATATCTGTACCGTTGATATCTCCGGCAACATAAGCATCCGTGATAGTGACAACTCCGTTGTCGTCAATAGAAACACCAGCCGCAGAGCTTAAAATCCTCCATGCTGCCTCCTGCACGCTACCCCCTGCCGTCACCACAAAAGGCGCCGTGCAGGCCACCTCACCTGCATGAGGTGCATAGATATATTCCTGACCTCCCGTTATCATCATCGCTTCCTTCGTACCTCCCTTTCCGCAGGCGGTCAGCAGAGCCACCGCCGCTATGATACATATTTTTAACCTTTTCATAAATCCCTCTCTTTTTATAAACTCAAGAATGCTTACCGTGTCAAAAGCCCAAATCCATGATATACAGCAGCGGGCAGCACTGACCATGTGCTGCCCGCTATGTACTGCATTTTACTTGGACGGAATTCGTGCAGCCACTCTTCCTGTAAATTCTGCAAAATTCTGTGTCTATAAGATTACCTTTCCCGGTCCAACCAGTCTTGTGAGAAACAGCCCCTCGCCGCCGAGAAAGATATTTTTCAGTCCCTTTACTGTCTCCACCTCGTAGGACACTGATTTCTCAAATGCTACCACATTTCCGGTGTCTACCTTAAGCACCTCGCCCGGTGCCAGCTCCTTCACTATCTTGTCACCGTCAATTTCGAGAAATGCTGTACCGCTTCCTGCCAGTTCCTGCAGGATAAAGCCCTCACCGCCTACAAGCCCGCTGGAAAATTTCTTTGTCAGTACAGTATTAACCACTACTCCCTCTTCTGCACACAGAAACGCTCCCTTCTGGCAGATTAACTGAAGCTGCGTCACATCAACCGGAACGATTTCACCCGGAACCGTTGAAGCAAACGCCACCATCGCACCCTCACGCTCTGCCTTGTAGGTCGCCATGAACAGGGACTCACCGGCTAACATTCTGCCAAGTCCCTTCATCAATCCTCCCTTGGTATTGGTCTCCATTGCGATTCCTTCTGTCTGCCATGCCATTCCACCCGACTGTGTATACATGGCTTCCCCCGCACTTAAGGTTACCTCCACTGCCGGCATTGTTGAACCAATAATTTCATACTTCATATTCTCTTTCACCTTTCTGCATCTGCACACGATATATGCTTCGCAAACGCTCTCTTTATGATTCCAAATCCTATCGAATATGGTCCGGTATGAACACCAATCGTTGCCCCAATCTGATATATCGGTATATCCTCTGTATGCCACGCTTCACCCAGTTCTTCCAGCGCATGCTCACGAAATGCACAGGCTTCCTCATAATCATAGCCATAGCCGATACACAGTCTGTATTCCTTCCTGTCCGCCTGACATTCCTGAAGATATTGTTTAAGAAGCTCTATGACCTTCTCCATCGACTTTTTGCGGCTCCTTGCTATTCCTGACGGAAAAATCTCTCCCTCCTTCAGTGTAATCAGCGGACGTATTCCCAAAACTGAGGCTGCGACTCCTGTCAGCTTACCGATTCTTCCTCCATGCTTTAAATACTCCATATCGCCAATCGTAAAAAAGATTCTTCCCGTTCCTTTAATTTCCTCCAGACGCTGTATCGTCTCCTCATATCCCATGCCGGCATCACGCATCCGCGCAGCCTCCAGCACAAACAGACCCTGCAGCACGGTATTCACGGTTGCATCGAGAACCGTAATCTGTGCCTTCGGATATGTCTCCAGAACCAGTTCCCTGGCATTCAGTGCTGACTGCATGGAGCCGCTGAATTTCGTTGTAATGCAGATACAGATGACGGGTATATTTTCCTCCGCGAGCGGCATGAAAACATCCGCATAATCCTGTACTGACGGCATGGAGGATTTCGGATACACCTTGGGATTGTCTACCATCTGCTGATAGAATTCCCTCACTCCGATTTCTTCCATCTCTTTCTTATAATTTACTTCATCAAAGGATACATAAAACGGTACTACCATAATATTTTTCTCAGCCGTAAGCTCTGAGGGCAGATCAAGCGACCCGTCACTTACAATCTGATAAGCTGCCTTATTCATTTTTTTCCTCCAGATATCCAAGAATCAATAAAAATGTGTTCCAAAGTCCCTGCCTGTGTGTCCGCTCCATGCTGTGAGAAGCAGATACTCCCTGACCGATAAGCGCACCACAGATATTATTGCCGCCCTTTAAGGCAGCAGATACATCAGAGCCATAATGCGGGAATACATCTACCACATAATCAAGCTTTTTTTCCTTCGCAATCGCAATCAGCCGGTTCGTAAGCTGATAATCATACGGTCCCGAGGAATCCTTCGCACAGATGGACACCTTGCGTTCATCTCCGCCGAGGTCATCTCCCACAGCTCCCATATCCACAGCGATAAATTCCTCAATCTCCTGCGGAATATAGCTGGCTCCATGACCAACCTCCTCATAATTGGATATCACGAGCTTTACCGTACGCTCCGGCGTAAGGGATTTTTCGTGAAGTTCCTTTAACACACCGAGCAGTACACCCACAGATGCCTTGTCATCCAGATGTCTGGACTTGACAAAGCCATTCTCCAGATACCGAAAATTTGCGTCAAAGCTGATATAATCACCGGCAGAGATACCAAGCGCTTCCACCTCTTCCTTAGAAGCCACCAGCTCATCCAGCCGGACCTCCATATTCTTCTCCACACGTTCCATGCTTCTTGCATCATCATAGGTATGTACAGACGGACTTGTCGTCAGAATCGTGCCCGTATAGCTTCTCCCGTCTCTCGTATGCACCCTGCAGTAGCTCGCCTCAATGGATTCCATCATAAATCCGCCCACCGGAATCAGCTTAAGTGTCCCTTTCCCTGTAATTGAACGAACCATGGCACCCAGCGTGTCCACATGCGCAGATAAGCCTACACACCGCTTCGTCTTACCCGGAACAGTCACCACAAGGCCGCCCTTTTTCGTATATTCTGTCTGATACCCGAAGCCTTCTGCTTCCTGCTTCACAAATGACATAACCTCTTCCGTAAATCCCGAGGGACTTGGTATATTCACCAGCTTCTCTATTGTCTGAATGATATATTCTATTGTCTCCATGACACTTAAGGCCTCCTTAACATTTCAGCCTGCTTCCTTCCATTTATATTCAGAAAGAAACAGGCCGATTCATTTACCGCATTATACTTATTAAGCTTCCGGCTTCTCCAGTTGTGTAATTGCTGACTTCTGCATCGGAATTCTGCAGTTCTTATTGTTGCCAAACTCTACGATAACGGTATCATCTGTAATATCGATAACTACACCATAGAATCCACTGGTTGTCAGTACGCTGTCACCTACCTCAAGCTGGTCTAACATTGCCTTTGTCTTCTGCTGCTGTTTCTTCTGCGGACGGTATAACATCAGATAAAAAATTGCTCCAATCACTACCACGTAAAGAATAATTCCCCAGATACCACCCATAGGTGATGCTTCCGTTAATGCTAACATAATATTTCCTCCTGTTTTCTTATTACTCTATGGTAAAAAGACTGCTCAGTCTTTTTCTCCCTGTTTTAAACCATACAGTGTCTCTTCCTTAAAAGCTGCATAGCGGTGCTCCTCGATTGCCTGTCTGATTTCCTCCATCAGATGATTATAGAAATACAGATTGTGCAGCACACATAAGCGCATGCCCAGCATCTCCTTTGCCTTCAGCAGATGACGGATATAGCCTCTGCTGTAATTCCTGCATGACGGACACTGGCAGCCTTCTTCAATCGGCTTATCATCCAGCTCATATTTCGCATTGAATAAGTTAATCTTACCAGTGTGTGTGTAAACATGTCCATGTCTGCCGTTGCGGCTTGGATATACGCAGTCAAAGAAATCCACACCCCGGTCTACTGCCTCGAGAATATTCGCCGGTGTTCCCACGCCCATCAGATAAGTCGGCTTTTCCAGCGGAAGATGCGGCACTACCTGCTCCAGAATCGCATACATTTCTTCATGGGACTCTCCTACTGCCAGTCCTCCCACTGCGTATCCCGGCAAATCAAGCTCCGAAATTCTCTTTGCGTGCTCAATACGAATATCTGCAAATGTACCTCCCTGATTGATACCAAACAGCATCTGATTTTTATTGATTGTATCCTCAAGGCTGTTCAGTCTGTCCAGTTCTGTCTTACAGCGGTACAGCCATCTCGTTGTCCTGTCTACGGAATTCTGCATGTACTCTCTGGTAGCCGGATGCGGCGGACATTCATCGAATGCCATGGCAATCGTTGATGCCAGATTCGACTGAATCTGCATACTCTCCTCGGGTCCCATGAAAATCTTTCTTCCATCAATGTGCGAATTAAAGTGTACGCCTTCTTCTTTAATCTTCCTTAGCCCTGCCAGGGAAAATACCTGAAATCCGCCTGAGTCCGTAAGAATCGGCTTGTCCCACACCATAAACTTATGAAGGCCGCCCATTTTCTTTACAATCTCATCTCCTGGTCTTACGTGAAGATGATATGTGTTGGAAAGCTCCACCTGAGTTCCTATCTCCTGTAAATCCGTTGTCGATACCGCACCCTTAATCGCTGCTGCCGTACCTACATTCATAAATACCGGCGTCTGAATGACACCATGTACCGTATGAAATTCTCCCCGTTTTGCATTTCCGTCTCTGCAAATCAATCGATACATAAGTCTGCCTCCATCGCAAACGGACAGTCTGCCCGCGCATATAATACCGATTTATAGTATATCGAAAGTCTTGCGTCTTTTCAAGCCAATTTTAATATTTTAGTTTTTTTTCATATTTCATTCTTTCTGAAAGCATGTTATAATTCTTAATGAGGCGCACAAGCTTGTGTTGTGTATACAGAAAATTTTTATTTAGTACATATGAAAGGCTGGTATTCTTATGGATGTGTATATTATCCGACATGGACAGACTGACTGGAATATTGTCAAGAAGCTGCAGGGAACGGAGGATATTCCCTTAAATGACACCGGCAGAAGGCAGGCTGCCATCTGTGCGCAGGCATTGTCCGGCATTCCATTTGAAGCAATCTATACCAGTCCATTATCACGCGCAGCAGAAACCGCGCAGATTATCTCGGATTATCAATGCCATGCCCCGGTAATCGTAGAGCCGGGACTGATTGAGCGCTGCTTCGGCGAAGGCTCCGGCATGACTTATGAGCAGCTTCACAGTACTTATCCAGAATACCCGCAGGTTCTGCCAAAAGGTATGGAGGAGTTCAATGCCCTGTCTGAACGTGTCTTTTCTGCTGTACGCTCCTGCGCAGAAAAGCACCACGACAAACCTATTTTACTGGTTTCCCATGGTGCCTCTATCAATGCCTTTCTTCACCGTATTTCCAATGGAGCCTGCGGAACAGGCATCACCTGGCTGAAGAACACCTGTATCAGCAAGGCAGCCTATTCCTTTGATTCCCATACATTTACTCTTCTGTTTCATAACCTGTCACCGGAAGAATTTTGTGACAGTTAAAATCACCCTATTATTTTTTAAAAAATCGAACCACATCATCCATGCGGGAGGTCATGCTCACAAACAGCATATCCACAAGTGCAATCGCCACCATACTCTCCACTACGACTACCGCGCGCGGCACGATAATCGGGTCATGTCTTCCCTTAATGCTGACCTCGATATTTTCTCCTGATTTATTAATTGTTTTCTGCAGCTTCGCTATCGATGGTGTCGGCTTAATTGCTGCACGGAAAATGATTTCACTGCCGTCACTGATGCCGCCGTAGATGCCTCCGCCATGATTGCTGTTCTTTTTTACATTTCCGTCTTCATCATAATAGAATTCATCATTATTGATAGAACCAAAGGTATCCGCCACAGCAAAGCCGTCACCGATTTCAAAGCCCTTTACCGCACCGATGGACATGACTGCCTTGCCGAGATTAGCATTCAGCTTCTCGAATACCGGCTCGCCGACACCCGCCGGCATACCATTGATTCTGCACTCTATCAGACCGCCGACCGAATCATGCTCCCGCATCTTCTCCTCAAGCAAAGCTTCCACCTGCGCTGCTGCCTGCGCATCCGGCATACAGAGTGGATTATTCAATATCTCATCCCGTTCAAAACGCTCATCTGCAATTTCAATGCCGCCGATTTTCCGGCTATATGCCAGAATATCCACACCAAGCGTTTCCAGTATCTTTCTCGCAATCGCTCCCGCTGCCACTCTTGCAATCGTCTCTCTGGCAGAAGAGCGTCCTCCGCCCCGGTAATCACGGAAGCCATATTTTTCATCAAAGGTGTAATCCGCATGCCCCGGGCGGTAGTAGCTGGCAATTTCCGAATAATCAGAAGAACGCTGCGACTTATTATACACCATCATGGAAATCGGAGTCCCCGTTGTCCTTCCTTCAAAGACACCGGACAAAATCTCCACCTCGTCCTCCTCTTTTCTCGGTGTTGCAAACTTACTCTGCCCCGGCTTTCTTCTGTCGAGATATTTCTGAATGTCCTCCTCGCAGAGAGGAAGTCCCGCCGGGCAGCCGTCCACTACGACACCGACTCCTTTTCCATGAGATTCTCCCCAGGTCGAAACCCGGAACATTGTTCCATATACAGATCCTGACATAATGTCCTCCTCTTATTAAACATCCTTTTCTCTTATCGTACCATCGCGGTATGCACTGAGCAGATTTGTCAAATCGACAATGCTCTCCTCCAGCTCCTTACCGATGTCTGTGTCTGCCACACTTCTTCTGCGCGATACCTGCTCGACCAGCACCGTATCTGAATGAATATCGCTTTCTTTTGCAATCGCCATCTCCTTCGACTCAAATGGCTCATGCGACACCAGACGCAGCCCATAGGAGTTGTAAATCAATGTATAGCCCGCTATTCCTGTCTTTTTCTGGTATGCCTTTGACAGACCGCCATCAATAATCAGCACCTTACCGTTACATTTAACCGGTGTTTCACCCTTTTTCAGCTCGACCGGCATATGCCCATTGATAATATGAGACTCTCTCGTATTCAGTCCAAACTCTTCGAGGATATGGTTGACTACGGTTTCATCCTCAATCAGCTTGTAATAATTATTCTTTTTCTCATCCTGCACGGATTTATCAGCGATAAAATACCGCTCGAAGGTCGCCATTTTTTCCTTGCCATATACCGGAGAATTTTCATTTGACCAAATATACCACATGATATCCATGCCGTATTCCTTCTCGGCTCCCTCTTCCCGGTAGTAGCCCTTTCTCGCGTAGGACTCAAGCACATCATACAGTCCCTTGCCGCTGTATTCCTTACCTCCAAGCGTTACCTTGCGGAAGCTTCCGTCCTCATTGAGCGGAATACAGCCATGATACAATAAATTGGAATTATATACAAGATAAAGGCTTCCCTTGGAAAACAGAAAACGCACATGCTTCTGCAGCTTTTCGCACTGAAGGAATGCCGTCTTCAGTCGTTCTACCACGCTTTCTTCATCGGGTGTCAGGCGGTACGGGTCTTTAGGGTCAATTGTTGGGAAGTTGGCATCCTCAAGCTTATATTCCCTGCCGTCTATGAGAATCGTCCCTTTCTCATAATTAATCTTGTCCAGCAGAAGTCTGGATTCCATATGAAATTCAGGGCGGCGCTTAATAAGCTGTCCCTCCAGCTTAAACTGGATAATGGTAATTGCCTTATGCATCTTCTTATCCAGCTCCAAATCGTGGATATTATAAATGTCCTGATTATACTTAATATCAAAGCAGTCACACGGGTCATCCTTGTAGGTTTCCATGGCGAAGGTTGCCAGCGGTATCAGATTGATGCCATAGCCTTCCTCCAGTGTGTCGAGATTACCATAACGCGCTGAGATACGGATTACATTTGCCATACATGCCAGATTTCCGGCTGCCGCCCCCATCCATTCAATATCATGATTTCCCCACTGAATATCCACAGAATGATAATTCATCAGCGTGTCCATAATAATATGTGCACCCGGGCCACGGTCGAAAATGTCTCCAACGATATGCAGATGGTCGATAACCAGCCGCTGAATCAACAGACAGAATGCCACAATACATTCCTTCGCTCTGCCGGTGCGGATAATCGCGAGAATAATCTGGTTATAATATGCCTCCTTATCATGTACCTCTTCCTTCTCATGAATCAGTTCTTCTATAATATAGGCAAAATCCTCCGGCAAAGCCTTTTTAACCTTGGAACGGGTATACTTGGAGGTGACGCGCTTACAAATCTGTATCAGACGGTGCAAGGTAATCTTATACCAGTCATCCAGATTTTCCTCTTCCTTCAAAACAAGCTCCAGCTTTTCTTCAGGATAGTAAATCAGCGTAGCCAATGCCCGCTTATCCTTCATTGTAATAGTGTTACCGAACTCCTCCTCAATTTTTCTCTTCACGGAACCGGAGCCATTTTTTAAAATATGTAAAAATTGCTCATACTCTCCATGAATATCCGTAAGAAAATGTTCGGTTCCCTTCGGCAGGTTTAAAATAGATGCCAGATTGATAATCTCCGTCGATGCTTTCGCAATCGTAGGATATTGTCTGGCAATGCTTTTCAAATATTTCAGATATTGCTCGTCCATACTCAATCCGTCCCCTCATTTACATTTTCTATTTTAGTATACCACATATCCGTACATATTTCCTCTGTTTTTTCTAATACTATCCGCATGAAGCTATTAAAAAATAATTTTGTGCGCTGTGGTCTTATGGGCTGGTGCATTGAGGTTTTCTGGACAGGTCTTGGCTCTCTTCTAAACGCTGACCGGAAGATGACCGGAACTACTTCGCTGCTTATGTTTCCCATCTATGGCATGGCCGCATTGTTCCGACCCATATATCAGATTATAAAGAACCGGAATATGCTGTTTCGGGGAGGTGTCTACACAATATGTATCTTTACTGCAGAATACCTTTCCGGTTCTCTCTTAAGACTGCTTCATATGTGCCCCTGGGATTACAGCGGGAGCCGCTTCGCCATTAACGGGCTGATTAGACTGGACTACGCACCGGCATGGTTTGTCGCCGGACTGCTGATGGAGCGTATCGTTCGAAGCCCGGACAGCTCAGACAGACCACCATCCGCTCCCCCTGCGCTCAAAATAGGAGAAAAAAAAGAGACTGTCACAAAATAATCTGTGATAGTCTCTTTCGGATTTTTTCCTGTGCTTAGTAAAGCGGATACTTATCTGTCAGGCTCTTAACCAGTGCCATCGCCTTATCCTTATTGGCATCTACATCCTTGATAACTAAGGAAATCGCCTCTGCGATAACATCCATATCTGCCTCTACCATTCCTCTTGTCGTAACAGCAGGTGTTCCAAGGCGGATACCGCTTGTCACAAACGGAGACTGAGGGTCATTTGGAATCGTGTTCTTATTACAGGTAATGTTTGCTGCATCAAGAAGCTTCTCTGCTTCCTTACCTGTTACATTCATGTTCTGTAAATCAACTAACATTAAATGATTGTCTGTACCGCCGCTGACAAGCTTGAAGCCTCTGTTTGTCAGACCTGCTGCCAGAGCCTGTGCGTTCCTTACAATCTGCTGCTGATATGACTTGAACTCCGGTGTCAGAGCTTCCTTGAAGCTTACTGCCTTTGCTGCGATTACGTGCATCAGAGGGCCTCCCTGGATTCCCGGGAAAATAGCCTTGTTGAAGTTATACTTCTTGGCTGCTTCCTCATTTGCGAGAATCATACCGCCTCTTGGTCCTCTTAAGGTCTTATGGGTTGTTGTTGTCACAACATCAGCATAAGGAATCGGACTTGGATGTAAGCCTGCTGCTACCAGACCTGCGATATGAGCCATATCTACCATGAGAACAGCTCCCACCTCGTCTGCTACCTCTCTGAACTTCTTAAAATCAATCGTTCTTGCGTAAGCACTTGCACCAGCCACGATTAACTTCGGCTTTGCCTCCAGTGCGATTCTTCTTAATTCATCATAATCAATGAAGCCTTCGTCATTGACACCGTAAGGCACGATATTAAAGTATGTACCGGACATATTTACCGGGCTTCCATGTGTCAGATGTCCGCCATGGTTCAGGTTCATACCCATAACCGTATCACCTGGCTTAACAATAGCGAAGAATACAGCCATATTTGCCTGTGCACCGGAATGTGGCTGAACGTTTGCGTAATCACAGCCAAACAGCTCCTTCGCACGCTCAATAGCGAGATTCTCTACTACATCAACATATTCACAGCCGCCGTAATATCTCTTTCCCGGATATCCCTCTGCATACTTATTCGTAAGAGGGCTTCCCATCGCTGCCATGACAGCCTTGCTTACAAAGTTTTCGGAAGCAATCAGCTCAATATGGCTGTTCTGTCTGCCAATCTCATCCTGAATGGCTTTCGCTACTTCCGGGTCAAATGTCTGTACTTCATCAAAAGAAAACATTCCATTACCTCCATCTTTCTCTTCGTATTCATCATTCGCATGTTTATTCATGCTATTTTTAAGATTATAACATAGTCTGTCGCAAAAGGAAACCGCAAAATGCGATATTTTTTTAACGAAGCAATGTTATTGGCTGAATCGTTACCTGATTCATTGAAATTATCTGTTTTCTCTGCTATACTGACTACTGCAGGCTGGTACACAGCCGACAGGAAAGGGAACCATCTATGCTGAATCTATATCTGATTTTTATCAATCTTACCGCCTTTGCCCTGATGGGCATTGACAAATACAAGGCTATACACCGCAAATGGCGCATACCGGAGAAGACATTATTTCTTTCAGCAGTTTTCGGTGGCAGCATCGGCGCCATCCTTGGTATGTATACCTTCCGGCATAAAACAAAGCATGCCACATTTGTCTATGGCATGCCTGCTATTTTAATTATCCAGATTATTCTGTTGATTATCATCTGTCTGCTTTATTTTCTCCCTCAGCCCTGAGGATACTGCTACCGATAAAATGGCTGATTAATGTCAGATTATGAATATCCTCATCCGACCATTTTCTCCTGATTTTGCACATTTCATACGAAATCAGTCCGGCCATATCACTTCCCTCTCCAATAATATACTGCAGAGAGCTTTTAATTCCCAGCTTATTCAGATACTCATATGCCTTTGGATATTTCCACGCTCTTGCCTCAATACCACAGCAGGCATCCACCTTATTTGCATTAAAGTTATTAAGATAGCCCTCCTGCAATATATATCCGGCATTGTCCTGATGCCATACCTCATAGCCCCAGCCCTTCCAGAGCAGCAAATCAGGATTGCGGAAAATGGCAATCCGGTCAATCATAAATGCCTTGCCGACAAATCCCATGACCTCATCAATACCATCCATTCCTTTTTCCTGCAGCAAGTCATAGGTATGCATGACCACAGAGGTCATATCTGCTTCTTCTCTCTTCTGAATTGACAGCTCCACAATTTTACGATGCTCCGCATCAAAGGTTACACGTCCGTGCTTCTCTTCATCGTAAATAATGAAGCGATCCTTTCCCTTCTCCTTGGCAATATACAGAGCACGGTCTGCCTTGGCAAAAAGCTCATCCAGGCTGGTTGCATCCTTCGGGCAAGAAGCAGTTCCAACCGAAAGTGTCACGACAAGCTGATCCTCAGACTTTTCAAAATACCAGCGGATATTCTTACGGATAGTAAAGAGAATCTGGCGAACCTCCTGCTCTTCCAGCGCGCAGTCGATGATAATGAAAAATTCATCCCCGCCAAACCGTCCTACAATCCCTCTGTTGCCAAGCACATCCCGCATCGTATCCGCCACTACTGTAAGGACACGGTCACCAAACAGATGTCCATATGTATCATTTAATGTCTTGAAATTATCAATATCTATCATACAGATAGTCAGTGCTGCCTCTGCACCTTCCTCCAGCAGACTGCGCAGCTTCTGCATACAGGTACGCTTATTATAAAGTCCCGTCAGCGGATCCAGCTGCTCCTCAAGTGCACTGTCCTGCTTAATCCTCTTCGTCCTTCTGTCAAGCAGCTGGACAGTTCCATAGCACTCCGACAGCTTTGCTTTTTTCTTCCATGAAATACCCCTGAAGCGATAAAGCTTTTCCTCTCCGTTTTCCGAAAAGATCTTTGAAAGAATATCGTGCACAAACCGGTCTGTCCCTGATTTAATGTCCTTGCACAGCATATGGAAAACAGCTTCCTCTTCCTCCGTTACCTTTCCAAGACGGCATTGTTCCTCTTCCCATTCATCCAACTTCTTCTCCGCCATAACATGCAGCTGGTTTTCACTGATCCAGAATATTCTGAATATCTCCGTCTCATATGAATACACGAAATACATACTGTTCTGCAGACCCATCAAACGCTCGTACTGCCCATTAAGCGTTTCCAGCCTGTTCAGCCTTTCCTCCATGCCGCAGATATCACGCATCTCCATATGGTAGAGAAATTCTCCGTTCTCTGCCTGAAATTTCTTCATGTACAGATAATACCATCGATATATATTATCCTGGTCGAGCGCTCTTACTATCGTCTCAAAGCCTTCCTCCGCTGACATCTCCACACAAGAGAAGAAACGTGCCCTGTCCTCCTCTTTCATCATCTCTGGTAAAGGACAGCTTCTGCGTCCTTTCAGAAAATTCTGAAACAGCTCATTTCCATCCGACACTGTATATTCCATGGAAAGCACTCCGATTATTCTGTTCTGTTCTCTCGCCATTCTTTCCATCGATAATCCTCCTTTTAGAGTCTTCGCAGTTCTGTATATGCAAGCAGAAACGGTCCAACACCCTTAGCATCATCCTCCACCACAGGCTCTGACATATAGTATTCAAATGTTCCGTCTCTCTTAGCCGGTCCTCCCAGACCGCCTACCAGGCAAATGCCTCCCAGGCTCATCTCGCCCTCTTTTGTGGTCAGGTACCTGTTGCAGATACCGTTAAATGCTTTAACAGCATATTCGCGATAGCTCTCCGGCAGTACACCAAAACGCACACCCTTCAGTAAACAGTATGCCATAATTGCGCTTCCGCTTGTTTCCAGATAATTTGGCTCTCTCTCGCCAAGATCCACTACCTGATACCACATACCCGATTCATCCTGATATTTTAACATCGCATCCATCAGTTCAATAAAGGTCTTTTTCAGATTCTCATGCTCCTCACTCATCACAGACGGATCTGCGATGCAGTAGGTGTCAAGAAGCGCCATCGAATACCAGCCAAGTGCACGCAGCCAGAAATGTTTAGAAAGACCTGTTTCCTTATCACACCAGAACATCGTCTTCGAAGAATCATAAGCATGATAATAAAGTCCTGTTTTCTCATCTCTCATAAAACGTACTACATTGGCAAACTGCGAATAAATGTCTGCATAGTTCTTCTTATCATTAAAACGTGTCTCATACTCCATATAAAACGGCTGTCCCATATACAGACCATCCAGCCAGACCTGCTGCGGATAGATGAGCTTGTGCCAGAAGTTTCCGTCCTTCGTTCTCGGCTGTAATAAAATCTGCTGATAGATAAGGTCAATCGCTTTCCTGTACTTTTCCTTTCCTGTCAGGTCATACAGTGCAAATAATGTCTTCCCTGCATTCACACTGTCTATATTGAAGGCTTCCAGCTTAAAGCCCTCAATCGTGCCATCCTCATTGACACGGTGGTCGATATACGCATCTGCGAAATCCAGATATTTCTTATTTTTCGTAATCTCATATATCTGCAGGATAGCCATTATCATACAGCCATCCACATAATTCCATAAGGATTTTCCGTTCCCTCTTTTTGCTTCTATATTCCATGCCGGTGCATCCAGCGTACTCTTCTCCAGCAGTTCATCAATGTACTTCTCAATAATCTGCATCTCCATATCTTGTAACCCTCCATAACGCATCTAAGTCTTTTTTCCTATTTTTCTATTTATTATTGTATCTTAACTGACACAAAATTGCAATCTTTTTCCTTATGAATTGCATCTTTTCCTTATAAGCTGCATTTTTATTCCATTCTTTGTCTCACGATTTCATAAGCCAGCACTCCTGCCGCCACGGAAGCATTAAGGGAATCGATATCTCCCTTCATCGGTATCGAGGCAATCATGTCGCATTTTTCCCTCACCAGACGGCTGACGCCCTCGCCTTCATTTCCGATTACCAATCCGATTGGTCCCTTAAGGTTAAGCCGGTACATCGTCTCTCCGCCCATATCCGCGCAGACGAACCACAAGCCTTCCTTCTTCAATTCTTCAATCGTCGCTGCCATATTCGTCACTTTTGCCACCGGTGTATAGTTCAATGCTCCCGCCGAGGTTCTAGCCACCGTTGCCGTAAGTCCGGCTGCACGGCGTTTCGGAATAATGACACCATGCGCGCCTGCCAGATTTGCTGTACGGATAATCGCGCCCAGATTATGCGGGTCTTCAATATTATCCAGCAGGAAAATAAACGGTGCTTCGCCCTTGCTTTTCGCAGCCTCCAGAATATCCTCCACGCTGGCATATTCATAAGCCGCAGCCATGGCAATGACGCCCTGGTGCTTTCCTGTCTCCGACATCTGATCCAGACGCTCCTTTGTCACAAAGTTAAGAATTGTATCGTATTTCTTTGCTTCCCTCACTATCGTCCGCACCGGTCCATCCTGGCAGCCATCCAGCACAAATACCTTGTCTATCGGCTTGCCGGAGCGAAAAGCCTCAATAACAGCATTTCTTCCTTCTATCTTTAATTCTTCATATCTCATTTCCTTTTCAGCTCTCCTTTTTTCTCCAGCGCAAGTCCGACCAGCTCAATCAGCCGCTCTTTTTCTCCGTTCAGATACAGATAACCCACCAATGCCTCAAAGCCTGTCGCCGTACGATAATCCTGAATCGTGGCATTCTTGGCGGCTGTCGCAGACTTGGCGTTTCGTCCGCGCTTGTAGACCGCCTGTTCCTCCGGTGTCAAATCCTCCATAATCAGATGGATCAGCTCTGCCTGTGCTGCTGCCTTCACCAGACTGCTGCTTTTTCTGTGCATCTGGTTAACCGGACAGTTGCCTTCATTTACTATCCTTGTACGGATAATCAGCTCATAAACCGCATCGCCGATATAAGCCAGCACCAGCGGGGAATACATCCCCGCTCCGGCTGTCTTCTTTAGCTGCAATGTCTCTCTTACATACTCTTCAAATTCCTTCGTCATCAGCTTCTCTTCCATTTTACACCTTCTCTGGTATCCTCCAGAATAATGCCCTTTTCCAGAAGTTCATTGCGGATTTCATCTGCACGGGCGAAGTTCTTTGCCTTTCTCGCCTGCTGTCTTTCTTCAATCAATGCTTCAATATCTTCATCAAGAAGCTCCTTCTTACGCTCTGCGATAATGCCCAGAAGGTCGCAGTATTTCACCAATGTATCTTTCAGCGTCTGTAAATATCCGCTTGTATTCTCACTGCTGCTGTTGGTATTGATGAATTTTACCAGCTCAAAAATTGCTGCAATCGCGTCTGCCGTATTAAAATCATCCTCCATGGCATTCTCGAATTTACTGATATATTCTGATGTGTGTTCAAGAAGCTCCCTTTCTTTCTCTGTTGCCTCCTGTGGATTTCTGCCCTCCAGCATATGATTCAGATTATCAACGGCTGTACGGATTCTCTCCAGACCATTCTTGGATGATTCTATCAGTTCTGCACTGAAGTTCAGAGGACTTCTGTAATGCGCACTGAGCATAAAGAAGCGGATTACCTGTAAATCATATTTCTCGCTGATTTCTCTTACGGTAAAGAAGTTTCCGGCGGATTTTGACATCTTCTTATTGTCTATATTCAGAAACGCATTGTGCATCCAGTATTTTGCAAACTGTTTGCCGTTGGCAGCCTCACTCTGTGCAATTTCATTCTCGTGGTGAGGGAAAATCAAATCCTCGCCGCCTGCATGGATATCAATCTGATCACCAAGATATTTTTTCGACATCACTGAACACTCAATATGCCAGCCCGGACGCCCTTCACACCAGTCTGACTCCCAGTACGGCTCTCCCTCCTTCTTTGGCTTCCAGAGTACAAAATCCAGTTCGTCCTCCTTGGTTGCCTCTCCGGCAACCTTGATTTCTCTGTGTCCCCCCTGCAAGTCATCGAGGTTCTTATGAGACAGCTTGCCATAGTCCTTAAAGCTTCTGGTGCGGAAATATACGGTACCGTCCGCCGCCTTGTAAGCGTGCTCCTTCTCAATCAGCGTCTTAATCATATCAAGCATGCCGCCGATTTCCTCTGTCGCAAGCGGGTGCTTCGTTGCCGGGCGCACATTTAAGCCCGCCATATCCTTTTTGCACTCCTCAATATAACGTTGTGAAATGACTGCGGAATCTACGCCCTCTTCTACCGCCTTCTTAATAATCTTATCGTCCACATCAGTAAAATTAGACACGTAATTCACTTCGTAGCCTTTGTATTCCAGATAGCGCCGGACCGTGTCAAACACAATCATCGGTCTTGCATTTCCGATGTGAATAAAATTGTACACGGTCGGCCCGCACACATACATCTTTACCTTGCCTTCCTCCAAAGGGATAAATTCCTCCTTGGATTTTGAAAGTGTGTTATAAATCTTCATTCGTTTCTTCTCCTTTCACAAGTCTTGCTTCTAATTCTTCTACCCGTTGTCTCAGGGTCACATTATCTTCCTTCAGCTGCTTCAATTCATTCATAACCGGGTCAGGCAGATGCACCTGGTCGAGGTCTATCCGAGGCACCCTGACATTGTCGCGTTTTACTACCCTGCCTGGAATTCCCACAACCGTAGAATTTGGCGGAACTTCCTCCACCACCACCGAGCCGGCACCGATTTTTGAATTTTCTCCTACGGTAAAAGAACCGAGTACCTTGGCTCCCGCACTAATCATCACATTGTCCTTAATCGTCGGATGCCGCTTTCCCTTTTCCTTACCGGTTCCCCCTAAGGTTACACCCTGATAAAGCGTCACGTTATCACCAACAATCGCTGTCTCACCGATAATCACGCCATTTCCGTGGTCGATGAACAACCCCTTCCCTATCGTTGCACCTGGATGGATTTCTATTCCGGTCTTTCTCACAGTCCTCTGTGAAATCCACCTTGCCAGAAAATAATGCTTCTTTAAATACAGCTTATGCGCCAGCCGGTAACGAATAATCGCCTTAAAGCTGGGATACAGCAAAACCTCGGCTGATGAGTGAATCGCCGGATCGCGTTCTCTTATGACTTCTATCTCTTCTTTTATATAACGTATCAGTCCCATTACAGCCTCCCTATAGAACAAAGCGGACAAGTCCGCTTCGAGCTTCCTAAATTTCTCAATCCTTGAAGGACTTGCTCCGCTTTTCATCCCCAGCGAAGCGTTTTTTATGTAATAGGAAATTCAGATAGAATTTCCTATTACATAAAAAAACTCCGTCTCTGTTAAGAGACGAAGTTATCCGTGGTTCCACTCTAATTCAGAAGGCAATGATGCCTTCTCTTTTCTGCTTAACGTGCAGCCTCCGTACAAGGCTACTGGCACCTTTTGCCACATTCACCCTGTCAGCTCCCGAATGCACTTCATCCTATTCCTTCCGAAGACCGCTTTCAGCCGATGACGTTCTCTCTCTGCCAGTCGGAAATAAGACTACTCTTTCGCTCCAAGCCTTTGTTTATAAGCTTTTCATTTATACTATATGCACTTTTAAAGCTTTTGTCAACCATTTCTTCGACACCCGCCGCAGCCTGCACAGGCAGTTCCCGGCTCACCGGAAATGTAGCGGTAATTCTCCACTGTCTCCAGCAGTGCCACCGCCTGTGAAGAAATCCCCTCTCCATTTCCTGTAAAGCCAAGTCCTTCCTCCGTGGTTGCCTTGATATTAACCTGCTCAACGGAAATGTGCAGCGTATCAGCGATATTCTGTCGCATCTGTTCTCTGTAGGGCAAAAGCTTCGGTCGCTGCGCGATAATCGTCGCATCTATATTTCCGATGATAAAAAGCCTGTCTTCCAAAAGCTTTCCAACATGCTTGAGAAGCTCCAGACTAGAAATTCCCTTATACGCCGGGTCGCTGTCCGGAAAATGTGTCCCGATATCACCAAGCGCCGCCGCGCCAAGCAAGGCATCCATAATCGCATGAAGCAGTACATCGGCATCCGAATGTCCCAGCAATCCTTTTTCATATGGTATTTTCACACCGCCCAGTATCAGTTCTCTTCCTTCCACCAGACGGTGCACGTCATATCCCATTCCTATTCTCATATTTTTCCTCATTTCTGCGCAGTAATTCACTTCTGTCCATATTATACACGCAAATCTACGGAAATACCATAGTAACATATTGATTTCTTTTATCATATTTTAGTGGTTGATATATCCTTATGACCCATCTGGATTCATTGATATGATTTTATCAATTATTTGTTGCGCATGTTCTGGGATTATTGTTTGCAATTCTTACAGAATGGATCATTATCTGGGAAGAAGCTCTTAAAATCATTGTCATATTGTTGTTTTGCACATTAGATGCTGCTCCTCTGGTCAAATTAAATGATGGTGTTTCTGCATAGATAGAGCGAAGTTTTGCAAACTATCTGTGGTTGTTTGTGCAGTTTATTTGAAACTTCAAATCCCTCACGCAAATTAATTGAGTGAGGAAAATTAGTCGTCATTCAAGTTCGCAGTCACTTACTGTCTGCATTACGATGTCTGTTGTAATGAGATCAGCTTTGTTGCTGTCACCTATGAAGTTGTCATAAGTCCATTAATGGCGGTAGCAAGGCTTAGTATATTATTTATTGACTGTGTAGATGTTTTTCCACCCAGTTTTGAAATGCTGCTTATGAGTTCCGAAAGACCATCCAAATCAAATGTAACAGCACCAATGCTATTTAGCCCAGTAACAAAATTAACAAGGTCGTCTTTAATCTTTCCAAGATTTTCAGTTCCTGCGGTACCGGCCTTGCTTCCAAACTTTGATAACGCATTTGCAATACTGCTTAATCCAGTAGCATCGAAAGATACACTGCTTAAAGTATTTAGCTTTTTGGCAAGCCCACCTACTGCATAAGAAGTATTCCAAAGGCTACCGGAAGATATTTTTGTAAACTTCATCAATCCGTTTGCTACTCTGGTAAAATCGGCTGATTTCACAGAATTTAGTGTCTGCATAGCACCGTCAAAGTCCCTAACGCCAATTGACAGACCGTTCAGCTCTCCAGTATTTATAAGAAAAGCACCTGACCTATGTCAGATGCCCGTTATTTTCATGCTTTATAATTTTTGCTTAATATATCAAGCTCTGTTCTTTAGAAAACATTGGTTGCTTAACTTTTTGTCTTTGCATTCCAAATGTCTTTTTCAATACCGACTGGGCTTCACTCTTGCTCATAGCCATATCACCAAATCTATGTGCACCACAATACGGACAATATTCGTTATCGCCTATATTTTCATCACATTCATAACAAAACCATGTTTTTGCCATATTCCTCACTTCCTTGTAATTAGAGTATAACACAAAGGAACAGGAAATTCCTATTACACAAGAAAACCGCCATATCTGGCGGCTCTCTCATCATGCAACCCTTGAATAATCAATGACAGAAATTTCCTGCATCAACTTCTTTGCAGCATCAACCATGCTTTCCAGCCGTTCCGCTACTTCGTCCGTATAGAACTTTTCTCCACACTGTTCGCATTCCTCACACGGCACATTCTTAATCACAATCACACAGCCTTTATAATTTACAACATGTGTTGTTGTGCTTTCTTTTACGGTGTCACATTTGCAAAACATACACATAATCAACGCCCCTTTCTGGTTTTCAAATCATCTTCAAATTTTGCGGTATTTGGGAAATAAGCAGTTATAATATAAATATATTCTCCATCATTTCCAACCACTACATGAATAACTTTATTATTTACTGCATATCCAAAAACTAAGCAACTTGGATGTGGGAAATCATCTGGATAGTCTTCTATAATTTCACCTTTCAGCAAGCAGCTTTTAACATCTGTCCTACTTATGTCTCGCTCCTGCATCCGTTCCAGACAGTGCGTAGACCATTTAATTTTCGACTGTTCACACAATCTTTTGATTTCTTCAATCTGCACTTTATCCATTCCTTTCCGCCTAATTCATAAACGGCACATCTGAAAAGTCTTGCTCTGGCTCTGTTGGTGTCTGCTCTGCTTCTTCTATCCGTTCCAGTTCTTTTTCTACTGCCCTAATGATAAAAGCATTTATTGTACTTCCGGTTGCTTCTATCCTCTGTTTTGTTCCCTTTGGAAATCGGCAATTTACACGGTCTACCTTTTCTTGATAATTTGCAACTGCTCTTCGCTGTGCTTCGCTTGTTTTAGGTTTCTGCATCATATCACCTCAATGTATTTATAAATCATATTATAAGTGCCTTTTATCTAATTTGTCAATATAAATATATGTGCCTTATGATATAATCAACAAAGGAACACAAACCAATTTTAAATACAGGAGGTCGCATTTACAGGCTGCTTGTGAATATCTCGGATTATCCGGAATCTCTACGCACAGCTTCAGAAAGTATTTTGCTACACAGATTTATATTAACAACGGATATAACATCAAGCTCGTCCGACAGCTCCTGCAACACTCCAGCTCAGCAGTGACGCAAAAATATATAGGTATCCAATCCAAGCAATTAGAATCTGCTTTGCAAAATCACATAAAGCTATTATAGGCGGATGCTCTCCGTCTATTTTTCTTACCTTGACAAATATATATTGACCTCGTAAAATCAAAAACAGAGCCACTCAGCGTGTCCACAATGGCATTTTATAGCCATGTAGTGAGTTACATCCGATTTAATACTCTACCGTCTCATAATATACGCTTTACCATGGTAAAGTTTTCACTTCATTCTTCAGAGACAATCGTCTTGAAATCGTCACCAAATTTTACAAGTTTTCAAAATGAGATTCTCATCCAGAATTTCAGATGGGGAGGTGTGTATCAAAAAGTTTACCTTGAAATTTTTAGAACAAAGAATCTCGCTCGCGAGATTCTGCGCGCCGAGCGCGTGTTGCTTTAGCAACTTCCAACCTTACGCGCGAGTGCGCATCCTTAGCGGAGCGTTTTTTACGTTATAGGAAATTGATGAAATTTCCTATAACGCAAAAAAATAAACCGATTTGTGGTCGGTTTATCTTTTGTAGCATACGTGCAAGAATCTCCTTTCTTGCATATTTTTTATTCGAACACATGTCTGATTACCTTTACTATTTTAAGTCAAAAGCAAAAGTCTCGGAAGCATTGATTTTACTGCACCTCCGAGACTTTTTAGTAGTAGCGGAAGGGAGATTCGAACTCTCGACACCACGGGTATGAACCGTGTGCTCTAGCCAACTGAGCTATTCCGCCATATATAGTCATGTTTCTGTAAAGATGGGGCCTATAGGGCTCGAACCTATGACCCTCTGCTTGTAAGGCAGATGCTCTCCCAGCTGAGCTAAGACCCCATGTGTTTGCATCAACTTGACTGCTTCGTTAGTATAATATAAATTTTCAAAGTTGTCAACACTTTTTTGAAATTTTTTTCCTGCTCCGGCTTTGGAAAGCAGAATTTTCAAAGCCGGAGCAGTGTAATCAGCATCATTCGCCGGAAAACAGTGCTGTAGATAAATATCTGTCACCGGAATCC
>JAGANQ010000014.1 GCA_017624115.1 Lachnospiraceae bacterium
ATCGAGCAAGCCGCCGGACAGGTTGTCCGTCAGGAGAAAGAACAGACTATAGAAAAGTTTCGTGCCGCGCTTGGCAGACGACGAGCAAAACGTAAGCGCGTAAATGTGTGTCTGAGCTCTCAACCTTATCGTATTGACTATGGTTAGGAGCGAGTTCGCATTTACGCGCTTTTATATCGACTTTGTGAGGCGTCTGCCCTAGAGCGGCTAGGAACTTTGATAGTCTGTCTTTCCCTGAGCGGACATCTGTCCTGGCTTGTCGATTGCATCAAAGACACAAAATTTGCTTTCTAAAACACCGGATGTAAGAAACCCTCAAATTTCATGCCAATCTCTCCAAATCTTATATTTGAAAATATGCAGATTCCCCGTTTTCCATAATAGCAATTAGCACAACTTTCAACTATATCGAACAGTCCCTTATTTCTACACCCTGATAAAAGAATTTGAGGATATCCATATATCCCATCCCTTCTTCTGCCATGGTTTTTGCCGCATTTTGGCTCATACCGGCTCCATGCCCGAAGCCTCCGCCGTCAATGCGGTAGCCTTCCAGACCATTTTCACCCCTGATTTCCCTCAGCAGAAAATAGCCGCTTGGCAGAATCGTGAAATCTGTAAGCACCCCGCCATCCTTTCTGCGAAGCTCTATGCCATTTGGACTCAAAAACTTGCGAATCGCATATTCTGTCTCTATCACCTCACTTCCTTTTTCTCCTGTAACCGTAAGAGATTTTACAACCCCATTCTTTCCACGCATCGTAACCTCCAGTCCCTGTACTGCTCCGATTGCATCCGCAAGTCCGGCAGCACTGGCACAATTCGATAATTCTTCGAGTGAAAAATCTGCCTGCCAGCGATACCACGGAAAATTTGCATCATAGGCAGGATAGTTCCAGTCCATAATGGCTGTGGCAAAATCAGTCTCCTCAGGCTCCTTCCACACGCGTCTGCCCTGAATATAGGGAAGTTCATAGCCACTTTGCCAGATATCGGCACTGGTCGTATAGCCACAGGAGGTCGAAAAATAATATGCCTGCACCACTTCTCCCTCATAGGTCATAATCTGACCTCTTGTTTCGTCAACTGCCTGTGTACAAAGCGATGCTGCAGCATAATTATTGTAAACCTGATAATTGGAGCTGTCATCCACGTGAGCTCCCTGCGCACTGAGACTGTTGGCAAGGATATGCCGGCAGGCATAGCTTCTGGCACATACCGCCTGTGCCTTCAGAGCCTCCAGCCCATAGCTTTCCGGCATCTCGCTTGGAACCACAAAATACAGATATTTTTCCAAATCCAACTCATTGATAACCGTAAGGCGGTTTCCCTGTCTGCGAATCTCCAGGCTGCCATAGTAGGACGGATTTCCCTGCGCCCGCTGAAGGGAAGTCACAGTTATCATTCCGTTTCCGCTCTCTGTTGTCAATTTCACTCTTCCTGCTGTAAGCTCGTTACTTTCTGCCGTAAATGTCAGCTCTGTTCCCGGTTCTATCCGCCTTGTCTCTGCGGAGGTTTCCAGCAGCATGGCTTCCTCAGAGCACACCGTAATGCTCTCATGGGAATCTCCCTCATAATGATTTCCACGCAAAAGCACACGAATAAGGGTGGTTTCTACCTCCTTCTCTATAACCGCGCCGCACACCTGACCGTTTCCTACGATAAATTCCTGCGCATCATAACCTACAAGAATGCTTTTATAATCCTTCTGCACAAGCTCGCCGTATATCTGATATACTGCGAAATGTTCTGACAGCGGCAGTTTTCCATATCCCTCAATCTCTATAAAATCCTCTCCGACTGCCAGCACTCTTCCGCCTATCGTATCACGCTTTACGCCTATTTTCTGTACCTTCCCGTTTTTCAGTTCAATATCAGCAAGAGTATTGTTCATATTTGTAACACCCTCTGCCTCAGCCTGCATAAGACTGCCCTCTGCCATAAATGTCAGCATATTTTCTCCTGCTGACACAATCCAGGCATTTTCGTACAGCGTTCTGTCCTCCGGTTCTGGTTCCGGTGTTGCTTCAGGCTTTTGTACAGCAAGCAGGCTCACACATACGAACAGCAACAGCATTGCACCTATATACAGAAGCATCCGCCTCTGTTTCTTCCTATATCTTCTTTTCATATTTCCCTCTTTGACTGGACAACTTTTTCCTAGTATATGAAAAACTCGGGGAAACCATTCGCAAAAAAATTTCCTATTACACAAAAAGAGCTGTGATTATATCACAGCCCTCTCTCTCTTTTGTTATGCCCCAAAATGCCGGTTCCTATTATTTGACGCCTAGCCTAAGCCAGGTGGGCAACCGCAACTGACAATCTGCCTTCCACTCAAAGGAGGCCTGACATCATGCCAGCAATATAGGAATCCCGTAAACGTACATGTAGGTTCAAAAAAATAGGAGTATCGAACATTCCAGGAATCATATCTGATAGATTTATTATAATCTAATTTACCCACTTTTTCAAGGTTTTTCTCTATTTTATGTTAATTACATTTATTTACCATTTTCTTTACTGCCATGAAGATAGTGCATCCTGCCCTTCTTCGGTCTCTCTCCGATTTCAAATAAGTCAAACTTTAAAGCACTCTTTAATTCCTTGACCGCCCTGCCTGCACACTCCGGGCAATACCTTCCATAACGAATATCTGCACCGCACAGCTCGCAGCGAATAAAAATTTCTGAATCCTCCGGTATCTCCAGTCTGCCGTCTCGCAGGTATTGTGATATCTGCTTCATGCTGACACCTGTCGCTTCACTGGTCTCGAACATCGTTGCTGTTCCATGCTCCCATATATACTCCTTCACGCGATGAAACATCTCATTATCAATCGGTGTACATTTTTCACAATAACCATATCCATATCCATAATAACGGAACATTCCTCCGCAGAATTTACAAAACCTGATTTCTTCCCTGAATTCACCATGTGCTCCCAGTCTCGCCACAGGAATTCCTCCCCTCATACCGTACTATAATCTGTCAGCCTTCTTGTCTTTATTTTAACATATTTGTAAAAAAATCTCCATGCATTTTATATAGTAAGAATGTCCTGTTTTTGCTGAGAACAAAGAATCTCGCTCGCGAGATTCTACGCGCCGAGCGCGTGTTGCTTTAGCAACTTCCAACCTTACGCGCGAGTGCGCATCCTGCCCGGAGGGCTTTTTTGTGTAATAGGAAATTCTATCGGAATTTCCTATTACACAAAAAGAGCGGGACTTTTATAATCCCGCTCCGTACTATATACTCTTTGATTATAATGCAGCAACAAGCTTCAGGCTGTCAAAGGTATTTATCGAAAATTATAACTGAGGGCCTGCAGAAACAAGTGCCTTACCAGCTTCGTTGGTGGTATACTTCACAAAATTCTTCTGGAATCTTTCAGCAAGATCTTTAGCCTTAGTTTCCCACTCAGAAGCATCTGCATAAGTATCGCGAGGATCCAAAATTGCAGGATCTACTCCTGGAAGTTCTGTAGGAACTTCAAAGTTGAACATAGGAATGGTCTTAGTAGGAGCATTCTTAATGTCACCGTTTAAGATAGCGTCGATAATACCACGGGTATCCTTGATGGTAATTCTCTTACCGGTTCCGTTCCATCCGGTATTAACCAGATATGCCTTTGCGCCGTTTGCATTCATCTTCTTAACCAGTTCTTCACCGTACTTGGTAGGATGTAACTCTAAAAATGCCTGACCGAAGCATGCGGAGAAGGTAGGTGTAGGCTCGGTAATTCCTCTTTCAGTACCTGCAAGCTTAGCGGTAAATCCGGAAAGGAAGTAATACTGGGTCTGTTCCGGTGTCAGGATGGATACCGGAGGAAGTACTCCAAATGCATCTGCGGAAAGGAAGATTACGTTGTCTGCTGCAGGACCTGCAGAAACACCATTAACCTTAGATGCAATATTATCAATATGAGAAATCGGATAAGAAACACGGGTATTCTCGGTTACGCTCTTATCATCAAAATCAATCTTGCCTTCAGCATCAACAGTAACGTTCTCTAAAAGAGCATCTCTTCTGATTGCGTTGTAAATATCAGGCTCAGATTCTTTATCAAGACCGATAACCTTTGCGTAGCAGCCGCCTTCAAAGTTAAATACACCGTTGTCATCCCAACCATGTTCATCATCACCGATAAGAAGTCTCTTAGGATCGGTGGAAAGTGTAGTCTTACCAGTACCGGAAAGTCCGAAGAAGACTGCGGTATGCTTTCCTTCCATATCACAGTTTGCAGAGCAGTGCATGGAAGCAATACCCTTAAGAGGTAAGTAGTAGTTCATCATAGAGAACATACCCTTCTTCATTTCACCGCCGTACCAGGTATTTAAGATAACCTGTTCTCTGCTTGTAATGTTGAATGCTACACAGGTTTCGGAGTTAAGGCCAAGCTCTGCGAAGTTTTCAACTTTTGCTTTAGAAGCATTGTATACGATGAAATCAGGCTCAAACGTCTTTAATTCTTCTTCGGTAGGAACGATGAACATGTTCTTAACGAAGTGTGCCTGCCAAGCTACTTCTACGATGAAACGAACTGCCATTCTGGTATCTGCATTTGCACCGCAGAATGCATCTACTACGAAAAGTCTCTTGTTGGAAAGTTCCTTCTTTGCAAGATCCTTTACGACTGTCCAGGTGTCCTCGCTCATAGGATGGTTGTCATTCTTGTACTCATCGCTTGTCCACCAAACAGTGTCCTTAGAATTTTCATCCATAACGATATATTTGTCTTTAGGAGATCTTCCTGTGAATACACCGGTCATAACGTTAACAGTGTCTAATTCTGTGTTCTGACCTACTTCATAACCCTCAAGACCTGCTTTGGTCTCTTCCTCGAATAAAACTTCGTAAGAAGGGTTGTAAACTACTTCTGTAGTTCCGGTAATACCATACTTGCTCAAATCGATTTGTGCCATGTACCTTTAACCTCATTTCTTTTATATTTCTTATCCATAGTGGGGACAAGTTTCAAAACATCTTTCCACTCAATTTTATACTAAGAGGTCGAAAAAAGCAACCTAAAATCTACATTTTTCAAAAATTTCCGTTTTAACGATATTACGTAAAATCCACGCAAACCTTTGCGTCCTTATCAAGACCAAATTCCTCTCCTCAATTACAGTCTCTTCACCTTCACCATATTCATAATATCCTCCGCAAAGCTCTTATTCATCCTTGCAAAATTCTGAATGCTCTTCCCGGTGTTCTCTGCCACCTGGCGGTTATACTCCATATTCTTACGCAGCTTCTGTCGTCTGGTGTTCAGGTCATGACGCACCTCCACCATCTCCCTGTCATCCAGAAGCGCCGCACTCCTGTGCACCCAGATGCGCGGGTCAATCAACTGATAATCTGACAGAATGGATATCAGCTCCGTCTCTGCATCATGCAGCTCCTTTGAGCTGTTGCGGTAAAGCTCCCTCTCCCTCTTCATCTCCAGGTAAATGCCCCAGATATGATTAAGCTCATAGGCACTTTCCACACCATATTTCATATGCTGATAGTCAATGCTGTTCTGGATATTCACATAGCGCACCTTCGCCTTATTTAACAGGCTTATCGCACGGTTCAGCTTTCTCTCCTGAAAATGCAGCTCCCGCCTCTCCTCCTGCTGCTTTGCAAAAATCATCACCAGAATAACCCCAATGCAGGCAAGTGCTCCATAAATCCACACATCATATGCATTTTTCAGCGCAGCGATATTCGCCACTGTAAATACTACTACTGCACCCAGCATCCCGAGTACCCAGCCCATAAGACGCTTATATAAATCCAGCTTATCCTGAGTCTCCTCTATCTCATAGCGTATCTCCGTTTTCTCTCCCTCAATCGCCTGCATATCATTTTTTATGACAACTGCATACTTCTCATCATCATCCAATTTCTTCATCATTTCCCGTATATTTTCACCATAGCTCTCAATTTTCAGATATTGTTCTTCGGGAATCTTGTTCGGCGACTTCTGATAGCTCTCACGCTCCGCAGAAAGCTCCTGTATCTTTTCCGCTGCAACTGCCAGCTCCGCCTTCGCCTCCGGCGGAATATCTGTGATGATCTGTATGTCCTTAAGTGAATTCGTTACTGCTTCATACTCATCCTTTGCCTCCTCCACCGCCTTGTTTGCAATATCAATCTGGCTCAGCGCATTAGCTACAAAGCCCTCCACCTCTTCTCTGGAGCTTACACGAAACGGCACCGGCACTACCAGCGCAGGCTTCTCCATATCATCTATGTACTCGCCGATTGTCTTTTTTCCTTCTAAATCATCCTCTTTATTTTTCTTCTTCAGCCAGCCAAACAGCTTCATCTTTTTTCTCCTCTAAGACATTTCTGCTCTATATTCCTGCTTCCACTTTTCAATCACCGCTTCATTTCTTCCGTTCTCCACCTTCGCCGTTTTTCTGACAGCTTCCCATTCCTCCAGAAGCTCCTGCCGCTCTTCCTCAGAAAAAAGTGCGGCCGTGTCCTCATACTGTCTGGTGTTGCCCGCCAGATAATATAAAAGCAGCAGATTTTTTCTTATTTCCGGTTCCTCCAGCAGCTCCTGTGCATGCTTAAAGCATTCCTCTGCTTCCCGGTAAAGCAGCATCTTCGCATAGGCAATGCCCATGTTATGATAGATTTTTCCTTCGAAGCTCCTGTCATAGCCTTCCTTATACTTTAATGCAAGAATTGCTTCATATTCTCTTACCGCCTGCGCATAAAGATGTTCCTTAATGCGCGAATCAGCAAGCTGCTTTAACCGTTCCGGCCTGCTGAGCACAGCAAATGCCTGTAATCCCTGCACCAGCCTCAGAAGCTCTTCCTGCCCATAATAATTGGCTACCTGGCATACTGCCAGAATATATTCCAGAAAATCCGCTTCATTCTTCTTAAGTGCCATAAGCTTATCTGCCACAGTCCCAAGGTCAAGCTCCTCTCTCAGGTATTCTGCCAGCTCCTGCGAAAAAAAATCCTCCGTTATCCGGTAAGCATTCTCATACAGATAATAGCACAGCTCCTCCAGAGACCAGATTTCTATTTTATTTTCTGCTATCACAAAAGGAGCCCTGCTCCTTTTACTGCTGCAAAGCAATAATCCACTCATCGTATCAGTTCCCCTCACTGCCCTTTGTCAATCCAGATATCCTTTTGTACGGAAATATCTTCCGCCGGAATAAAGCTGCCAAAGCCCAAATCTCTTACCGTAACAATTCCATGCTCTTCACTCACAAATACCAGACTGATTTCCAGTCTCGTCATGCGGCGTCCTCTTGCCGGAAATGCTTCAAGAGACAGCTTTTCCTCTGTCTCCCTGCCATTCAGCGTCTGTACAACGAACGACAGCTCTGTGACTTCGTCCGGAATCGCTTCAATCAACGCCCGCGCTTCATACCAGTTCATTCCCGCCTTAGCCAGATACAGCAGTCTCGCCTGTTCTTTATACAGAATACGAATTCCCACGGAAGCCCAAAGACGGTTCTCACAGACAAACAGAAACTGTTCATAGGCATTCATATGAATCCTGTCATATGCCGCATAAGCCGCACCCTTGGTATATAAATTGAGTCCCTTGAACACACGTCTGCGGCTGCACAAAAAGCGCAGAGACTCTGTCGCCCACTCCTCTTTATAAAAGCCTTCTCCTATCAGATATACTGCACTGATGAGACGTCTGTCCATATATTCTCTGGAAAGACGTAAAAATTCTTCATCTGACGGATTTTCATAATCTATCCCGGACAGCTTTTTTTCTGTCAGTATCACTGCTGTTGTATTACCGTATTTCTCTATGTGCAGATTCCGGTATATCATACCCTCCCGCGAAAAATCAAAGAATACAACATCATTGTTCCAGAGACTTTTCTCCTGACTAAGTGCAAAATAAATGGATGCCTCTGCTACGCCCTGTACATGCACAGCCTCCCTGGGAATCCCCATATCAAGACATGCCTGTCCTGCCTTCTCCGCCTTCTCAAGCGTAAGCTCAGGCAATACAAGCTGAATGCTCTTAATCTCTGATAAATTCTCCAGACCCGGTATCGCAAGCAGGCACTCCTTTAAGAAACCCTCATCCTCCCCTGTAGGGAAAAGCTCCTCCAGTGTTTCCGGTTCTTTCATGCCATCTGTCATATAGCTTATCTGTGTCACCCGGACACCTATATCGACACCTACTGACCAATTCTTCTCCTGCATACACATGCCTCCAAGCTGCTGTTTAAACATCCTACAAAAGCTCAAATTCCTCCGTAAGCCGCCTCTTCTCTGCATAGGAATTCATCAGCTCTCTCAATGTCACCATATCGCGCATTTCCATACAGGCACAGATATCATTTAGCAGATGATACCGGCTCTCCCCGTCTGCTGTATCAAAACGATCCATTAAAATGGTATCACTCTCTGTCAGACATTCCCCGTCTTCTCCGCACTCTGCAATATAATACTGCAGGCGTTCCCCGTAAAAGAGAATGGTTTCCTTCACATAGAAGGAAGCATAAGCCTTCTCCATGCGCTCAATTTCATATACCTTTTTACTGGAAATACCCGTATCCAGCATGTAATGAATTTCCACGGCATTTTCCGTATTGCTCTGATATTCCACAATCGTCTTATCACGCAGATACGGAGGCAGCTCCATATATTTCTCAAACTTCTTATAGAAGCCAAACCTTTTATTTTCCTTTAAAAACTGCTTCATCAATGTTCTGGAAAGCTCAATCTGCACCTTTGTAAGCTCCTGCTGTTCAGAATAATACCGCAGCAGTGCCAGCCTGCAGATATCAGTTACTTCCTTCTCGTGCAGATAATATTCCTTCTCAATAAAATGGAAAATTTCATCATTCACGATAAGATTTTCCATAAAATACTGATACGACTGCTGTGCCAGATATGCCTTCACCAGTGTCTGGTTTGTACTGTTATAGTAATAATCCTCAAACACGTCGATAGCTCTCACCGCGTAACTTCCTGTAAAGAGCATCTGTGTAAGCAGTCTCTCCTCCAGATTCACTGCATCAACAGAAAAATCCTTCGCCGCCTGCCAGAGCTTCAGCATATTTTTTGTAGTACTGTGATAGTACCTCAGCATATAGGTAAGAATCGTCTCATCATACTTTCCTTTTGCAAACACATATGCACATAGCTCCAGAAGGAAGCTGTCCTCCCTTCCTTCCCGCACCCACAGAAGATATACGCACAGCTTCATCAGACGATTCACCGGTATCTCCTCATATCCGTACTTCTTCAATGCCTGATATGCTTCCTCGTACATGGAACGGTTAATCAGCAGTTCGATTATCCTGCTGCGTTCCTTCGGCTTCATCTCCGACATATCCAGCTGCAGAAGCTGTTCCTCCAGCTTATCGCCATCATAATTTTCCATATAATATTCGATAATTCTCTGATAAAGCTGATTCCGGTAATATTTCCGCACAAGCGGCGAATTCACCGTTCTCTTATAAATATTAATCCCAGCCTCGCCGCTGGTCCTGTAAATTCCTTCCTTTTCGCAAATATGCAGCCACAACAGCACATCTCCCCGGCACCTGTCGTAGCAGCTTCGAACCACCGATTCCTCATTCATCAGCGGTACCATCGCATTCTCCGAATCAGCAAGGAAGCGTCTGCCGCTCACATCCTCATAAAATACAGCAGCCTCCTCCGTATAGATTGGGACACATGCCTCCCCATTTCTCAGAGAAGCCGTGATTTCCTCTCCACATTCCTTATGGCACACAACAATTCTTCCCTGTTTTCCCTCAAGCCTGATAAAGCGTGAGAGCAGAATCTGCGGATAGCTTTTTGCCAGCTCTTCACTCAGCAGCATCCCGCCAATCACCTTTTTATAAATAAATGCCAACTTTTTGTCGACTCTTCCCTTTATAATCTGCTCGACAGCAAACTGTTCTATAGATGGCAGATGATTCTGCAGTATGGAGGAATTTTCCTGCTCGTACCGGAGCAGATTCTCATACAGCATCTTTTTCGCATCATCTCCAAGATTATCATCAAATGCCAGATACATCGCAGCCAGCTTCGGTATCGGCGCTGCATAATCCTCCGGAAGGCTGTGCAGATACGCCTCATACATACCGGTAAGATTGCAGTCGTTTAAAACGCCCTGTTCATACCAGCGAAAATAACGCCTGCCTATCCTGCTTTCTCTTAACAGCAGAGAGAGCAGGCTCTCCAGTATCATTTTATTCTTATATTTTTCACAGAATGCTGCCAGTACTCTGTACAGCATCGGATTTCCACGCTTTTCCAGCTGGGAGAGCTCCGCTATCTGCAAACCGGCCTTTTCTGTCAGTGCATCGTTTCTGACACCCCACCAGACTGCCTGCAGCTCAAAACCATTTAGCACACGAATCAATGTCGGCTGTTCATTCATGACTGCACATGCTTCATAATACAGGAACGGACTTCTGCTCCCTTTTCCGTACTGTTCCTTCAGCCGCACAAGCTTCAAGCTTCTGTTCTGACTGTATTCCTCATCCAGATACAATAGCACCCACAAAATCTGCCATGCGCTGTGGCCGCCCTCATACATCCGGCGCACAGTAAGAACCGTCTCCTTAAGTACACGGCTGTCGCGGCTATGCAGCACCTTTATGTACAGAAAATAAGCATACAGCTCAGGCTGCGTCTCCCTGAGCCCGTAAACCTTCTCTTCCATATGTTTGATTAAGAAGCCTGCCTCCCCATTTTTCTTCTGCGTAAGCAGCAGTTGGATGCGCACCAGCTCCAGATAAAGCGGGGAATCCGGCAGACTAATCAGATGCTCAATCAGCTTTTGCGAGCGTCTGCACCAGACTTCCGTATTCAGTCTGTGCAGGCGAAAGGCAAAATACTGCTTTGCCAGCTCTGTAAGCCCTGCCTTAAGCTCCGACCTGCTGTCAGCTTCACGTTCACGGCATCTTTTTACGACCATATCAACCTTAAGCTCCTGATATGGCGTGCGGATTGTAATCTGTCCTAGGTTAAGTCCCGCATGTACCTTTTTTTCCTCTATCGTATACGGAAGCTGGTAAATGCTGCCCGAAAACACGTCCGTTGTAAAGCTTTTTTTCTCCAAATGGATAAAATCTCCATCAGCTTCCACTTCTATAGGCAGATATCCCCAGCTGCTTTTCGTGAGAGTAATGCTTCCGCCTGCGGATTCTTTAAAATCAGAGTATTCCTTTTTCGTTTCATCAGCCGTTAACAGTATTCTTGACTTTTTATTTATAAAAACCAGAAATTCCTCCAGCGCCATGTCAGGTGAGCTGCTCTTTACCAGTCCTTCATATACAGTCCGCTCGCGCGGGCTGCCATCCAGAAAGATATCTGCAAACTCCGAATCCAGGAACAGCCGCAGTGCTTCCTCGTAATGGTTTCTCACCAGATTTGTAAAATGAAACGTATTGCGGATTTTTCCCATGGAGGTCATGGCAAAAGGAGCCTCCACCTGTATCTCGCACGGCAACGTAAACTCTCCGCCGTCACTGATAATCCAGATGCAGCCCTTCAGTTTTTCTCCCGCCGGCATTCCGGTACTGTCAATCTCATAGTGAATCTCTGTGTTCTTTCCGGCAAATGACGTCTCATGCAAAATAATACGGCTCGTATCTGTATAAAGAACCCCGTGCGCCTCTCTGGCGCTCTTAATCACAAAGCTGCCGGACAAGACACCATCCGTCTGTACGGTGCCTTCTATCATTCCCTCTGACAGTTCCAGCTCAGGAACATTTTTATCGAAAATTCCCTTCGACAGTTTGTTGATTTTTGCTCTCATTGTTTTACCCGATTCTACATTTTTCTATGTTTCAGTTTAACATAGGCTTGTGTCTGCGTCAAGAATGTCTATCGTCCTGCCTGCTGTCTCTCCGAGTGAAAGTCCCAGAAGGGCAGCAATCGTCGGTCCCTCGTCTACCAGTGACATTTCTCCTATCGAAATATTCTTTCGGATGCCGCAGCCGTTTGCGATAAAGATAGTCTGGTACCCAGGCTTATCAGGATGATAGCCATGGGTTCCCTTCATCATATGCGGCAGTCCGCTCTCCATATCGACGGCAGCCGTAAGCTGCTCCATCTCATCCAGAAAATAGTACCCAGCTCCTGCCTCCAGCATACAGGCACAGGACTTGTCCGCTCCCATTGCCTGTGCTTCCTTTCTGGTATAAATCCGCTCTATAGCCTGCGGCATTGCTTCCTTAAGCTCCATTACCGCTGCTACAACTCTTTTCCGTTCTTCCTCTTTCAGCCCTTTTTTCACGTAGATATAACACGAACCATCACAGTTATGCGCATACGCCAAAAAGCTCTTTATCTTCCCGTTTTCCGTCTCAATAAGTCCCTTCTCCTTCAGCCAGTAATTTGGATAAACTGCCGTATGCACATCCATCTGGCTGTGGTCCCCCAAGATAAACAGCGCTGTCTTATCATAGATACCCTCTGCCTTAAGAACCGCTGTCAGCTCTCCGATTCTTCTGTCATGCCGCTCTAATGCTTCCTTTGCCTCCCTGGAATCCACACCGTACAGATGCCGGTTCGTATCTACATCTGTCATGTGCACCAGCATAAGCTGCGGCTTATAACGCTTTATCGTATACAGCATTGACTCCTGCACAAAATTATCGAGCTGCGGCTGCTTTACACCCTCACGCAGATACCCGAATCTCCGGTCTAAATCCAGCTCATACAGAACACTGCCGTTCATCATGCAGACCGAAATCTGGCTTTGCCACGGACGGTTCGGCAAAATCTCCGGCAGATTATAGGAAATGCGTGCTCCGCCAGTCACTGGCCATAAAATAGCCGCTGTTTTCAGACCATTTTTCTCTGCTTCCTCATAAAGCGTCTTCTTCTGTACAGCCTTCCTCTTCCAGAACCAGTCCGGGCTGTCCATACGAAGCTGCAGCTTTGTATTATTGACAATTCCGTGCGTACCGGGATAATGTCCGGTCACAATGCTGGTGTGCGCCGGATAGGTAATACTCGGATACACCGATGAAACCTCTGTCGAATATGACGCCGTCTTAAGCAGTTCCTTCACATTCGGCAGTTCTTTTAAATATTCAAAATCTCTGCTGCCCACTGCATCCAGCGACAGCACAATGCAGTATTCCGCCTTCTTCATCCTCATTCCTTCAGCCTTCTCCCTCTCTGATAATCCGTTCCATATGTGCCCTGATATCCCTCTCATAGCCATTATCCGACAGATGATAAAAGGTTCGTCCCACCAGCTCATCCGGCAGATACTGCTGCTTCACATAATGATTTTTATAATTATGTGCATACAGATATCCGTCGCCATGCCCCAGCTTCGCTGCCCCCTTATAATGAGCATCCATCAGATGTACAGGCACCCCTGCAACTTTTGTATTCTGCACTGCCTCCATCGCTTCAGTGATTCCCCGTACTGCCGAATTGCTCTTCGGAGCCGTCGCCACATAGGTGACTGCCTGCGCCAGAATAATCTGTGCCTCCGGCATACCGATACGCTCCACTGCCAGCGATGCCGATACCGCCACCTGCAATGCCTGCGGGTCAGCATTTCCCACATCCTCAGCAGCACAAATCATGATGCGTCTGGCAATAAAGGTAATACTTTCTCCCGCATACAGCATCTTTGCCAGATAGTAAAGAGCCGCATCCGGGTCAGAGCCGCGCATACTCTTGATAAATGCAGAAATTGTATCATAATGATTATCACCTGTCTTATCGTAGCGCACTGCACGCTTCTGGATGCACTCCGCAGCCGTTTCCATATCAATATGGATTTTCCCGTCCTCTGCACGTTCTGTCGTCAGAATCCCCAGTTCAATCGCATTCAATGCAGTCCTGGCATCACCGTTGGAAACATCCGCCAGAAATTCCAGAGCCTCATCTGTAATCACCGCATTATACGCGCCCATTCCGCGTTCCTCATCCTGAACAGCTCTTAAAAGCAGCTCTTTGATATCCTCCTTGTCCAGCGGTTTCAGCTCAAAAATAACAGAACGTGAAATGAGCGCCCCATTAACCTCAAAATATGGATTTTCTGTCGTTGCGCCTATCAGTATCAGTGTTCCATCCTCCACAAACGGCAGAAGATAGTCCTGCTGTCCTTTATTAAAGCGGTGAATCTCATCTACAAAGAGAATTGTCTTCTTCCCATACATCCCCTGTGCATCCTTAGCCGCCGCTACAACCTCCTCCATCTCCTTTTTCCCGGCTGATGTGGCATTTATCTGCGTAAACTCTGCCTTGGTTGTATTCGCTATCACCCTGGCAAGCGTTGTCTTGCCCGTGCCCGGCGGTCCATAGAAAATGACCGAGCTCAGTTTGTCTGCCTTGATGGCACGGTAAAGCAGCTTATCCTTGCCGATAATATGCTTCTGTCCCACAACCTCCTCGAGTGTCCTTGGACGCAGTCTGGAAGCAAGAGGTGATTCCGTTTCCATCGGTGTATTTCTCATATATTCTAATAAGTCCATTTCCGTAATCCTTTTCTTATCCACTTGATTCTTCTATTATTATAGAATCCCCACGCGGACAGGTCAACGGTTTTCAGTCAAAAATAATTTCCTCCACTGTTACGAATTCATAACCTTCCTCAGTCAGAATATCCACTATCTGCAATGCTGCCTCCACAGAGGTTTTATAAACATCATGCAGCAGGATAATATCTCCGTCACTGACATTCTTCACCACATAATCCCTGACTCGTTTTGTATCCTTGTATTTCCAGTCCTGTGGGTCGATATCCCACAGCACAACACTCATATCTACTGCACAGGAAAGCTCCTCATTCCACTCGCCAAAGGGCGGCCGGATAAAGCAGGGAATTTGCTCCGTAATGTCATAAATTGCCGTATTTGTCTTCCAGATTTCCGCACAGGCATCATCTTTTCCCATCTTGCTAAGCTGAACGTGTGTGTAAGTATGGTTTCCTATCAGATGACCGTCCTCCTTCATCTGCTCCACCAGTTCTTCCTTCCCCTGTATGCTCTCTCCAATCAAAAAGAAGGTAGCCTTCACATTTCTCTCCCGCAGCCCGTCCAGCAGAAGCTTCGTATACTTCTGATGCGGCCCGTCGTCAAATGTCAGTGCCACCTTCTTCGCTTCCTGTACCTTATCACTCACTGCAGGCACCGGATATTTTCTCAAATATATTATCCCTGCTGCAAGCAGCAGAACACAGCAAAACACTAAGCCTTTCTTCATCTTATACAGCTTCCCTGAATTTCTCAGATTAAGTATATGCCGCAGGTCTTCTTATCAGTCCTTTTTCTAAAACTTCTGCTTTGCCTTATCGGGAAGCTGTGCCAGGACAATCGCCGCAAATACCAGCGCGCATCCAAGCAGCTCCCTCAAGCTTAAGCTCTGCTTCAGAAGCGCCCAGCCTGCCAGCGCTGAAAACACAGATTCCAGACTTAAAAGCAGCGATGCCACGGTCGGATTCATATTCTTCTGTCCGAGAATCTGCAGCGTATACGCCACACCGCAGGACATCACGCCGGCATACAAAATCGGTATCCGTGCCGCCCATATTGCGCCCAAAGTCGGACTCTCAAACAAGAACATAAAAAACAGACTGATAATTCCGCATATAAAAAACTGAATGCAGGACAGCCTCACTCCGTCTGCTCTGGTGGTAAAATAGTCTATAATCAGTATATGGAAAGAAAACGCCACAGAGCCTGCCAGCACAATCAAGTCTGCCGGTTCCACAGAAAAGCCCTCTTTTATGCACAGGAAATAAAAGCCCAGCACCGCCAGCAGCACACCTGCCCATACAGATGCTCCCACATGCTTCTTCAAGGCAATCCCCATAATCGGCACAAGTATGATATAGAGCGCGGTGATAAAGCCTGCTTTTCCCACATTTGTATCTGCTGAATACATGGCAATTCCAATCTGCTGCAGACTGCTTCCTGCAAAAAGCGCAGCTCCGCACAGGATTCCGCCTGTCACAAGTGTTTTCCTGTCCGCCTTTCGTTCCTGCTCCTTCTCTGTTCCTGCATTCAGCTTCTGCAGAAGAACAATGCAGGGAATCAGCACGATACCTCCTAAAAGGCTCCGCACCGCATTGAAGGTGAATGGCTCCACATAATCCATTCCTACGCTCTGCGCCACAAAGGCTATGCCCCAGATAAAGGCTGTCAAAAGCAGCATACTGCTGCGCTTCCAGGTTTCTGTCCTCATTCTTCCCTGTCCTTTCCCAAAAATCCTTCCTGCCATTTTAACACTTTTCCGAAAAATTCTCAATATAAATGTCACCTGCGCCGTGCTATTATTCAGACTTAACCATACCCCGGCTTGCAATCCTCTTTTATTTATGCTATGATACCGTGAAAAGGAGGCTGTCGCCATGAATTATCAGGAATTACCAAAGGATCCCGTTATTCTCTTAAGCTTTGTAAATACCCAGCTCCGGGACTTTTATCCGAATCTTGCTGAGTTCTGTCTTGCTTTCCAGGCAGACGAAAAGGAGCTTACAAGTAAGCTCCTCTCCATTGATTACAGCTATGATGAAGCGCTGAACCAGTTTGTATAATAAAGACGACCTTTACTCTACGACCTCTCCCCGCGCTTTCACATAGGTTTTTAACTCACCGTTTTCTTCATCAATCATAATCGTATCACCCGCTCCAACGCTTCCGCCAAGAATCATCTTCGCTGAGAGTGTTTCCACTGTCTTTTGCAGATAACGCTTCAATGGTCTTGCACCGTATACCGGGTCATATGCCTCACTGACGATGAACCGCTCTGCTTTCTCTGTCAGTTCTATCTTCACATCACGCTCAGCCAGACGATCATTCAAATCCTTCATCAGCAGGTCAATAATCATACCGATATTTTCCTTAGTCAGCGGCTTGAACATGATAATCTCATCCAAACGGTTCAAAAACTCAGGACGGAAATGATTTCTCAGATCCTGCATCACCATATCAGCATTTTCCTTCTTAATCTCTCCGGCATCATCAATGCCTTCCAGCAGATAGGAGGAACCGATATTGGAGGTCATAATCAGAATCGTGTTCTTAAAGTCGACACATCTGCCCTGGGAATCCGTGATACGTCCGTCGTCCAGTACCTGCAGCAGAATATTAAACACATCAGGATGTG
>JAGANQ010000015.1 GCA_017624115.1 Lachnospiraceae bacterium
TGAAAGAGACCGTGGAGTATATCAGCAATTATTCCCTGTATGCGTATGAGGATGAGATACGGCAGGGCTTTATCACCGTACAGGGAGGGCACCGGGTCGGTATGGCAGGAAAAGTAATCATGGAAAAAGACGGAATAAAAAGCATGAAATATATTTCATTTATCAATGTGCGTCTTTCTCATCAGGTAAAGGGCTGTGCGGATAAGCTGCTGCCCTTTGTGGCAGAGGGTACAGAAGTCAGGCATACATTGATTATTTCGCCTCCGCGCTGCGGAAAGACAACACTTCTGCGTGATTTAATCAGACAGCTTTCCGATGGCGGTGAGAATCATCATGGGGTGACGGTGGGAGTGGTGGATGAGCGCTCCGAGATAGGTGCCTGCTATATGGGAGTTCCGCAGAATGATTTGGGAATCCGTACCGATGTACTTGACTGCTGTCCGAAGGCGAAGGGTATGCTGATGCTGATTCGTACCATGGCACCGCAGGTCATAGCAGTAGATGAAATAGGCGGCAGAGAAGATCTGGAAGCAATAGAATATGTCAGAAACTGTGGCTGTAAGCTGCTTGCAACTGTGCACGGAAGCTCGATTGATGATATACGCAGTAAGCCGGTGCTGCGAGAGCTGATTCTGGAGCATGTCTTTGAACGGTATGTAGTGCTTGGAAACGCGGGCTGTGTGGGAAAAATTACAGAGGTTTTTGATGCGCAGGGAAACCCACTGTATCAGAGCAGGGAGGGAAAGGCATGATAATCAAACTAACCGGAATCTGTCTTATCCTGTGCTCAAGCACAGCAATCGGATTTTTGCTGAGTAATAACCTGAAAGACCGGATAGAGGAGCTGGAAGTGGTAAAAAAGTTTCTGCTTATGCTGCGCGGAGAAATCAAATATAATCATTCTACGCTTTCCGAAGCATTCCGTATGATTGCCAGGCGGCTGAAACCGCCGTACGGCAAGCTGTTGCTTACGGTGTCGGAGGAGATGGATTCAATGGAGGGACAAACTCTTGCGCAGATATGGGAGCGCTGCATAGAAAAGGAACTGGGAGAAAGTACACTGAGACGGGAGGACAGGGAAAAGTTGACAGCTTTGGGAGGACAGCTTGGCTATCTGGATATGGAAATGCAGCTTGGTACGATAGAGCTTTATCTGGAGCAGATACAGGAGGAAATTAAGAATGCCAGAGAAAGTCAGAAAAGGAATGGAAGATTATATCAGGCTCTGGGAGTGATGGCAGGGATATTTCTGGTAATTCTCATGGCATAGAGTAAGCAGTCGCAGCATGGAGGATAAAAATGACGGTAAATCTGATATTTAAGATAGCAGCGGTGGGAATTCTGGTATCTGTCATCGGACAGGTTTTAAAACACAGTGGAAGAGAAGAGCACGCATTTCTGACAAGCCTGGCAGGTCTGATTCTGGTGCTGTTCTGGATTGTTCCCTATATCTATGATTTGTTTGAGACCATAAAGAAATTATTTTACCTGTGATGAGGTGAGTGTATGATTTCAGCGGCAATTCTGGGAATTACGGCAATGCTGCTGGCAGTGCAGCTTAAAAATATGAGGAGCGAGCTTGGACTGTATGTGGCGTTAGCATCGACCATTATTATTTTTTCCTATGGGGTGGATAAGCTTGCAGTGGTGTTAGAGATGGTGAACAGACTCAGCGGATATCTGAGTATTCCTGCTGCTTATCTTGGGATACTGATGAAGATGGTAGGAATTACATATATCTGTGAATTTGCTTCGGCGCTGTGCAGGGACGGCGGCTATCAGTCGATAGCTGTACAGCTGGAAACCTTTGGAAAGCTTTCTATTCTCGCAGTCAGTACGCCAGTGATTCTGTCGTTGTTCGAAACAATAGAGAGTCTGCTGGGGTAACAGAGATGGAGGAAAATATGCAGCAGACAGACAGGTTTTTTATAGCAGCAGTCGAAGAGAGGCTTACAGATTATGACTTTATGCAGCTTCAGGAAGCGATAAATGCGATTTTTCCGCAGGATGCTCCCGATTTTAAGGAAATTGTCAGCCAGATGCTGCAAGGAAATATGGATGCGTCCATAAAGACCGTTTTTTCAGCACTCTGGCAGACATGTGCCGGGGAGCTTATAGCAGGCAGGAGAGCCATGCTGCTGATTCTGGGAATTGGAATCATGGCGGCGGTGTTTTATAATATTTCTCTTGCCTTTCAGAACAGGCAGATAGCGGACACGGGATTTTTTGTGACGTATCTGGCTTTTTTAAGTATTACGGCGCTGGCATTTGCCCAGAGCTGCCAGATTGCATCAGAACTGCTTGAAAATCTGGAGATGTTTATGAAAGCATTGGTTCCGGCTTTTTTTCTGGCAGTCAGCATGTCGGTCGGGAGTACCAGTGCCATAGGCTTTTACCGGGTAATGCTGGTCTTAATCAGCCTTGCAGATACGCTTCTTTTAAAGCTGATTCTGCCTGTTATCAAGCTGTCAACGGTACTGATGCTGGTAAATTATATAACAAAGGAGGAAATGCTGTCACGTCTGGCAAAGCTGTTTCAGACAGTCATATCATGGAGTCTGAAGGGGGTACTCACAGTGATAATCGCAGTAAATACCATGCAGGGACTGGTGCTGCCTTCTATCGACAATATGAAGCTTTCGGTACTGCAGAAATCAGTATCGATGCTTCCGGGTATCGGAAACAGTGCAGAGGCAGTGGCAGGGCTTGTGGCTCAGTCTGGGCAGATGATAAAAAATGGAATCGGTGCAGCGGCTCTTTTTGTGATTGGCGCAATGACAGTGATTCCGATAATGAAGCTGGGGGGTTTGATTCTGATGTACCAGCTGACCTGTGCCATGCTGCAGCCTATATCGGACAAGCGTATGGTGGAAGCACTTTCTGCCGTAGCTGCAGGCTGCAGGTATCTGCTGCAGCTCGCAGCTACAGCGGGAATTCTGTATCTGGTGACGATTGCCGTAGTCTGCGCGGTGACATAGAATTACCCGGAAACAGGGAGAAAGGAAAAGAAATGGAAGCTTTGAATTCCTGGGTAAAAGGGATTGTATGCTATAGTATCCTTACAGCAGTTTTTATGGAGGTGCTGCCCGAAAAATTTCGAAAATATATCCGGCTGTATCTGGGACTATTGTTTGTTCTGCTCTTTCTTTCTCCCGTGATTCGGCTGTTTCATCTTGAGGACAGAATGGAAGATTTTTTTAACAGGGAGAATCTCAAAATTGAGCTTGAAGATAAAAGCTTTGAGCTTCAGCTGAAGGAGGAAGCTGCACTGGAGGAACTAAAGGAGGAATATACCAGGCAGCTCGGGGAAGAGCTTTCCGGATTTTTAAGCGGACAGGGTTATAAGCTGTCAGAGGTAGAGCTTGCATGGGAAGAGGATACAGGGAAACAAGACTTTGGTTCGGTATCGTCACTGACGCTTGTTGTGCGTCCGCTGTACGATGCCGAACCGGAGGGAATCCGGGTAGAGAGGGTGAAGATAGAGGTATTTCAAAAGCAGGAGGAAAGCATGGAGGAAAGAGCGTTAAAAAATGAGCTTGCCAGCTTCTATAACATAGATTCGTCTAATATAAATGTTAGTATACAGGGAGGTGAGGGAGCGTGAATACTTCTCTGTTGAAAAAAATAGGACTGAATAAGCTGGCTCTGATTCTGCTGTGCGGAGTGGCATTACTGGTACTGGCGCTGCCGGTGGAGGAGAAAAACACGGAGAGTGAGAGTGACGGTAAGGAGGAAATACTGACTGTTTCGGAGGAAACTTACGAGGAACTTCTGGAGAAAAGACTGACCGAGGCGTTAGCATGTGTAGAGGGAGTGGGTAAAATAAAGGTAATGATTACCCTGAAGGCTACCGGGGAGAAAATTATTCTGAAGGAGACGCCATATACGGGAAGCGAGACATCGGAAATTGACAGCGAGGGAGGGAGCAGAAATGTCAGCGAATGGTCGCAGTCTGATACGGCTGTGTACATAGAAAAAAATGACGGAAGCAGGACGCCATATGTGGTGCAGGAGACAAACCCGAAAATAGAGGGTGTCATTGTTGTGGCAGAGGGCGGAGATAATATTTATACGGTAAAAGAAATAATTGAGGCAGTATCGGCATTATTTGATGTACCGAGCCATAAAATAAAAGTAATGAAAATGAAGGAGGGAGTATCTTGAAACAGCTCATTAAAAAGAATCAGTTTATCATTACCGCTCTGGCAATTATGATTGCTATCGCGGGGTACTTAAGCTATGCACAGAAGACAGGCGCCCAGAACCAGTATCTTGCAGTAAACAGTATGGAAGATAATGGAATCAGCTTAAATGACATATCTGAGGAGGATATTCTGGCAGAGAATCTTGCCCTTAAGGCAGCGCAGAATGAGGAGGGCACACAGTCTCTTTCTCTTGCGGAGCAGCCGGTAGATACAGCGCTGACGGAGGGCAATGCAGCAGAAGGGGAGGAAGAAGTATTAAAAGAAATCGACAGTCTGGATCTGGATTTGGAGAATACAGCCCTGACAGACAATCCTGGTGATGCCGTGCTTGCCAGCGGAACAAACAGTCTTGCCATGATTACGGAAATTAAGCTGAACAGAGAGCAGGTAAGAGCTGCCAACAAAGAAACCTTAATGGGTATTATCGATAATACCAATATCACGGATGAGCAGAAGCAGGATGCTATCAGCGAGCTTCTGGAAAGCACCAGTATCAGCGAGAAGGAAGCGGCAGCGGAAATGCTCCTGTCAGCAAAAGGATTTTCTGATGTAGTAGTAAGCATTACGGAGGATACGGTGGACGTGGTTGTGAACCAGAGTAATCTGTCAGATGCAGAGCGTGCCCAGATAGAGGACATTGTAAAGAGAAAAACAGAGGTTTCCGCAGAAAAGATTGTAATTACTCCGATTTTAACTACAAAATAGTTTGCAAAAAGCACATAACTTGGTTATAATAAGAGTAATATGAAGCAGGAGGTTATAACCGTGGAACAGGATAATAGAAGTACGCATAGAATATACGAAAATGGCAAGGTCGGAGAAGTGCAGATTGCAGACGAGGTCGTGGCCATCATAGCCGGACTTGCAGCAACTGAGGTGGAGGGTGTTTCCTCTATGGCAGGCAACATTACCAATGAGCTGGTAGGCAAGCTTGGTATGAAAAATCTTTCCAAAGGCGTTCGTGTGGAGGTACTGGAGGGTGCCGTGTCGGTAGAGCTTGCACTGCATATGAAATATGGCTATAATATACCGGAGATTTCTGCAAAGGTGCAGGATAAGGTGAAGGCAGCGATTGAGAATATGACAGGACTTTCTGTGTCAGACGTGAATATCAGAATTTCCGGTGTGGACATTGAAAAAAGTAAGTAGGATAACAGGAAAAAGGAGTCTTACTGGAAGACTCCTTTTTTCAGATTCCGGGAAATGATGAAAAAGAGGTTGAATATGACTAGAAGAGAACTGAGGGAAAATACGTTTTTATTACTGTTTCAGAATGATTTTTATCCGCCTGAGGAAATTGACGGGCAGATGAGATTGTATCTGAACCTGCCCGATATGGAGAAATTCAGTGAGACAGAGAAGGAACAGATAAGAAACCGTGCCAGACTGGCGATGGAACAGTCTGCGGTGCTGGATGAGAAAATCAATGCGGTGGCAGAGGGTTGGAAATCCAGCCGTATGGGTAAGGTGGAGCTGACGATTCTGCGCCTTGCCTTATTTGAGATTTTATTTGATGATGAAGTGCCGCAGGGCGTGGCAATCAATGAAGCAGTAGAGCTTGCGAAGAAGTTTGGCGGGGATGATTCACCGTCCTTTGTCAACGGTATTCTGGCAAAGCTTGTATAAGCAGGAAAAGATATGGCAAATATTTATTCAGTGTCCCAGGTAAACTCTTATATTAAAAATATGTTTACTCAGGATTTTATGCTTGCGCATATATTTATCAGAGGCGAGGTATCGAACTGCAAGTATCATACCTCCGGTCATATATATTTTACCGTCAAGGATGAAAGGGCTGCGATGGCATGTGTCATGTTTGCCGGGAACAGAAAGGGGCTTTTGTTCACTCTGAAAGAGGGACAGAAGATTGTTGTGGAAGGCAGTGTCAGTGTGTATGAGCAGAGCGGCAGCTATCAGCTTTATGCGAAGAGGATTACACTTGACGGAACCGGTCTTTTATACCAGCGATATGAGGAATTGAAGAGCAGGCTGGAAGAGATGGGGATGTTTTCAGAGGAATATAAGAAGCCGATACCGCGCTATGCGACGCGTATCGGAATCGTGACAGCACAGACAGGAGCGGCTGTCAGAGATATTATGACGATAGCAAAGCGCCGCAACCCGTATGTGCAGCTTTATCTTTACTCCGCACTGGTTCAGGGAGAAGGAGCGAAGGAGAGCATCGTTCATGGCATCGAGGTGCTGGATGAGATGAATCTTGATGTGCTGATTGTGGGCAGGGGCGGCGGTTCCATCGAGGATTTGTGGGCATTTAATGAGGAATGTGTGGCGAGGGCGATTTTTGAATGTAATACGCCGGTTATTTCTGCGGTAGGACATGAGGTAGATGTGACGATTGCTGATTATGTGGCAGATTTGCGTGCGCCTACACCATCGGCGGCAGCGGAGCTGGCAGTATTTGACTATGCTGCCTTTGAGGAAAGACAGAGAGCACTTAAGGCTCAGCTTATGCTTGCCATGGACAGAAGGGTGGAGCAGAGCCGTATCCGGCTGAGACATCAGGAATTACAGCTTAAGGCATTCAGCCCGGCTCAGAGGATTCTGGAGAAGAGACAGAGAGCTATTGCTGTAGCGGACAGGCTGGAGCACCGCATGGAGGAGCTGATGTCTGACAGGAAGCACAGGCTGGCATTATATGCGCAGAAGCTGCATGGACTGTCCCCTCTTATCAGCCTGGAGAGAGGCTATTCCTATGTACAGAATGAAGAGGGAAAAGCGGTGCGCTCCGTAACACAGATAAAGCAGGGAGAAATGATATCAGCGCGTTTTGTTGACGGCAGTGCGCGTGCTGAGATTATAGAGATATCAGAGCAGAGGTCAGAATGAAAAAGAAGGAAACAGAGTTAAAGGAAAAAGAAAATAATGTCAGTCTGGAGGAGCTTTTTTCTCAAATCGAAGGAGTGATTTCCGGAATGGAGGAGGAAGAGGTTAGTCTTGAGGACGCATTTTCTCTTTATCAGAAAGGGATTTCTCTGGTGAAGCAGTGTAATGAAAAAATCGATCGTGTGGAAAAGGAAATACAGATATTGAATGAAGCTGCAGGAGAAGAGGATAACGATGAGCTTTAATGAGAGTTTAAAAAAGCGGACAGAAGAAATAGAACAAATTATTCAGGCCTATCTTCCGAAGGAAGAGGGCTTTCAGAAAACTGTGATTGAGGCGATGAATTACAGCGTGCTTGCCGGCGGAAAGCGTCTGCGTCCGATGCTTTTGCAGGAAGCATACCATTTTTTTGGCGGAACAGGTGAGATCGTGGAGCCATTTATGGCGGCGGTTGAGATGATACATACCTATTCTCTGGTGCATGATGATTTGCCGGCGATGGACAATGATGAGTACCGCAGAGGAAGGAAGACAACGCATATCCAGTTTGGCCATGCGATGGGGATTCTTGCCGGTGATGCGCTGCTTAATTATGCCTTTGAGACCATGGCAAAGGCTGCTGACATCGCAAAGCAGGCATCCGATCTGGAATATTATCCATTGCTGGAACGTGTGATGCAGGCACAGAGAATACTGGCAGGGAAAGCCGGGATTTATGGTATGGTAGGCGGTCAGACAGCAGACGTGGAAGCGACAGAAAAGAAAGAGATTCTGACCCGTGAAAAGCTGGATTTTATATACAGGCTGAAGACGAGTGCACTCATTGAAGGCTCGATGATGGCAGGTGCTGTCCTTGCAGGTGCTTCGGAACAGGAAGTAAGGAAGATAGAAGAGATTGCGGGCAAGGTAGGACTTGCTTTCCAGATACAGGATGATATTCTTGATGTGACAAGTACAACAGAAATGCTGGGAAAGCCTGTGTTCAGTGATGAGAAAAACCAGAAGACAACCTATGTGACACTGGAGGGGCTTGAGAAAGCCGGGGAAATGGTGGAGAGCATTTCACAGGAAGCAATAAGAGAACTGCAAAAGCTCGCAGAAAGTCTGGAATCGGAAAATAAATTTCTCGAGGAGCTGCTTATCTGGCTGATACATCGTGAGAAATAATTCGTGAAGTAAGGGATAGAAGAATTATGCTGTTAGATTCAATCAATAAGGCAAATGATATAAAGAATCTGCCTGAAGAGGAATATGATATTCTGGCGCAGGAAATACGGGATTTCCTGATTCACAAAATCAGTATGTCGGGTGGACATCTCGCATCCAATCTGGGTGTGGTGGAGCTTACGATGGCGATGCACCTGGTATTAAATCTGCCTGAGGATAAGATTATATGGGATGTGGGGCATCAGTCCTACACGCATAAGCTTCTCACAGGAAGGCGTGAGGGCTTTGATGAGCTACGCAAGTATGGCGGCATCAGTGGTTTCCCAAAGAGACGGGAGAGTAATTGTGATGCCTTTGATACCGGGCACAGCTCGACCTCCATATCAGCGGGACTGGGGTATGTGGAGGCGAGCCGGATTCGTGGGATAGATAATACAGTAATCTCAGTAATCGGAGATGGTGCGCTGACCGGGGGCATGGCATATGAGGCACTTAACAATGCCTCCCAGTGCAGCAGAAATTTTATTATTGTACTAAATGACAATGAAATGTCCATTTCGCGTAATGTCGGCGGAATGTCGGGATATCTGAACAGCCTGCGGACAGGGGAGGTCTATAATGACCTGAAGGCAGGAGTGATGAATGGTCTTAAGCGTATTCCTGTTTACGGTGACAAAATGATAGAGAAGATACGCAAGACCAAGAGCGGTATCAAGCAGCTTCTGATACCGGGTATGTTTTTTGAGGATATGGGTATTACCTATCTGGGACCGGTGGACGGACATGATATCGGTCAGCTTACCAGAGTACTCAGAGAGGCACAGAAGCTTGACCATGCGGTTCTGGTGCATGTGCTCACGAAGAAGGGGAAGGGCTATGAGCCGGCGGAAAAGCATCCTTCACGCTTTCATGGAGTGGAGCCGTTTTCCGTGGAGACAGGTCTGCCTCTTAAGAAAAAGACAGAGCCGAACTATACGGATGTGTTTTCTGCTTCGATTGTGCGTCTGGCGGAGAAATATCCGGAGCTGGTGGCAATTACGGCGGCGATGCCGGATGGAACAGGGCTTAAGAAATTCCGTGATTTATACCCGAACCGTTTCTTTGATGTAGGCATCGCGGAGGAGCATGCTGTGACCTTTGCAGCCGGTATGGCGGCAGCAGGCATGAAGCCTGTGGTGGCAGTGTATTCGTCTTTTTTACAGAGAGCTTATGACCAGATTATCCATGATGTCTGTATTCAGAATCTGCCGGTGATTTTTGCAGTCGACCGTGCAGGGCTGGTAGGAAGTGACGGTGAGACGCATCAGGGAATTTTTGATTTATCGTATCTGGCTAATATTCCGAACATGAATATTCTGGCACCGATGAACAGATATGAGCTGGCAGATGCGCTGAAATTTGCCATGGAATTTAACGGACCGCTGGCTATCCGTTATCCGCGGGGAACTGCATGGGATGGCCTGAAGGAAATGCGTACGCCGATTGAATATGGCAAAAGCCAGATTTTATATAAGGAACGTGGAATTGCCCTTCTGGCGGCAGGCAGTATGGTGAAAACGGCCGTGAAGGTAAGGGAGAACCTGAAGGCAGCAGGATTTTGTGTTACACTGGTGAATGTGCGCTTTGTGCTGCCGTTAGACCAGGACTGTCTGGATAGGCTGTCGCAGGATCATGAGCTGTTTGTGACGATGGAAGAGAACGTATTAAACGGCGGCTTTGGTATGAAGGTAACGCGCTATACGCAGGAAAATGAACTGCCGGTGCATGTAATGAATGTAGCGCTTCCGAATCTGTATGTGGAGCATGGAAATGTAGAGCTTCTGAAAAAGGAAGTGGGTATTGATGCAGAAACGATAGAGCACCGCATCAGAGAATATATGGAAGAGCGAAAGAGAGGTTAGCATGAAAGAACGTCTGGATGTACTTCTGGTAAAAAGGAATCTGGCGGAATCCAGAGAGAAGGCAAAGGCAATTATCATGTCAGGTAATGTTTTCGTGGAGGGAAACAGAGAGGACAAGGCAGGAACCATGTTTGAGGATTCTGTCTCCATAGAGGTAAAGGGAAGCACGCTCCGCTATGTCAGCCGTGGTGGTCTGAAGCTGGAAAAGGCAGTAGACGTCTTCGGTGTTATGCTTGACGGAAAGGTCTGTATGGATGTGGGGGCTTCTACAGGAGGCTTTACGGACTGTATGCTGCAGAATGGTGCTGTCAGAGTGTATTCCGTGGATGTGGGACATGGACAGCTTGCATGGAAGCTTCGTAATGATGAGCGTGTGGTCTGCATGGAAAAGACGAATATCCGCTACGTGACAGAGGCGGATGTGCCGGACAAAATTGATTTTGTGTCGATAGATGTATCGTTTATTTCGCTCACAAAGGTACTTCTTCCGGTAAAAGCATTGATGGCAGACGATGCGCGGATGGTGTGCCTGATTAAGCCGCAGTTTGAGGCGGGCAGAGAAAAGGTAGGGAAAAAAGGAGTAGTCCGTGACCCCGCTGTGCATGAGGAGGTCATTCATATGGTGATGAATTATGCACAGAGTATTGGTATGTGGCTTTTAAATCTGGATTTTTCACCGGTAAAGGGACCTGAAGGAAATATTGAGTATCTTCTGTATCTGAAAAATCAGCAGGAGGGGCTTGCAGGCGGCTGTGAGACTGTGATACAGGTGGAAGAGACTGTAAGAAAGGCACACGAAAATCTGGATTAAAAAGCGTAGAAGGAGCCGGGTGGGGATATGGATAAATACTGTATTATTACCAATATTCAGAAGGATACGGATTTTACCGTCAGCAATGAAATCAAAACATATCTGGAGGAGCATGGAAAAATCTGCACAATATTAGAGCACGGAAATCAGGAAAACGGTAAAGAGGAGAATACTTATCGTTATACGAATCCGCAGAAGGTGGAGCCGGATACGGATTGTGTGCTGGTGCTTGGAGGAGATGGCACTTTGATTCAGGCTGCAAGAGATTTGTCGGGCAAGAATATCCCTTTGCTTGGGGTAAACTTTGGTACTCTGGGGTATCTTACGGGAGTGGAAAAGCAGAATATCCTGCCGGCACTCGATCGCCTGATGGCAGATGAATACACTCTGGAAAAGCGGATGATGCTGGAGGGAACTGTGGTAAGCGGGGGCAGGCTGGTGAAAAAGGATGTAGCACTTAACGATATTGTAATCAGCAGAAGCGGTGCCCTGAAGGTGATAGATTTTAAAATATATGTAAACGGAGAATTTTTGAATTTATATTCAGCGGACGGAATCATTATCTCTACGCCGACAGGCTCGACCGCGTATAATATGTCAGCAGGCGGACCGATTGTTTCACCTCAGGCATCGCTTCTGGTAGTGACGCCCATATGTCCGCATACATTAAATACGCGAAGCATTATTTTGTCGCCGGAGGATAAAATAACGATAGAGCTTTGCCGGGACAGAAGCGGAAGCAATGAGGAACGGATGGTGTCCTTTGATGGAGATAATTCGACAAAAGCATATGCAATGGACACGATAGAAATCTGTCGTTCCGGGCAATATACGAATATTATTAAGCTGGACAAATTGAGCTTTTTAGAGATACTGAGAGAAAAAATGAGTGCAAATGCGTAGAGGAGGGAAAACGGAGTGAAAATTGCCAGACACAGTAAAATCATTGAACTGATTAATAAATATGATATTGAGACGCAGGAGGAGCTGGCTGACAGATTGAGACAGGAGGGCTTTAAGGTGACACAGGCAACTGTTTCCAGGGATATCCGTGAGCTTAAGCTCATAAAAATGGCAGTAGAGGGCGGTGTGCAGAAGTATATCGTAGTGCAGAATACCGATGGACAGCTGAGTGATAAATACCTGCGTGTGCTGCGGGATGGCTTCGTGTCCGTGGACCGTGCAGAAAATATTCTTGTAGTTAAGACAGTTTCGGGGATGGCTATGGCAGTGGCAGCAGCACTGGATGCGATGCAGTGGAATGAGGTTGTTGGCTGTATTGCCGGCGATGATACGATTATGGCAGCAATCCGCACAAAGGATGATGCCTTATTGGTAATGGATAAAATAAGAAAACTGATTATTCAAAAGTAACATCCATTCATAGGCTGGCGGGAGAGAGCGGAAGGGAGTGGCATTATGTTACAAAGTCTGCATGTAAAAAATCTGGCTTTAATTGATGAGTCAGAGGTGGAATTTCATAAAGGCTTAAATATTCTTACCGGAGAGACAGGTGCGGGAAAATCGCTTTTGCTTGGCTCTGTGAATCTGGCTTTGGGAAAGAAAGCTGACAAGGAGCTGATTCGTAAGGATGAAGACTATGCACTGGTGGAGCTTGTGTTTCAGGTAGAGGATGAGAATGTGCTGCAGATGCTTAAAGATATGGATGTTATCTTTGAGACGGAGGGCGAGGTTCTGATTTCCAGAAAACTGATTCAGGGAAGAAGCATCAGCAAGGTAAACGGAGAAACGGTATCTGCTGCCGAGCTGAAACAGATAACCGGACTTTTACTGGATATTCATGGACAGCATGAGCATCAGTCGCTGTTGTATAAATCGAAACATCTGGAGATTGTAGATGAATTTGCCGGAAAGGAAGCAAATAGTGTAAAGGAGCAGCTTGCGCGTTCTTATGAGGCATACGTGAAGGCAAAAAAGGAGCTGGAGGAGTTCTCGCTGGATGAAGAACAGCGGTTGAGGGAAAGCTCTTTTCTTGAATTTGAAATTAAGGAAATAGAAGAAGCTGCTTTGGAGGAGTCCGAGGAGGAAACATTATCGGCATGGTATAAAAAGGCTTCCAACAGTAAGCGGATAATGGAATCAGTCTGCCGTGTACATGAATATGTCAGCAGCGACAGCTCCGGCAGCGCCGGTGAACAGATAGGACATGCGGTAAGGGAGCTTGCCTCTGTTTCTGAATATGATACGGCGATTTCGGATATACTGGAACAGATGACGGCGATAGATTCCATGCTGAGTGATACGGCACGGGAGCTGTCTGCTTATATGCAGGATCTGGAATTTGACGGAGAAGAGTTTTTACATACACAGGAGCGTCTCAATCAGATTCATCATCTTGAGGATAAATACGGTGCAACGATTCCTGATGTATTGGAATACTGCAGGGAGAAGAAGGAAAGACTTCTGTTTTTTGAAGAGTATGATATCAAAAAGAAAAAGGCAGAGCAGGAGATAAAGGACAGAGAGGCAGAGCTGCTTGACTGCTGTGAGAAGCTGTCATCAGTCAGAAAAACGGCGGCAGTCAGTCTGGAAAAACAGATAAAGCAGGCGCTGTCTGAGCTTAATTTCCTGCAGGTGCAGTTCAAAATTGAATTTGAACAGTTGGAAAAACCAACTAAAAATGGTTATGACAGTGTGGAATTTATGATTTCGACAAATCCGGGTGAGTCTTTAAAGCCGCTTGGTAAGGTTGCTTCCGGCGGCGAGCTGTCTAGAATTATGCTTGCCATTAAAACGATTCTGGCAGGCAGGGACGGAGTGGAAACACTGATTTTTGATGAGATAGATACCGGAATCAGCGGCGTGACCGCACAGCTGGTGGCAGCGAAGCTCTCGCAGATAGCCGGCTGCTGTCAGGTGCTTTGTATTACGCACCTGGCGCAGATTGCTTCTATGGCAGACAGTCATTATCTGATAGAAAAAAATGTAATTTCAGATAAAACGGTGACACAGATTCGTGAGCTTACAGAGGAAGAAAGCATTGATGAGCTGGCAAGAATTGTCGGTGGAGCGCAGATTACAGAAACTGTGCGGAATAGTGCGCGGGAAATGAAGGAATTGGCAAAAAGGACAAAATAATACCAGAGTGAATTTAGAATTTCCTCATATACTAAAAAGGACATCCAGTCAGGGTGTCCTTTTCGTTGCAGATGAATGACGCGGCGTTGTGCCAGTATACATGCCAGGCATGGCAGAATGGAGGAAAGATGAAGGCAAAACTGTGGTATCGAAGAATATTGATAATGATTGCCGTGGCTGCATCATTATATACAGGATATGTTATTTATTCTTATGTTAATCGTACTATACCCGATAAGATCCATGTAGTTGTCCATGAGCAGGAAGAGTTTAATTTCCATCTTCCTCTTTCTGCACAGATAAGCTGTGAGGACCGGCAGGTGTCGTTTTGCGGTGAATCGAATATTCCCCAAAATGAGATTACGCTGAATCTGAATCATTCTTTTACGATACAGTCCTCCAATATGGGCACCCATCAGATTTCCATGAAGCTGTTTGGAATTTTTCCTATAAAGGACATAGAAGTATCTGTGATAGAGGAAACACAGGTGATTCCCTGCGGCTTTCCAATCGGGATTTATCTGGAAACGGATGGTATTCTGGTAATTGGCTCAGCAAAGGTGGTAGATGATGGAGGAAATATTGTCGAACCGGCATATGCTCTCTTAAAATCAGGAGATTATATTGAGGAAGTAAATGGAGTTGCCATAACATCTAAGGAAGAACTGATTCGTGCCATAGATGAGTCAGGGGGAGCGGATATCCTTCTGACAGTCAGGAGAAATGGGGAGCGTATCCGGGTTTCGCTTTCTCCGGTGAAAACGGGAGATGGAGACTATAAATTGGGAGTATGGGTCAGAGATGATGCTCAGGGTATAGGAACGCTTACCTTTGTGACAACAGACGGAAGATTTGGCGCTCTGGGGCATGGCGTAAGTGATGTAGATACAGGCTCTCTGCTGGACATATCAGATGGAAAGCTATATGAAACAAAGATATTGTCGATTATAAAAGGAGAGGCCGGAGCACCGGGCGGGCTGTCTGGAATTATAAATTACGAATCATCTGAGCTGGGAAGAATAGAAGAAAATAGTGGACAGGGGATTTTTGGCACAGCCGAAAATGAACTGATTCGGATGGCAGGCTACGAAAGCATGGAAATTGGCTTCCGTCAGGAGGTGGAAGCTGGAGCTGCCTACGTCCGCTGTAAGGTCGATGGAACCTTGAAGGACTATGAAATACGCATCAATAAAATCAATCATTCCTCTGACAATCTGAACAAGGGTATGGAAATCTGTATTGTTGATGAGGAACTGCTGTCTAAAACAAACGGTATTGTACAGGGAATGAGCGGCAGCCCTATCATACAGAATGGCAAGGTAATCGGGGCAGTGACGCATGTATTCGTCAATGATTCTACAAAAGGATACGGAATCTTTATTGAAGAGATGCTGGCGCACAATTAAGGCGCCAGCATCCTCAGAACCATGATTAGCTTTCCAGGAATGTTTCCTGAGCTTCCAGCTCTTCAGGAATATCTATACCGCTTGAGCGGAATCTCTGGAAGACGGCTTCCAGATGATGGAGTTTCTGCCCGGTACGCACATTATATGCTTCCAACATGTCCTTGTAGAGAGGATTAGAAGCGAGCTTTGTGCGGATAGCGGCAGAAAACGGACAGTGCATGAAGAGGATGGCTCTGGCAACTTTATTGAGACGTGGTGAGCCGTTTCCTTCAAACATAATCCAGGTAATATAATCATTGACAAACATTTCTTTGTAGTTGTTCTTTGCTTTTTGTAAGGCAGCCTTTACTTTTTCTTTGTTATCGGCAGATAAATCCATATTTTTTCTGTAGAACTGGGCATAATCGCAATATTCACTGGTTAGTGAGCGTTCAGATACATCATTCCAGCGTGCACCCTGAATACGCTTGCACATCTCCCAGCGGTATTCGGCCGTGAGTCGGATGAGAGAGGTACTGAGATCTTCCATATGGAAAATTGGAAGCATCATACGTGCCGGAGTGGTACGTTTTCTGCCCTCGATTTCCTGCCACATGACACCGCGGCTTCCGATGCCCGGCATGAGGATAATATCAGGCAGGACTTCAACCTGAACCATTTCTCTGGCGATGTTGCATTTGGTATTGGAATAAGCTGTTTCGCGGTAATAAGCGGAATAATCCATGCTGCGAATCATTGTCAGTACTTCATCTATGGCATCTTTGGTGACAACAGAGCTTTCCAGACTGCGGAATATATTGTGCTCTGAAAATACCGGACAGAAGGTGGTGATTCTGCCGAAGGTGATTTTATTTACCATAGGGAATACATTTTCCAGTTCAAAGAGAACGCGCTCCATGTTATCGTAGAGCATACGTGCTTCTTCAGCATCGCTTATTTTGCCCGTATTCTTTAATTCACGCAGGTGTGCAGCAAAGTCATTATCAAATTCATTGCGGCATGGCTCTTTTTCACCACGGTAAATCGCCAGAAGCCACTGGTAAAAGGTATAAACCTGACCCGATGGGAGTTTGCCCAGATGGCCAGAGAGAGAATAAAGGTAGAGAGCATTATCAATACCGGCAAGCTCCTCGTCTACATAACCGAAATTTAAAAACATCTGAACGATAACCGGAACAGAGGTATCGCTGATACTCTTTTTAAATACGGCAGAATAGACAGGATAAAAGAACTTTGTTATGGACTGACGCAGCTTTCGGCTGCTGTCATCAAGGCTGCTTTTATCAAGAAGATTTTTATACTGACTGATAAGGGATTTGAACTCAGCGGCAGCTTCACTGTCAATCTCGCTGTAAGCGAGAATCGTATCAAGGGAACCCTTCAAATCAGAAGCATTGACATTTAAAGCAGCATCCTGGGAAACATTCGCAACTACAAGCTTTTTCTGATAATCTTCCAAACGTTCAGAAAGCAGGTCTTTACTGATCAGGCTGCAGCTTTCAATCTGCTTTGTCAGAGAATTGATATATTCTGTTATCTCGTCAGTGTTTTCGCCCATTTTGCTTAAGCGCAGCTTAAGGGAAACATAGACATCAAACAGGTCAGAAAAGCTCTCATTTAATAAAAACTGGCAGTTCTGCTGATGATGCTCATAGATGCTCTGACAGGCTTCCAGAGCGGTGCGGACATCCTTGCTTGCCTGCAAAAGAAAGCCTTCCGTCAGTGCAGCGGCAGCTGTGAATGCGTTTTTTGCTGCCGACGCAGAATGAAATTCTGTATAGAAGGAGCTAAGATAAGAGTCAGGTGCATCCTCAAGGGAAAATTCCTCTGCTGTATCTAATGCCGATAGGGACTTTACCGGTATGGAATAGTGGATGCAGAGAGATTTGTACCTTTGATACTGTTCGAAAACAGATGCTTCGAGAGAATCTGCTTCTTTTTTCAGCGATGTGTATGCATTAAAAACAGCAGCAGCCTGTCTTGCACTGCTGAACAGAAAGAAACGCAAGATTTCAGGAATTTTTAGCAGAGACTTCAAATCTGAGACCTGATGAAATGGATAGGCACCAATCTGGGTGTCCTCCAGAGTTTCGTATGTAAAGGAATGTACCCCGTAATAGAGGTCGCATAGCCCGATGACGTCTCCCTTGCCAAGAAGAATTTCTCCGCCAGGAAAAGTGGCACGCACCTGTCCACTGGCTATGATAAACAGACCATCCATGGATTGTCCGGCCTGAAATATAATGTTACCCTTTGTAATCGCTTTTGCTGCCATAGTACCCTCCAAAAATAAAATTCAAATACTTTTTAACCCCAACATCTTAAAAATAAGTATACTACAAAATTCGCATTAAGAAAACATAATTTTCTGTTCAGATAAAATTCATAAAAAAACAGGTAGTCCAAATACGGAAAGTGTGGTAGAATAGAAAAATAAGAGGTTAGAGGTATGAGACTCTTAAGAGAAAGTAAATGAATAAGATGAGTGTTGACCAGAAAAGAAAGCGTATTAATTTATATAAACGGATTATTGTTACGACAATTCTTGCCTGTATCTTGATACCAGGCATATTATGTGTTATTTTATTAGTAAGAGTTCACGCACTGGAAAAAAAAGTGGAAGAGCTGCAGAGTCTTGCTGCATGGAAAATGCAGGAGGATGTGCAGCCGGAAGTGCCGGAAACTGCTTCGCAGGCAGAGACTGAGCAGGTGGAGGAGCCGTCTGAGGTATTGCAGCAGGCAGTGACGGAGGAAGAGACAACACAGGCAGATGAAAGAAAGCGGGTATATCTTACATTTGATGACGGACCAAGCAGTCATACAAATGAGATTCTTGATATCTTAAAGGAATATAATGTAAAGGCGACATTCTTTGTAGTTGGAAAGACAGATGAAGCATCGAAGGCTGCATACCGGCGCATTGTGGAGGAGGGGCATACGCTGGGAATGCACTCCTACAGCCACGTATATGAGTCTGTTTATGCTTCAGGAGAGGAATTTGAAAAGGATTTTCTGAAGCTTCAGAGTTATCTGTACGAGGAGACAGGAGTTCTTCCTGTATATTACCGTTTTCCAGGAGGAAGCAGCAATACGATCAGCAAAGTGGATATGCAGGAGTTTATTTCCTGCCTGCATAAGCATGGAATCGAATATTTTGACTGGAATGTGTCAAATGGAGATGGTATGAGCCGTACGCCTGCCGTAGAAGTAATGATGGAGAATGTTATGAAGGATATACCACTGTATGAGGAGGCTGTTGTCCTGATGCATGATGATGCAAATAAGCATCGGACGGTGGAGTTTCTGCCAACACTAATAGAGAGGCTGACAGAACAGGACTGTGTTCTGTTACCGATAGATGATACAGCAGAGCCTGTACAGCATATACGACCAGAAGAATAGAAAAGTGGAGGATAGTAAGAATGAGTTTTTTTAAGGATTTTAAAGATGATTTGTCTCAGGCAGTGACTGAGCTGATGCCGGGTGAGGAGGAAATGGCAGTACAGGAGAATGCGATTTCCCTGGAAGAGGAAGAAGCTGTACCGGCACAGAAGAAATCAGTGACACAGGAAACAGAAAAAAAGGAAATAGTACAAGAGGAAATAGTAAAAGAGGAAATGGTAAAAGAGGAAGCAAAGCTGGAAGAGCCTGCAGTTCCAGAACCAGAACCGGCAGAGGAAAAGGCTGCTGAAGCAATGGAAGATATTCCGATATCCCTGCCGGCATCTGAGACTGAGCCAGAAGAGGAGCCGGAGGAGTCGGATGCATCTGAAGAGATTACAACCATTTCCAAGGGCGTGAAGCTGGAAGGTAACCTGAATTCAACAGGCTCGGTAGAGCTTCTTGGTGATGTGACCGGTGATGTGAAATGTCAGGGTAAGCTGCAGGTTTATGGTACTATTATCGGTAATCCGACAGCTGCAGAAATTTATGCGAATTCTGCAAGAATTGAAGGTAATATTAACAGTGAAGGCAGCGTAAAGATTGGAAACGGAAGTATTATAATCGGTAATATCAAGGCTTCTTCTGTAGTTATTGGCGGTGCCGTAAAGGGAGATATTGATGTAAATGGTCCTGTAATTATTGACTCTACGGCAGTTGTAGTAGGAAATATTAAGTCCCGTTCTGTACAGCTTAATATTGGTGCTGTATTAGACGGCTTTGTTTCCCAGTGCTATGCAGGAGTAGACGTGGATAAGCTGTTTGCGTCTAAGAATGAAGCACAGAAGAGCAGCAAGAAAAAATAAGGTGTACAGTTGCAGCATGGAGGCTAAAATGAAGCGTGTTTTATTGAAATTGAGCGGCGAGGCACTTGCCGGGGATAAGAAAACTGGTTTTGACGAGGCTACTGTAATGGAAGTGGCGAGACAGGTAAGGATTCTTACAGAGGATGGCATTCAGGTCGGTGTAGTAATCGGAGGAGGAAATTTCTGGAGAGGAAGAACCAGTGAGACGATTGACAGACCGAAGGCAGACCAGATTGGAATGCTGGCTACAGTGATGAACTGCATCTATGCGTCGGAGATTTTCAGGTATGTGGGAATACAGACGAAGATTATGACACCATTCGCATGCAGTACCTTTACGGAGCTGTTTTCCAAGGATGCAGCAGTGGAAGCACTGGAAGCAGGGAAGGTAGTGTTTTTTGCAGGCGGCACAGGGCATCCGTATTTTTCAACAGATATGGGTGTGGCTCTGCGCGCGGTGGAGATGGAAGCAGATATCATTCTGGCAGCCAAGGCGGTTGACGGTGTGTATGATTCCGACCCGAAGGTAAATCCGGATGCAAAGAAATTCGACACACTTCCGATGAAGGAGGTTGTGGAAAAGCAGCTTGGGGTTATGGATCTGGCAGCAGCAGTGCTCTGTATGGAGAATAAGATGCCGATGAAAATTTTTGCTTTACAGGAAAAGGACAGTATCGTCAATGCTGTTAAGGGAACGGCAGGCGGTACCGTAATTACCGTTGAATAATCATGGATAATGCTTAAAAATATAATAAAGGAGCAGGAGGAAAGCAAGCATGGAAATCAAACAGTTTGAAGAGAAAATGGAGAAATCTTTAGAAAGCCTTAAGGCAGAATATACTACAATTCGTGCAGGAAGAGCGAATCCGCATCTTCTGGATAAGATTAAGGTAGATTATTATGGAACGCCTTCCGCCTTACAGCAGGTGGCAAATGTATCTGTACCGGAGGCAAGAATGATACAGATTCAGCCATGGGAGAGCAGCCTGATTAAAGAGATTGAAAAAGCGATTCTGGCTTCTGATATCGGCATTACGCCAAATAATGACGGTAAAGTCATCCGTCTGATTTTCCCGGAGCTTACGGAGGACAGAAGAAAAGAGCTGGTTAAGGATGTAAAGAAGAAGGGTGAGAATGCCAAGGTGGCAGTCCGCAACATCAGAAGAGATGCCAATGATGCTATCAAGAAGGCAGCCAAAGCTACAGAAATCTCTGAGGATGAGCAGAAGCAGTTAGAGGATAAGGTACAGAAGTCTACGGACAAGTATATTGCAGAAATCGATAAGGCAGTAGAAGAGAAGTCCAAAGAGATTCTTACTGTATAAGCCGGAAGAACAGAGGGTGTCGTATGACACCCTTATCTTTTAAAGTATTAGAAAATTCCTAATGGACATGAAATGAGGAAAATTATGGCGCAGGAAAAGCAGCTTAAGATACCACAGCATGTGGCTATTATTATGGACGGAAACGGAAGATGGGCAAAAAAACGTCTTCTTCCAAGGAATGCCGGGCATACACAGGGAAGTAAAAGAGTGGAGGAGATCTGCCGTGCTGCCTATGACCTTGGCATTAAATATCTGACAATCTACGCATTTTCCACGGAGAACTGGACGAGACCGGAGGAAGAGGTGAGTGCGCTGATGAAGATACTTCGCAATTACTTAAAGGAAAGTATTAAAAAGGCAACAGAAAATAATATGAGAGTCCGTGTTATCGGTGACAGAAGCCGTCTGGAGCCGGATATTCAGGAAAGCATCCGTAAGCTGGAGGAGGTATCTGCAGGGAATACAGGGCTGAATTTCCAGATTGCCTTAAACTACGGTGCAAGAGATGAGATGCTTCGTGCCATGAAGCGAATGGCCGCGGACTACAGAGAGGGCAGATTTGAGCAGGAGCAGCTCACAGAAGAGTTTTTTGCCGGCTATCTGGATACCAGAGGAATACCGGATCCGGATTTGCTTATCCGTACCAGTGGAGAGGAAAGGCTGTCTAATTTCCTGTTATGGCAGTGTGCATATACGGAATTTTATTTTCCTGAGGTCTTGTGGCCCGATTTTGATAAGGATGAGCTTAAGAAGGCAGTGGAGCAGTATACAAAAAGAGACAGGCGCTTTGGCGGCGTAAAGGAGGAATAGCCTATGATAAAGAAGCTCTTTACCAAAGCGACACTGGTTCGTACACTGAGTTCAGTATTGCTGGTTGCTGTGGCGCTGTTTACTTTAATTATGGGTGAAAATATTCTGCTGGCAACGATGCTTGCTGTCTCTTTACTTGGACAGTTTGAGCTGTACCGGGTTATTTCCATGCAAAAGAGGCTGCCAGGCATATCAGGCTATGCGGCTGCCATAGTATATTATCTGCTTCTTTTGTTACAAAAGCAGGAGTACGTGATGGTTGTGGTAATTGCATATTTGATGCTGTTAATGGCAGAGTATGTATTTTCTTTTCCGAAATATCGCACAGAGGAAATCTGTCTGGTGTATCTGGGCTTCTTTTATGTACCCGTGATGATGTCCTTTGTATATCAGATAAGGGAGCTGCAAAACGGTACCTGTCTGGTATTTCTGGTATTTTTGAGCTCCTGGATTTGCGATACCTGTGCATATCTGGTTGGTGTGACGCTCGGGAAGCATAAGCTGGCGCCGAAGCTCAGTCCACATAAGTCTGTGGAAGGCAGTATCGGCGGAATTGCCGGTTCTGTACTTCTGGGAGCGCTGTATGGATGGCTTTTTAGCAATTATCTGGGAGATGCCTTTACAAATCCCGCAGTAGGCTGTGCTATCGTCTGCGGTCTGGGAGCAGTCATTTCCCAGGTGGGTGATTTGGCAGCATCCGGGATTAAGCGGAATTATGATGTTAAGGATTACGGACATCTGATACCGGGACATGGAGGAATTCTCGACCGTTTTGATTCGGTGATTTTTGTGGCACCGGCAATTTATTTTTTGGTATTACTGATTAACTAGAAAAGAGGCTAAATATGAAAAAGATAGCGATTCTCGGTTCGACCGGTTCCATAGGAACGCAGACTCTGGAGGTAGTCAGAGCCAATGGAGATATTGAAGTGACAGCGCTTGCCGCCGGTTCTAATATAACTTTGTTGGAGCAGCAAATCAGAGAGTTTAAGCCTTACCTGGTGTGTGTCTGGGATGAGGAGAAAGCAGAAGAGCTGCGGATAAAGACGGCAGATTTGCCGGTAAAGATTGTTTCCGGTATGGAAGGACTTCTGGAGGTGGCAACTGAGCCAAAGAGCAGTATTCTCGTGACAGCGATTGTCGGAATGATAGGCATCCGACCGACGATTGCGGCAATGGAGGCGGGAAAGGATATTGCTCTTGCCAATAAGGAAACGCTGGTAACGGCAGGGCATATTATTATGCCTTTGGCAAAGGAAAAGGGTGTGAGGATTCTTCCTGTGGACAGCGAGCACAGTGCGATTTTCCAGTGTCTGAACGGAGAACAGAGGCAGGGCTTACGTAAGATTCTGCTGACAGCGTCAGGCGGTCCGTTCCGAGGCAGAACAAGGGAACAGATGAAGGATGTCAGACCGGAGGATGCCCTGAAGCATCCGAACTGGTCGATGGGCAGAAAGATTACCATAGATTCGGCTACCATGGTCAACAAGGGGCTGGAGGTTATGGAAGCAAAATGGCTCTTTGGTGTCGAGCCAGAGAATATTCAGGTTGTCATTCAGCCAAAGAGCATTATTCATTCGATGGTCGAATTTACAGACGGTGCCGTGCTGGCACAGCTCGGAACACCGGATATGAAGCTGCCGATACAGTATGCTCTTTATTATCCGGAGCGAAGATATCTGGCGGGGGACAGACTGGATTTCTGGAAGCTCAAGGAGATTACGTTTGAGGAGCCGGATATGGAAAATTTCCGCGGACTGGCACTTGCTTATGAAGCAATGAAGAAGGGAGGCTCTATGCCGACGGTATTTAATGCGGCAAATGAGCTGGCTGTCAGTGATTTCCTAAACGGCAGATGCTCTTTCCTGGGGATTGCAGAACGGATTGAGGCGGCAATGCAGGCGCATAAGGCGATAAAAAATCCTGCTGTTGAGGAAATTCTTGAGACAGAGCGCTGGACGAGGGAGTATGTGACAGTACATTGCTGATGATACGGTTTTCTTTCGTGAAAGCAGGATAAAACAGAGGAAAATAGTATAGAATAGAAAGAAACGAAAAATCACAGGGATTGTGATGAAAGGTGTATATATGGGAATTATTTTAGCATTGCTGGTATTTGGATTTCTGGTTTTTTTCCATGAGCTGGGACATTTTCTGTTGGCAAAGAAGAATGGAATAGCGGTAACAGAATTTTCCATCGGAATGGGACCGAGATTATGCTCTTTTGTGAAGGGAGAGACGAGATATTCATTGAAGGCGCTGCCGTTTGGCGGTTCCTGTCAGATGTTGGGGGAGGACGGTGAAAGCAGTGACGAGCATGCTTTCAACAATCGTTCTGTATGGGCGAGAATCTCGGTGGTGATAGCCGGACCGGTATTCAATTTTATCCTGGCATTTCTGATGGCGCTGATTGTCATCGGATATGCTGGTTATGACAAGCCGATGATTATCGGTGTCATGGAAGGGTATCCTGCGCAGGAAGCGGGAATCATGGAAGGGGATGTCATTACCAGAATCAATAACAAAAAGGTGACGATTTACCGTGATGTCCAGTTTTACATGGCAGTCAATGCCGGACAGCCGCTCTCTATCAGTGTAAACCGGAATGGAGAGAAGCTTACCTTTGACATTATTCCGAAGCAGGACGAAAATGGAAATTATTATATGGGAATTTACAGCTCGGCAGTCCGCACGCAGGCAAAGGGTCTGGAGGTTCTGAAATACAGCCTTTATGAGGTGCAATACCAGATGAGCGTAGTGGTTAAGAGCATCGGCATGCTGTTTAACGGCACGGTGTCGGTAAATGATTTAAGCGGGCCGGTCGGTATCGTGGATATGGTAGATACTGTGGTGGAGGAAAGCACCAGTGAAGAGGTGGACATAAAGACAAATGTTATCAGTGTCCTTTTGAACGTGATAAACTTTTCCATTATGCTGAGTGCCAATTTAGGTGTAATGAATCTGCTGCCGATTCCGGCGCTGGATGGCGGAAGGCTGGTATTTTTGATTATAGAGGCTGTGCGCGGGAAACCAGTGGACAGAGAAAAAGAAGGCATGGTTCATTTTGTGGGACTGATGCTTCTTATGGTGCTGATGGTTTACGTAATGTTTAACGATATAAGAAGACTATTCTGATTGGAGATTATATGAGAGAGAATACAAAGGTTATCAGAATCGGTGACAGGGTAATCGGCGGCGGTAATCCGGTGCTTATCCAGTCTATGACGAATACGAGAACGGAGGATGTAAAAGCGTCAGTAGAGCAGATTAAGCGTCTGACGGCTGCCGGCTGCGAGATTATCCGTTCTACTGTACCAACAGAAGAGGCAGCAAGGGCAATTAAGGAAATCAAAAAAGAGATTACGATTCCGTTTGTAGCTGATATTCATTTTGATTACCGCATGGCGATTCTTGCCATAGAAAACGGCGCCGATAAAATCCGTATCAATCCCGGAAATATCGGTGGCGCAGAAAAGCTTCGTGCCGTAGTAGAGGCGGCAAAGGAGAGGAATATCCCTATCCGTGTGGGTGTCAACAGTGGTTCGCTGGAGAAGAATCTGGTTGAAAAATATCATGGAGTTACGGCGGAAGGGCTGGTGGAGAGTGCTCTTGACAAGGTACATAGGATAGAAGACTATGGATATGATAATCTGGTTATCAGTATTAAGTCCTCGAACGTAATGATGTGTGTGAAGGCACATGAGCTTATTGATAAGCAGACGAATTATCCGCTTCATGTGGGAATTACGGAGGCGGGAACGCTGTATTCGGGGAATATCAAGTCAGCAATAGGTCTTGGCATGATTCTCGGACAGGGAATTGGTGACACAATCCGTGTATCGCTGACAGGTGACCCGGCAGAGGAAATTAAGTCGGCAAAGCTGATTCTTCGTACGTTGGGGTTGCGAAAGGGCGGCATTGAGGTTGTATCGTGTCCGACCTGCGGAAGAACCAGAATTGATTTAATCGGTCTGGCAAATGAAGTGGAAACGATGGTGCAGGAATTTGACCATCTGAATATAAAAGTAGCTGTCATGGGCTGTGCGGTCAATGGCCCGGGAGAGGCTAAAGAGGCTGATATCGGAATTGCGGGCGGCGTGGGTGAAGGGCTGCTCATCAAAAAGGGTGAAATCGTAAGGAAGATTCCTGAGCAGGAGCTGCTCGCGGCACTGCGCGAAGAGCTTCGTACATGGCAGTAATGCCAGTGCCTCACAGAAAGGAGAATAGCTTTGGGAAAGGTATTTTTTGATGTTTTTCCAACGCTGAAATTAAATCCGGAAGTAGCAGAGCTTTTAGCCGATGTCGAGGTGACAAAAATCACCACGAATAAGGAGAGAAGCTCTCTTCGCATTTATATTGACAGTAGGAGACTGATTCATAAAAACAGCATTTATCATATGGAAAACAGTATTGCCAGCCAGTTGTTTCCAGGGGATGAAACGCAGATTAAGGTGGTGGAAAATTATCATCTTTCGGGGCAGTATACACCGCAGAATCTGTTTGAGTCTTACAGGGACAGCATTCTTACGGAGCTTAAGAATTATAATGCTATTGAATATAGTCTGTTTAAAAAGGCAGAAACGGCATTTGTTGAGGAATCGGTGCTGCAGCTGACGCTGGAGGACAGCATTATTGCGCGGGAAAGAGCAGAGGAGCTGCAGCGGATTCTGGAAAAAATCTTTGTGGAGCGCTGCGGCTTTCCTGTCGAGGTTCGTGTCCAGTTTAAAGAAATGAAGGAAAATAAGAAGCGCCTGCAGGATGAGCAGAGGATGAGGCTTGAGGTGGCAGAAATCCAGAAGCATGCCAATCTGTCAGGCGCTGAGTCTGCTGCATCGCAGGCTGCGCCGTCATCACCTCCAGAGGGACTTCCATGGTCGGCAGATGACCTTGCTGCTGCTTATGGAGAAACAGCAGCGGAACCGAAGAAGGAACCGGAGAAAAAAGAAACACCGAAGAAGGAGCCGGATAAGAAATCATTTGAGAAAAAAGAAGGATTTGAAAGAAAACCGGGCTTCGAAAAGAAGTCTTATAAGAAGCCGGATAATCCTGATGTGCTTTACGGCAGGGACTTTGACGAGGAGCCTACACCGATTGAGCAGATTCAGACTGAAATGGGTGAGCTGGTTATCCGTGGTAAGATTATTGCCTTTGATTCAAGGGAAATCCGCGGCGAGAAGACGATTCTTATGTTCGATGTCACTGACTTTACAGATACGATTACGGTCAAGATGTTTGCCAGAAATGAGCAGCTTCCCGATATTAAGCCGCATGTACAGCCGGGAGCGTTTATTCGCCTTAAAGGAGTGACAACGATTGACCGTTTTGACGGTGAGCTTACCATAGGTTCTGTCGTGGGAATCCGCAAGTGCAGTGATTTTACGGTTAAACGTATGGACACCGCAGTGACAAAGCGTGTGGAGCTTCACTGTCATACGAAAATGAGCGATATGGACGGTGTATCTGACGTTAAGGATATTATTAAGAGGGCGATGTCATGGGGACATTCTGCGATAGCTATTACTGACCATGGAAATGTCTCTGCATTCCCAGTGGCAAATCATGTGGTGGAGGGCGGTGATTTTAAGGTATTGTACGGCTGCGAGGGGTATCTTCTGGATGATTTGAAGGAGATTGTAGAAAATTCCGGAAATCAGAGTCTGAGAGACACGTATGTGGTATTTGATATCGAGACAACCGGCTTTAGTCCGGTAAATAATCATATTATTGAAATCGGAGCAGTGAAGGTAGAAAACGGACAGATTACCGAGCGGTTCAGTGAATTTGTAAATCCGAGAGAGCCGATTCCTTTTGAAATAGAGAAGCTGACAGGCATCAATGATGACATGGTGCTTGAGGCCCCCGGCATTGAGGAGGTGCTGCCGCGGTTTCTGGAATTTTCTGAGGGCGCGGTTATGGTGGCACATAATGCGGGCTTTGATATGAGCTTTATCTATGCCAATGCCAGACTGCTCGACATTCCGCTTAAGAAGACAGTGGTGGATACTGTGGGACTTGCCAGAGTACTGCTGCCGGGCTTAAGCAAGTATAAGCTTGATGTGGTGGCAAAGGCGCTGAATATATCGCTCGAGAATCATCACCGTGCGGTGGATGATGCAGGAGCCACAGCGGAAATATTTGAAGCATTTATCAAAATGCTGGAGGAAAGAGACTGCCGCACGCTTGACGATGTGAATGCATTGAGCGAGATGTCAATAGAATCGCTTAGGAAGCTTCCGTCGCATCATGTGATTCTGATAGCAAAGAATGATACAGGACGGATTAATCTGTATCGTCTTGTGTCAATGTCACATCTTTATTATTTTCATCGACAGCCAAGAATACCGAAGAGTATTCTGCAAAAGTACCGGGAAGGAATTATCATCGGCTCGGCGTGTGAGGCGGGAGAGCTGTATCAGGCGATTCTTCGGGGCGCCTTGGAGGAGGAGCTTGCAAGGCTCGTGAATTTTTATGATTATCTGGAGATTCAGCCGCTTGGAAATAATGCTTTCATGCTGCGGGGAGAAAATCCTGTGCTGCAGTCAAGGCAGGAGCTGATTGATATCAATAAGAAAATCGTGGCACTTGGGGAACAGTATCACAAGCCTGTAGTGGCAACCTGTGATGTGCATTTTCTTAATCCGGAGGATGAGGTGTACCGGAGGATTATCATGGCGGGCAAGGGCTTTAAGGATGCAGATGACCAGGCGCCGCTGTATCTGAGGACAACGGATGAGATGCTGGAGGAATTCGCTTATTTGGGACCGGAGAAGGCGGAGGAGGTTGTCATCACCAACACGAACCGCATTGCTGATATGTGTGAGAAAATCTCACCGGTGCGGCCGGATAAATGTCCGCCGGTGATTGAGAATTCCGACCAGATTTTACGAAATATCTGTTATCAGAAGGCTCATGCGATTTATGGAGAGAACCTGCCCGAGGTTGTTGTGGAGCGTCTGGAGCGTGAGTTAAATTCTATTATATCGAATGGCTTTGCCGTTATGTATATCATTGCGCAGAAGCTGGTGTGGAAGTCAAATGAGGACGGCTACCTGGTAGGCTCCCGAGGCTCTGTAGGGTCATCCTTTGTTGCAACGATGTCAGGTATCACTGAGGTAAATCCCTTAAGTCCGCATTATTACTGTGCAAAATGCCATTACAGTGATTTTGATTCCGAAGAGGTGCGCGCCTTTTCCGGCGGTTCCGGCTGTGACATGCCGGATAAAATCTGCCCGAACTGCGGCGAGCTGCTGAGGAAGGAAGGGTTTGATATTCCGTTTGAGACATTCCTTGGATTTAAAGGAAATAAGGAGCCGGATATTGACTTAAATTTCTCAGGTGAATATCAGAGTAAGGCACATGATTATACGGAGGTTATCTTCGGCAAGGGGCAGACCTTCCGTGCCGGAACAATCGGTACGCTGGCGGATAAGACTGCCTATGGCTATGTGAAGAATTACTATGAAGAGCGCGGACAGAGAAAGCGGAAATGCGAGATTAACCGCATTGTACAGGGCTGTGTCGAGGTGCGCCGTACGACGGGACAGCATCCGGGCGGTATCATCGTACTGCCGTTAGGTGAGGAAATCAATACCTTCACATCGGTGCAGCATCCGGCGAATGATATGACGACCAAGACAGTCACGACACATTTTGATTATCATTCGATTGACCATAACCTGTTAAAGCTGGATATTCTCGGACACGATGATCCGACGATGATTCGTATGCTGGAGGATTTGACGGGGCTGGATGCCAAGAAGATACCGCTTGACAGCAAAGAGGTTATGTCGCTGTTTATGAATACCAGCGCGCTTGGCATCACACCGGAGGAAATCGGAGGCTGCCAGCTTGGCGCATTAGGCATCCCAGAGTTTGGTACCGATTTCGCCATGCAGATGGTTATTGATGCGAAGCCGACCTGCTTTGCCGACCTGATTCGTATCTCCGGTCTGTCCCACGGTACGGACGTGTGGCTGGGGAATGCGCAGACGCTGATTGAGGAGGGAAAGGCAACGATTTCCACGGCCATCTGTACCCGTGATGATATTATGATTTATCTGATTAACATGGGAATGGACAAGGAGCTGTCCTTTACGATTATGGAGAGTGTGCGTAAGGGTAAGGGACTGAAGCCAGAGTGGGAAAAGGAAATGACGGAACATGGTGTTCCAGACTGGTATATCTGGTCCTGCAAGAAGATTAAGTATATGTTCCCGAAGGCGCATGCAGCAGCCTACGTTATGATGGCATGGCGTATCGCATACTGCAAGGTGTTCTATCCGTTGGCTTATTATGCGGCATTTTTCAGTATCCGTGCGTCAGGCTTCTCCTATGAGCTGATGTGTATGGGAAGGGACAAGCTGGAGCATTATCTGGCTGATTATAAGAAGCGTCAGGATACGTTGTCTAATAAGGAGAAGGACAGTCTGCGTGATATGCGTATCGTTCAGGAAATGTATGCGAGAGGCTATGAATTTATGCCGTTGGATATCTACCGGGCAAAAGCGGCGCGCTTTCAGATTATTGACGGAAAGCTGATGCCGCCGCTCAATTCGATTGACGGGCTTGGCGATAAGGCGGCAATCCAGATTGTAGAGGCAGCAGCACAGGGTCCGTTTTTGTCAAAGGAGGACTTTATGATGCGCAGTAAGGCAGGTAAGACTGTCACGGATATGCTTAGTGACCTCGGTATACTGGCAGGGCTGCCGGAGTCAAATCAGCTGTCGTTGTTTGACTGGGCAGAGTAAACGGAAGGAAAATGAGATGAAGAAATATACGATTGTGAAAATATATGAGCAGGACTTCGGATGCGAGGGGCTTCCGGCAGGGCAGAAGCGCATGGATGATGTGGTTCTGAGGGCGGATGATGGAAGTGAAGTGACAGTGCAGATACCAGATGATGAGCTGTACGCGAAAAATCTGAATGAAGGCGATGAATACTGGATGGAGTAGGAGATAAATATGATAAAAGCCGTAGTATTTGATATGGATGGAGTGATTTTTGATTCGGAAAAATGTGTACTGGAATGCTGGCGTGAGGTCGCAGACAGGCATAATATCCCGGATATTGAGGAAGCCTGCCGGGAATGTCTGGGTATCAATGCAGCTGCAACCAGAGAGCGTATGCTGAAACGATACGGAGAGGCTTTCCCTTATGATGAGTATAAAAAGGAGTCCTCTGCGCTGTTCCATGAGAAATATGACGATGGCAGGCTTCCGAAGAAGCCGGGCGTGCATGAGCTTTTGGAATATCTGAAACAGCAGAAGATAAAGATAGCGCTGGCTTCTTCTACACGGCAGGAGGTCGTGCTGCAGGAATTGAGAGACGGAGGACTGCTTAATTATTTTGATAAGGTGGTCTGTGGTGATATGGTGAAAAGGAGCAAGCCGGAGCCGGATATATTTCTCAAAGCGTGTGAGGAATTGCAGGTAAATCCGTCAGATGCGTATGCGGTGGAGGATTCCTATAACGGAATCCGGGCAGCTCATGCGGCTGGTATGAGACCGATTATGGTGCCGGACATGGCAGAGCCGACAGAGGAGATGGAGAGACTTTCAGAGGTGGTACTGCCGTCGCTTTTCGAGGTGAAACAGTATCTGCAGGAAAAATGATGATAAAAAAGGGAAAAAGAAGGAGAGCCGGGTGGAGATTGTGAAGGATTCTCACATCGGGCTGAATATAAAAATCGATACCTCTATCTGTGCGGTGATGGATTATTTTGAGATATTTTTGAATCGAATGATTCTGTGCAGAAAGGCAGCAGAAAAACTGGAGACAGAATTCTGGCTGGTAATTAACGGCCAGAGAGTAATATAAAAATTTACGAATATTTGATTTATGACATTGGAATCTCTAAGCTTGTAAACATACAGCTTTCAGATTCCTTTTTTGCGTTATAGGAAATTTCATCAATTTCCTATAACGTAAAAAACGCTCCGCTAAGGATGCGCACTCGAGGCTCCGAGAAATATATGATTTATGTGGCATGCCTGACGGGCTGGGCGCATACCTTGGTAAAGGAAAGAATGCTTCTGGAAAAATCAAATGAAGGGAGAAAAGAGTGATGGAAGGACGTGAATACAGAGCGGTTCGAATGGGTATCGACGTTGGTGGTACATATACAAAATGTGTTGCCATGGATAATCAAACCCATCAAATTATAGGGAAGAATCAGGTTAAGACAACACATGATGATAAGAATGGTGTTGCTGCCGGCGTTGTAAAGAGCTTCCAGAATTGTATGCGCGAGTACAATATCGCACCGGAGGATATTGTATTCGTAGCACATTCTACTACACAGGCGACAAATGCCTTTATTGAGGGGGACGTGGCGAGGGTAGGTGTAGTAGGTGTTGCAGGCGGCGGTCTGGAAGGCTTTCTCGCTAAGAGACAGCTTGCGTTAAAGGATATTGTTCTGGACGAGAAGGTTGGCAGAATGATAAAGGTATATAATACCTTTATTAAGAAAAAAATGCTGACAGAGGAGGTTATCAATCAGAACGTGGATGAGCTGTTGGCACAGGGCTCACAGGTAATCGTTGCTTCCATGGCATTCGGTGTTGACAGCATGAGCGAGGAGCAGATGATTCATGACTGTGCAGAGAAGAAAAATATTCCTGTCACGATGGCTTCAGATATCACAAAGCTTTATGGGTTAACGCGTCGTACACGTACCGCAGCAATCAATGCGTCCATCCTTCCTAAGATGATGGCTACCGCGAATGCGACAGAGTCTTCTGTAAGAGAAGCAGGCGTTACAGTTCCGCTTATGATTATGCGGGGTGACGGTGGTGTTATGGAGATAAATGAGATGCGTAAGCGCCCGATTCTGACAGCATTGTCAGGTCCGGCAGCATCCGTTATGGGTTCTCTTATGTATCTTCGCGCTTCAAATGCGATTTATTTCGAGGTGGGTGGAACTACAACGAATATTACTTACACTGCCAATGTTTAATACATGTGCATCCTACGCATCTCCATTTTTCAAGGCTGTAATCGGTGGATTTATGCCTACAAATGAGTATGTAGTATGTATTTTATTCGCAGCATTATCTATCCTTGGATTCTTCCGTGGACCGCTTACCTTATACGGCTGTGGAGCTGCTACACTTGGTGTATTATCTAATGTAGCTAATTTCTCTGTACCATTCCTGTTCTGCGTATTTACAATTCCTGCAACTACAGTAAACGTGGGTTCCTGTATTACACAGTCGTGGATTGCATGGGGGCTTGCTTATACAAAGGTAGAGTCCAGAGATTACCTGAAGCTTTCTATTCCGTTTGCATATATTACATCCATTCTTTTGTATATACTGACGGCACTTACCGTTACAGGCCTCGGACCGGAATGGTTTGCGTAGTCATTGTAGGTATCAGGGGGCCTGCTGCATTTGGTATAGTCGTAAGTTTATCATAATTGCTATTACAGAAAGCAGGGAATGTGTATATTTTCAAATATAAGATTTGGGGAGATTGGCACGAAATTTGAGGGTTTCTTACATCCGGTGTTTTAGAAAGCAAATTTTGTGTCTTTGATGCAACCGACAAGCCAGGGCAGATGTCCGCTCAGGGAAAGACAGACAATCAAAGTTTCTAGCCGCTCTAGGGCAGACGTCTCACAAAATCGATATAAAAGCGCGTAAATGCGAACTCGCTCCTAACCATGGTTAATACGATAAGGTTGAGAGCTCAGACACACATTTACGCGCTTACGTTTTGCTCGTCGTCTGCCAAGAGCGGCACGAAACTTTTCTATCGTCTGTTCTTTCTCCTGACGGACAGCCGCCCTGGCTTGTTCGGTGCTTCGAAAGACACAAATTATAAAGGCTTTCTAAACCCCGGTGTTAGAAACACCAAATTTCGTGCTTTCTCCAAAGCTATATTTGAAAATATAGCAGATAAAACTAATTCCTATAATAGCAGCTATCATAACTTATAAATACTCAAAATGCGACAGCCTCTTTTTTAGGAAACTATCTCTTCTCGCGTGCCTGCAGCACACCGCAGACTGTCATAAGAGCCGCAAACAATACACCCGCCACCGGCCATATAACCCAGCTTTTATCCCAACTGTCAGCACGAAAGCTGCACCCGAGATAAATCGCCACTGTCACAAGCCAGTATACAGTTGCTATCGCACCTGTCGGTATCTTACTTGTCTTTTTCTGTCTGCTGTAATCGCCCTCCTGCAGAAGCTTCTGCATACTTGCCCAGTTTATTCCGCCAATAATAAAGAAAATAACACCGATTCCTACAACCACAAGCGTCATGGAGAGACACAATAATTCCGCAAATTCATGTCCTTCCACAAATGCACCGGCAAATAACGGTATCACTGCAGCAATGCACAGAACAGTACCCAGAACGTTATACCTGGTATAAGTTTCCCTGTACTGCTTCTGGCGCTCCTTCACCATGCCATTTACGCCATACTCTGTCTCAAACACTTCTTTCTCCAGATACTCAAACTGACTTGTCTTCATACCACAGATAATAAAAACTGCAACTGCAGCCGCTATCATCAGCGCCAGCACAATCAGACCCACACCGGCGGCAAAATTTTCCGAAATTCCCAACAGATTTTCCTCACTTGCTCCCGCCAGCAGCAGCAACGATATCGGAGAAAGTATGCACAAAAATGTCGCCAATGCGATTTTTCCTGCCGTCCCCGCTTTCACAGCCAGAAATTCATTGGCTTCCTCCATTGTCACACGGCGCGGCTGCTCCTTTTCTGCCGGCATTTCTCCCGTATATTCAGCTTCCTCTATCTCATCCCTGAGAAGATAATCTGTACTGACACCAAACGCCTGACTGAGCTGTAAAATCTTATTCAAATCAGGAACTGCCTGCGCGCCCTCCCATTTTGACACAGACTGCCTGCTCACGCCTACCTTCTCTGCCAGTTCCTCCTGTGACCAGCCGTTCTTTTTTCTCAATGCAATAATCTTATCTGCTAATATCATAGCTCCTCCTGTTCCGCCCCTCAGGCTTTAGAAATTCTTGCAGCTCCAGACGGATTTCTTTTTCACACCGTCTGGTTAAGCTGGTTACAGGATACTAAATCCTGCAGTTGCACACTACCAATTATACCTGTCAATTTGTCAACCGGCAATTGCTATACTCATCCTGCAGCCGCTGCACGCCCCTATATAAACCGAAAGCTCTTAAAATCAAAGCTGCTTCCCGGCAGAAAAATAAAGGTAACATCCTGCACTCCGGTTATCTTATCCAGCCTAAAGCTCTGTTTTTCATAATTCTCACAGCAGTTAAATTCTACTATCTGGCGATTCTGCTGTTCACCGTCAGAAAAGCTGATATGGATTGTATTTTTCTCCAGCGCTGTACGTCCGCAGACAGTTATACCGCTTATCCCCTTCTCTCCAAAATCCAGTCCTTTGAATACCAGGGATACATTATTACCAATTCCGGTAATCGCATCTGCCTGTTGCTCAAAGCTGTCACCATAAACTGCATCACATTCCAATGCCTGAAGGATTTCAAATGCTCTGCTTGCCTTCTTAAAGGTAAAGCCCTTGATATGTACCTTTTTATCCAGCTCTATTCCAAAAGTTGTCAGCCCTGTCAGCCTTTTCTCCAGCACAAAGGTTTCTTCCTGATAAACATTCCAGATGCTCTTCTTATCATAGATCCCTTCACCAATCCGCTCACTGCCCTCCGCATAAGGAATTCCTTTCCAAAACTTAATACAGGTCGGCTCACTGCCAAGCTCAAATATCGGCAGCGTCACCTCCGTTGCGCCGTCTTTGCCAAAATCCAGATTTTCATATGCTACCCAGCTCATGCCGGTGCGGGACATCGATACACCACGCTCATTCCCATTTCCGATATCACCTGCAAAAGCACTATAAAGCCCGCCTGACACAAATTCATATGGGTTTGTATACATCTCACCCACCCCTGCTATCGAAAGCTCCAGTTGGGAAATCAGACGAATATTCTCCGCACCATTGCGGCATGCTGCACGGATTCGGATATCTCCGTCTCCCAGAGCTTTTACCTTTACCTTTGTTCCTTCTTTATTGAGATACTCCAGTTCTGCATTCGGCACCGTAATTCCGGCATCATTGCTGATTCTCCATTCGATATCCCGATATGTAGCATTATACGGCCGTATCGCCGCCTCGAATATCAGCTCTCTCCTTTCGGCATCCATTTTCTGCCCATCCGGTGAACATATCTCGAGCTTTCGAACCGGTATCTCCTTTACAAGCTCACCTTTCACAGTATCGGCATTTTCCTCATAGTATACCGGTTTTTCTTCTGTCACACCGCATGCATCATGCACATTTCCCTCTACTGTCAGACTGCATTTTGCTGATTTCAGTCCCTCTGATGTGACTGTAATCTCTATAACCCCGGCTTTTCCCTTCGGTGCTACCATTGCCAGCAATTTTCCCGAAAACAGCCTTCTTGATGTTCCCTTATAGCTGTCATAATCAGTACTGTCACCATTATCCAGTCCAATCAGTCTTCCTGCACCCTCAACCTTTACCTGCACACGGTTGTTTGCATTCTTAACCGGGCAGCCATCCTTATCCTTCACAGTAATCGTCACGAATGCCATATCATTTTTATCCGCATAAATTGTATCACGCTCTATTTCTATACATACCGTTTCTGCATCACCAAAGGAATGCTCTTCTTCCCTTGCTATTTCCTGTCCCTCTTCATTATACGCAATCGCCAGAAGGCTTCCTGCATGATAAGGAATCTGCCAGTCTGCACAGAAGCTCTCTCCATGCTTATGGTCTATATTCTTTCGTCCCTCAGAGGTTCCATTTACAATGAGCTCTACCTGCGGTGCATTGCTCACAATTCTTACATCGATATTCTGACCCTCATTAAAATCCCAGTAAGGTAATACATGTACCATCGGATTTTCTCTGCAATCGGTCCATCCTGCCTGATACATATAATACGAATCCTTCAGAAATCCCGCGGTATCAATCTGTCCAAAATAGGAATTTTTCGTGTGATACGGTGTAGGCTCTCCGATGTAATCAAAACCACTCCACAAAAACTGTCCGAGACTAAACTCATGGTCGCGCTCCATTCTAAGACAATAATCCACACTCTTCGCACCCCAGCTTGTAGTACTATTGCCCAGACTGGAGCACTGTTCATCATCATCGACCAGAAGAGACTGCTTTAATGGAAAATGATAGATACCTCTGCTCTGTACCGTAGAGGAAGTTTCGCTTCCATAGATAATCCAGTCCGGATGCTTCTCATGGTGCTCCTGATAGAGACGCTCTGCATAATTATAGCCTGCCAGCTTAATAACCTCCGCACATTTCTGCGCATTTTCCCATGGCATATAATTCGAACCGATGGTCGGCTTCGCATTCTGGCGATAATCATGCAGCACCACCCGCTGCATCAGCTCTCCGGTGATACGCACACCATCCTCATCCGCATGCGTATCATAGATTTCATTTCCGATTGACCACATGATAACGCTTGGATGATTCCTGTCCCGCCGAACCCATGATGCCACATCCTTATCTGCCCACTCCCTGAAAAAACGGGCATAGTCATATGGTGTCTTACTGCGCTCCCACATATCAAAGGCTTCATCCAGCACCAGTATTCCCATCTCATCCGCCAGCTCAAGCAGCCCCGGTGCCGGCATATTATGCGATGTACGAAGTGCATTACACCCCATACGTTTTAATATCTCAAGCTGCCTTCTTGCGGCTGCAGGATGAAAGGCGGCACCAAGTGCTCCCAAATCGTGGTGATTGCAGACACCATTCAGCTTTCTTCTCTTTCCGTTTAAAAAGAACCCTTTATCTGTCGTAAAGCTGCAGGTACGGCATCCAAACACAGTACTGTCCCGGTCAATCAACTGTCCCTCATAATAAAATGACACCGCACAGGTATAGCACACCGGAGTTTCAATATCCCACAGCTTCGGATTCTGCAGAAAAAGCTCTGTTTTACAGCTCACTGCTCCGGTCTCATCCACCGGAAGAGTTTTTAAGATTCTATCCGGCATTGGCACACTGTCTGCGCAGGACACAAGCTTTTCTGCCACACAGTCTCCCTGCTTATCAAGAATCTCAACCCTAAGCCCTGCCTTTCGCATATCCTTTCCGGCAGGCATCAGCTCTGTATCTATCTGTATGCTCCACGTACCCGCATCTGTTTCCCGGCTTTCTGTCTTCCTGGCAGACACATAGATTCCTTCCCGCAGAATATGCGCCTGCGGTATCATTTCCAGCCAGACATTTCTGTATATTCCTGCACCTGAATACCATCTGGAATTCGGATTGCGAAATACGCTGCGGACCAGTATCTCATTTTCTCCATTCCTCAAAGCCTCTGTTATATCAAAATAAAAGGAGGAATACCCATACTTCCATTCGCCGACCTGCACACCATTCACCCAGACGGTGCTGTCCATATATACACCTTCAAAATACAGCCGGTACAGCATGCCCTGCTTTTTCTCCATGCAAAACTGCTTCCGATACCAGCCATCACTGTCCCTGTAAAGGTTCTTTGCATCATAAATCAGCCAGTCATGCGGCAGCTCCACAGGCACATAAGCCTCTTCTTTGGGTTCCCCCTGTCCCGGTAATACAGTCTGAAATTCCCACCCTCTTGTAAACAGATACCTCTCTCCCATCGTTCTGCATCCTTTCTGTCCGTAGTCTCTATCATTATATAGAAAAGAGGCTTCTTGCGAAACCCCTTTTCCTATACAAATCCTGTCATTTCTTTGCTTATTCCTCTTCTCACAGGCTGTAGGCAAATCCTAATATGGTAAATTTTTTATCCTCATCTCCGGCAGCCATCCGGATTTTTACTGTGTGAGCTGCCGCTTCTTTTCCCCTGTACACCACAACTGCATGGCAATGTGTCCAGCCCACTTCTCTTGGATTCCAGCACTTTTTCTCCTGCCCGTCTACCGTTATGACGGCACGCCCCGCATCCAGCTCTCCCGAATCCTTAAACACCATCATCAGAAGCGAACAGGTCAGCTTCATCTCAAATGCTTCTGTTCCATTGATATGCTGCCAGTTATCCGGGAACTGTGGTATCGGCTCTGCACTGTCATCTAAAGGTACACTCTGCAAATCTGCATCCGTGTCTGTAAAGCTTCCCTCCCGTATCACGATGCCGGGAACCACATGCTTTCTGTCGAAGAAGCAGACCTTATCGAAATCTGCGCTGTATACTGCCCCTGTATCTTCCGCTCTGCGCTGTTCTTCACATTCTGCTGTCACTGATGCCTTTTCAAACAAATTCATAAGACAATCCTTCATAATCTCATGCCCGATGTTCGATGGATGATAGATGTCATAAAAGAACTGCCTTTTTGTGACTACCAGTCCATTTTCCTTTTTCTTCGTAAACTGTGGTGTGACGGCATTTTTAATGCTGACCATAGGCAGATGGTAGCGCCTGCCGACCTCTATCATTCTTTCCTGAAGATTCCAGTCATAAGAAAAGACAGAAAACAGCAGCACTACCAGCGGCGGCTCCGGCTGGAGAAGTGCCTTTCTTACCAGTCCTTCAAAGCATTCTCCCTCTGTTTCATCCCCCTCGTCATTCACTGCGAATTCAATCACGACAATATCCGGCTTTTCTTTTCCATACCGTAAGATATCCTTTTCATATCGGACCAGCCCAAGCTCAGAAGGCGTTCCTCCGATTCCCGCCTTTACGATCCGCACTCTGTCTGCATCCATGGAAGCGTAACGTTCTCTGAATGCCTGCACCGTCCGGTACGCATAGCATGACGTATGGATAGGTACCGCTCCAGCCCCCTGTGTAATAGAGCCTCCTATAAACGCCATAGTCACCTGTTCACTCTGTACCTTTTCCATTATTCTTTTTATCTTCCCTGTGTCTCCCAGACTTATGAGAGAGTTTTCTATCATACTCCGGTACGCCGGACTCTCCATATCCACCGGCACATCCGGTTCGCAGGGCGGTGCCTGAAACCCATCTCTCAGGTACAAGATTACCGATACCGATACGCCTTCCCCAAACTCTGGAAATGTAAACAGCATCTGCCCCGGTATATCATCATCCTCCGACCATTCTGTACCCTCCAGCTCCAGCAGATGCTCTGAACCATCCGATCTGACCGGCATCTGTAATACCGTACCGCCTCCATAGGTATCCGCTTTCCCATACATCTTGAATTTCACATCCAGCACCCGGTCGGAATACTCCGACTGAATCGTAATACCAATACTATGCACCAGCCTGCGAAATCCCTCTGCTGTAGACAGCATAGAAAGCATCTGCTCGTCCGTAATATTTCCTACAATTTTTGCGAAGGATATTAAACGCCCATCGTTTAAAAAAATTGGACAGGCTGCACTTCCATCCGGCTGCTTCAGCCCTGTCATTTCTTTATCCAGCATAATGTAAAATCCGCTTCTTTTTTCTATCGGATCCTTTGGTGCCTTTGGAGCCTCCATCAGCATTCCCCCCATCTTTCCTTATGAATAACTGTTTTATTTATTATATCGAATTTCAGGTTTTCATGCCTATCAAATATTGCGAAAGCAACGTCGTATATTGCTTAAATCTTGATGTATCCTTCAAAATATGATACGATAGAAGCAGTATTTTGGACGTTTCTATTTCATGATGTTGGGGGCAAAAGGTATTTTGATCCTGGTATCATTTCATTATTATTGATATAAAAGGAGCTTGCATGAACACATCCATATTAAACGAATTATCTCTGAAAATGCAGGAAGAACGTGAGAAAAATAATATTCTTGACATGGAAGAATTTCACAGGCAGGTAGAGGGAGAGTACGAGAATATCGAATATGTCAAAGGTTCAACTATCCGCGTCTGGGATAATCACGAAACCTGCAGTTACCCGATGCACTGGCATCATGCAATGGAAATCATCATGGCAGTGGAAAATATCTATACGGTTACCATCCGCCATCAGGATTACTGTATCAATCCAGGAGAAATCCTTATTATTCCTCCCGGAGAACTGCATCAGCTCACTGCACCTCCCAGTGGGAAGCGCATCATACTGCTGTTTAATTTTACAGAGATTTCATCTTTGCCCGGATTTTCCAGCATCCTTCCTTTGCTGACCCAGCCGATATACATCACGCCCGACACCTATCCGGAAATTCATGATATCATGGTTGAATTTTTATGTGAAATCAGAGAGGAATATTTTGCCAATGAGCCTCTGCGTGATTTAGCTATCTGCTCCCAGCTCGTCCGCCTGTTCTGCGCACTTGGCCGTGACCATTTTGCACGCAGCACAAACAATGCCTACAGTACAGCGTATAAGCAGAAGGATTTTATCGAAAAATTCAACACGGTTTTAAATTACATAGATGCACACTATATGGAAGATATTACGTTAGAAAAAGCAGCAAGCGTAGCAGGCTTTTCCAAATTTCATTTCACCCGCCTGTTCAAGCAGTATTCCCAGCAGAACTTCTACGATTACCTCTGTTTTAAACGAATCAAGGCGGCTGAGGTCCTGCTGACGCGTCCTAATCTTTCTATCACAGAGGTATCCCTGCAATCCGGTTTCTCCAGTATCTCTACCTTTAACCGTACCTTTAAAAAAATTGAGGGCTGTACCCCTACTGAATACAGAAACCTTTATACCGAGTCAAAAATGTTATAACCGATACTATATTAAAAGATGCGCTAAAAGCCTTTCACAGCTTTTAGCGCATCTTTTTATCAGTTAAGGCAGCATATCTGTATCGCCAAATGTTGCTGTCCACTTTGCTGTACGTTCATCAATAATTGCCTGACCGCCGGAGCTTAAATAATCTGCTATACCGGAATCCCATATTGTATCAAAATCCTTTGTTGCTGCTGTAACAGCCGTATCGTATACAATATCTCTCTTCTCTGAAAGAGCCGGTCCCATACCTTCTTCTGCTGCGATAGCTCCAACATTTACATTCTTGCCAACCCTCATATCCGTATTGCAAATCTTGTCTGCTGTCTCCACTAATGTCGGGTCAATTCCTGCATATCCATATGCTCTCGATTTCACAGTCTGTTCTGCATTCTGAAGCTTTAATCCATTACATGTCATCGTGTAGTCAATATTCATACCGGAATTCTGGATTGCATCTCCGGTAGCGGCTATTGTCTGAATCACGCCTCCCTCAAGCTTGTTATGTGTAACGCCTTCTTCTCCAATCTGCAGATATTCGATATGCTCCGGATCACTGATCCAGTCCAGATACAGCATAGATGCAAGTGGTTCATCGTTAGTTGCCGGGAAGAATATCTTACGGTCAATAGGGCCGGAAACAAACTTGGTATATGCTCCAGTGCTTCCTTCAAAGCAGTCAATCGCTACAAATTTAGCATCCTCGCCTACCATTCTCTGCAGGTTCGCCTGAATACTGTCCTCACCATTTCTGAAAGGATAATCCCAGTTATGCGTAAAGGCACCAACATACCCAGCCTTCATCATGTCATCCTCTGTCGTATCGCCGCTTCCGTATAAAGCAAAATCATTCCAGAGAAGTCCTGCATTGTACCATTTATTAAGTAATCGGATAGCTTCCTTAGTTCCATTCTGTGTAAGCTTTCTGTCATCAAAACCATTTACATAGTATTCTTTATCTGATATGTTCGGATCAATAAAGGACTCAATCAGGGTAGCTGCTCTCCAGCCTACGTCATAACTGATAGAGTAAGGAACTATCTTATCTGCATCCGCTCCAAGAAGTACAGAGGCATTCTCCTTAAATGCAATCAGCATTGCCTCGAACTCCGCCTTCGTTGTAGGAGCCTTAAGTCCTAACTTATCAAGCCAGTCCTGACGAACAAATGTATTGATACGGTTGCTTACTGCAAGCTTTCCTTCTAATGCCCAGATAGTACCCGCTGCCGGATCCTTATCCCAGTAAATATTTGTCTCACCAAGCCAATTCCACAGATTCGGAAGGATGTCTTTATATTCATCTACATACTGGCTTAAATCAAGGACACCACCCA
>JAGANQ010000016.1 GCA_017624115.1 Lachnospiraceae bacterium
GCGTAAATGCGAACTCGCTCCTAACCATAGTCAATACGATAAGGTTGAGAGCTCAGACACACATTTACGCGCTTACGTTTTGCTCGTCGTCTGCCAAGAGCGGCACGAAACTTTTCTATAGTCTGTTCTTTCTCCTGACGGACAACCTGTCCGGCGGCTTGCTCGATGCTTCGAAAGACACAAATTATAAACGCTTTCTAAAACCCGGTGTTAGAAACGCCAAATTTCGTGCTTTCTCCAAAGCTATATTTGAAAATATAGCAGATAATAATAATTCCTATAGCAGCAATTATCATAACTTTCACATTCTAAAAATGTAACAGCCTCTTATTTCTTTCTTGTGTGGCGCATACGAAAGTAAGCCAGAAGCTGTTTTGTCACCGGCTCGAAAAAAGCGTTGATTTCGCCGCCGAGAAAGAGAATGTACATACAGAAATACAGCCATAACATCAAAAGTACAATGGTGGCAAGACTGCCGTACATATAGGAGTAATTACTGAAATTATCAATATATATCGAAAAGAAAAACGAAAAGGTCATCCAGCCGGCGGCGGAAAACAGTGCTCCGGGGAGCTGGCTGGAAAAGCGTGCCTTACGGCTTGGCAGTACTGTATAGATAAAGCCAAAGAAGCACACGAGAACAACCAGCGCCAGCAGAGTGCGCATACTGATGAGGGTGGCTGCAAGAGCATGAAGAATCGGCAGACGCGCAGCAATCATAGAGTACAGGCTGTTGCCGAATACCAGCAGCATCAGTGTGAATAGAATCATCAGGATGAAGCCAATGGTGTAAAAGCAGGATACCAGCCGCAGCATCAGATAATTTCTGGTTTCTTCGATATCGTATACGGAATTAAGACCATTGACAATCGCCATCGTGCCGCGGGAAGCAGACCAGATAGTGAGGACTGCGGATAAAGAAAGCAGCGTTCCTGAGGATTTCAGGTACAGGTCTTCAATGATACTGACAGCCAAAGCAGAAAAAGAGGCAGGCAGGATTTCAACGACAACGCGCAGAAAATCTGTTTTTGTCACGGGGACAAACTGAATCAGATTCAACAAGGTCATAATGATGGGAAAAATGGAAATCAAAATGAACAGGGCTGCCTGCGCAGAAAAAGCGTTTACAAAATCATGCTTTATTTTATACATAAACCGCTTTCCGGTCGAAATGAGTTCATTCATGGAAAAAACCTCACTTTATTATACTGATATTATCTAGTTTACTACAAAATGGAAGGCTCGTAAAGTCTCTTGGGCTTGTTTTTTCAGCATTTAACAGGTATAATTTTCATAGATTGTAAAAGGGACTGAGGTACATATGGAAAAGTGGATGGTTTACAGTAAAAAGGCAGATTTTACAAAGCTGGGCAGGCAGTTTCACATTGACCCGGTAACGGCACGTATTATCAGAAACCGTGATGTTGTGGGTGAGGAAGCTGTCTGCCGGTATTTATACGGAACGAAGAAGGATATGTATTCTGCCTGGCTTATGAAGGATATGCGCAGGGCGGTTGATATATTAAAGCAAAAGCTGGCAGAAGGGAAAAAAATCCGCATTATCGGTGATTATGATGCAGACGGAGTGAATGCTACCTGCATTCTTCTTAAGGGTCTGAGAAGATGCGGGGCAGCTGTGGACAGTGAGATACCGCACAGAATGCTGGACGGCTACGGCATCAATGAGCGTCTGATAGAAGAGGCATATCAGGCAGGGATTGACACCATAGTGACCTGTGACAATGGGATTGCAGCATGGAAGCAGACAAAATATGCTTCAAGCCTCGGTATGACGGTTATCATAACCGATCACCACGAGGTGCCTTATGAAGAGACAGAGGGGGAACGGCGTTATCTGGTTCCGCCGGCAGATGCGGTGGTGAATCCAAAGCAGCAGGATTGTCCATATCCTTATAAAGGGCTGTGTGGCGCGGCAGTTGCCTATAAGCTGATACAGGCACTTTATGAGGAATTTCAGGTGCCGGAGAAAGAACTGGATGAGCTTTTACAGTTTGCAGCCGTGGCTACAGTTGGTGATGTTATGGATTTACAGGAGGAGAATCGGATTATTGTAAAGGAGGGTCTGAAGCTTCTTAGAAAGACAGATAATCCGGGACTTCGCGCACTTATGGAGGTAAACGGAATCGAGCCGCAGACACTGAATTCCTACCATATAGGCTTTGTTCTGGCGCCGTGTATGAATGCAGGCGGGCGTCTGGATACCGCGAAGCGTGCGCTGGAGCTTCTGATGGAAGAGGACAGAGCAGCGGCAGCCTCCATGGCGGGAGAACTGAAAGCATTGAATGACAGCAGAAAGGCACTGACTGTTCAGGAAACACAGAAAGCATGTGAGAATCTGGATGCGGCAGAGGTGCTGGATAAGGTGCTGGTTGTCTATCTGCCGGAGTGCCATGAGAGCCTTGCAGGAATTATAGCCGGAAAGCTCAGGGAGCGTTATTACAGACCGTCCTTTGTACTGACAAAATCTGAAGAGGGAATCAAAGGTTCGGGAAGGTCAATAGAGGGCTATTCAATGTTTGAGGAGCTGGTAAAGTGCCGTCAGTATCTGGATAAGTTTGGCGGGCATCCGATGGCGGCAGGTCTGTCTCTGAAGGAAGAAAATCTGGAAGCCTTCCGGCACGCACTGAATGAGAACTGTACGCTGACGGACGAGGACTATATTTGTAAGCGATGGATTGATGTGCCGATGCCGTTCTCCTATATTACAAAGGAGCTGATAGGAGAATTTGCTGTGATGGAGCCGTTTGGGAAGGGCAATGAAAAGCCGATGTTTGCAGATAAGAACATACGTGTACTGAACCTGCGGATGATAGGGCAGAACGGCAATGCGGTGAAGCTGCTTTTGGAGGCTGCAGACGGCTGCCGTATGGAGGCACTTTATTTTGGTGATGCAGCAGCATTTATGCGGGAGGTGTCGGAGAGTAGTGTACTGTCAGTGCTTTATTATCCTTCTGTCAATGAATTCCGGGGTGTGGAAAAGCTGCAGATAACCATATGCGGATACCGCATTTTCAGTAGTATTCATAATTGACA
>JAGANQ010000003.1 GCA_017624115.1 Lachnospiraceae bacterium
TGCTGCCACAGCCTTATGTAACGGTAGCCTGTACCAGTAATCCAGAGGTACGCATTGCACTGGATATCACCGCAGAATGGGAAGCACTCAACGACAGTACCGTTGTTACCGGTGTTATCGTTGCCCGAAAGGCCTTTATCGACCAAAACAAAAAAGCCTTCCAGAACTTTCTTCAGGAATATGAGACTTCTACCGCATACGCAAACGAACATGTAGAGGAAACTGCACAGTTGCTGGAACAGTATGATATTTTCAAGGCTGCCATCGCACAGAAGGCTATTCCTTACTGTAACGTAACCTGCATCACCGGAACAGAAATGCAGGAGAAAATGCTCGCTTATCTGCAGATATTATTTGACCAGAAGCCGGAATCTATCGGCGGTAAATTACCGGAGGAAGGAATGTTCTATCTTGAAAGCACAAACTAATCATTCGCACAGACAACTGCCAAAAATATTCCTGTATCTGCTGACGGTACTCTTCTGGATTATGGTCTGGCAGGTGTCTGCCTGTATGCTTTCCAAAGAGCTATTACTTCCAACACCACTAAAAACTCTGCAGATTCTCTGGAAGGAGCTTCTTCCTTCCAGAGAATTCTGGCTCAGTATCCGCAATTCTCTGTTACATATCAGTGCAGGCTTTTTGTTTGGCACAGCCGCCGGCATTCTTCTGGCTGTGCTCTCTGCCTTTCACGAAGTATGGCGTATCTTTTTTTGGTTCCCGATAAAAACAATCCAGTCCATCCCGGTGGCATCCTTTGTCATTCTGGTTCTGCTCTGGATATCAGCTTCCAGACTGGCGGTTGTCATTTCTTTTCTTATGGTACTGCCAATTATCTATACTCATACTCTGACCGGCATCGGACAGATGGATAGTAAGCTAAAAGAAGCTGCCTTACTTTTTCGTGTGCCTGTCTGGAAACGACTGTTGTTTATCGATATTCCGCAGGTACTTCCTCATGTCTGCTCCGCCTGCTCACTTGCTGTCGGTATGGCATGGAAATCAGGCATCGCTGCAGAAATCATCGGACTTACAAGAAATTCTATCGGGAATCAGCTTTATCAGGCAAAAATTTATCTGTTGACGCCGGAGCTGTTTGCCTGGACAATCATTATCATTTTGTTAAGCATTGGCTGCGAATGGCTGGTTCGTCTGACTGCCAGACAATTATCACATTTATAAAAAGGAACGGTATTGGATATGAAGTATTCCTCTGAAAAATTTATCGAATTACAGAATATTTCCTTTTCCTATGGTGAGAAAATGATTCTTGATGCTTTTTCGCTCTCTCTTCCGGTTGGGGAAAAAACGGCTCTTTTTGCGCCCTCCGGCTGGGGTAAAACAACACTTCTCTATCTTATTGCCGGACTGCGAAAGCCTGATTGCGGGGAGATTAGCTACCCTTTCGCAACGCCTGCTTTTTCCATGGTATTTCAAGAAAACCGTCTGCTGGAATCAGCAGGCATAAAGCGCAATCTTACACTGGTTCAGAATCAGTTATCATCAGAACAGCTTGTCTCACAGCTGGCAGCAGTCGGACTTAACTATCCTCTAAAAGAAAAAGCCGGACGCTTAAGCGGAGGAGAACAGAGACGACTGAGTATTCTGCGGGCATTATGCGCAAAATATGATATTCTTCTGATGGATGAGCCATTTACCGGTCTGGATGAAGAAACTAAGCAGAAAGTAATCGGGTATGTTATGCGTCAGACAGAGGGAAAGACGGTTATTCTTGTCACCCATGATATCGCTGAAGCCCAGAGCCTTGGCTGCAATATCGTCACCCTCGCTCCATAACAGTGTGCTCCTGCCCGGAGGGCTTTTTACGTTATAGGAAATTGATGAAATTTCCTATAACGTAAAAAACAGCATGTATCTGTCTCAATTTCAAGATACATGCTGTTTTCATTTTATGCTGTCAAATAGCTACTTTAACTGTCCTTCCAGAGCAGCTGCAGCCTGTGCCACAACCTCAGGGACACCTGCCGGATTCTTTCCTCCTGCCTGTGCCATATTTGGTCTTCCGCCGCCACCGCCGCCAACAAGAGCAGCCAGGCTCTTAATCAGATTGCCTGCATGTGCACCCTGTGCCATCGCAGAATCGGTAGCCATAGCAATCAGATTGACCTTATCACTGCCCTGTGCAGATACAAGAACGATAACACCCTCACCAAGCTTCTCCTTCAGCTGATCGCCAAGATTGCGGAGTCCGTTCATATCCACATCCGGCACACTGGCAGCCAGAAGCTTCACACCCTTCACCTCTGTCACCTGGTTCATGACATCACCGAGCGCATCCTTGGCAAGCTTGCTCTTTAACTTCTCATTTTCGCTGCTTAAGGATTTAAGCTCTGCAAGCAATGACTCAATCTTTCCGGTCAGCTTGGAAGGCTCCGCCTTCACAAGCTTTGCAGCCTCATTTAACTCTTCCTCTAACTGGTTGTAGTAAGCGAATACGCCCTCGCCTGTCAGTGCTTCAATTCTTCTGACACCTGCTGCAATACCTGTCTCAGACAAAATCTTGAATGCTGTGATAGAAGCAGTATCCTTTACATGAGTACCACCACACAATTCTGTGGAGAAATCTCCCATGCGCACAACACGTACCTTTGCACCGTATTTTTCACCAAAAAGTGCCATCGCACCTGTCTTCTTCGCTTCCTCGATATCCATGATATCGGTCACAACAGAAAGCCCTGCTGCGATTTCTGCATTAACGATATCCTCTACCTTCTTCAGTTCTTCCTTTGTCATAGCGGAGAAATGAGAAAAGTCAAAGCGCAGTCTGTCATTACTTACATAAGAGCCGTGCTGCTCTACATGCGTACCAAGCACCATACGCAGTGCCTTCTGCAACAGATGAGTTGCACTGTGGTTCTTTGCTGTTGCATTTCTTCTGTTTTCATCCACCAGAAGCTCTACCTCATCAGATACCTTGAACATACCTTTGGTTACAACACCAACATGTCCAATCTTGCCGCCCAGAAGCTTAATCGTATCCTCTACTTCAAACTCAGCCTCTGCAGTACGGATAATACCCTTATCCGCAGTCTGTCCGCCGCTTGTCGCATAGAACGGCGTCTCCTCCACAAATATCGTAGCCTTCTGACCGTCAGAGATAGCCTCTACGACCTCTTCCTCTGTAGTCAGTACAGTAATCTTTGATTTGCCGGATAATGTCTCATAGCCGGTAAATACAGAGGTCACAGACGGATCAATCGACTCGTATACAGTAACGTCTGCTCCCATGTAGTTTGTAGTTCCGCGGGCAGAGCGAGCCTTCTGCCTCTGCTCCTCCATCGCTGCCTTAAAGCCCTCTTCATCAACACTGATTCCTTTTTCTTCCAGAATCTCTGTTGTCAAATCTAACGGGAATCCGTAAGTGTCATAAAGTCTGAACGCATCCTCACCGGATAATGTCTTCACGCCACTCTTCTCACATGCTTCTTCCATCTCAGAGAGAATCAGAAGTCCCTGGTCAATCGTCTTATTGAATTTCTCTTCCTCAGTAGTCAGCACCTTTAAGATGTACTCTTCCTTCTCAGCTAACTCCGGATAACCATCTTTAGACTCCTGAATGACTGTCTTACATAAATCAGCCAGGAAAAGTCCTTCGATGCCAAGCAGTCTTCCGTGTCTTGCCGCTCTTCGAAGCAGACGGCGAAGCACATAGCCGCGTCCTTCATTAGACGGAATAATACCGTCAGAGGTCATAAAGGTAACAGAACGGATATGATCTGTAATCAGACGGATTGATACATCCTTCTTCGGGTCTGTCTCATAGGTCACACCTGCCAGAGAGCAGATTCTGTCACGAATCGCCTTCATCGTATCAATATCAAATACAGAATCTACGTCCTGGATTACCACAGCCAGACGCTCCAGTCCCATACCGGTATCAATATTCTTCTGCTTCAGTTCTTCATAGTGACCGTTGCCGTCACTCTCAAACTGGGTAAATACGTTATTCCATACCTCCATGAAACGATCGCAGTCGCAGCCAACCTTGCAGTCTGGCTTACCACAGCCGTATTTAATACCTCTGTCATAATAAATCTCAGAGCATGGGCCGCATGGGCCTGCACCGTGCTCCCAGAAATTATCACAGTCACCATTTTCATCACGATAGAAACGTGTAATTCTCTCAGCCGGGACACCGATTTCCTTCGTCCAGATATCAAATGCCTCATCATCCTCACAGAATATAGAAGGATATAAACGCTCCGGGTCAAGACCAATAACCTGTGTTAAAAATTCCCATGACCATGCAATCGCTTCATGCTTGAAGTAATCTCCAAATGAAAAGTTTCCAAGCATCTCAAAGAAAGTAAGATGTCTGGCTGTCTTACCTACGTTTTCAATATCACCTGTACGGATACACTTCTGACAGGTTGTCACTCTCCTTCTCGGCGGAATCTCCTGACCTGTAAAGTATGGCTTCATCGGCGCCATACCAGAGTTAATCAGCAGTAAGCTCTTATCATTATGCGGTACTAATGAAAAGCTCTTAAGCCTCAGATGACCCTTGCTCTCAAAAAATTCCAGATACATTCTTCTGATTTGATTTAAACCGTATTTCTCCACAATAGCTCCTCTTTTCTCTTCTTTTCTTATTCCGTCCCCTGTATATGGCACGGTTCGTGTCCTGCTATTCTGCCTTTTTTCCCTTGGCATCATGCCTGTCACGCAAAGATTTTCCTAAGAAAATACCCGCTACCGCCAGTGCACCCATTATCACTACTAAAATTGCATATGTTATCAGTTCATTGATAAATAACATGAAGCTACCTCCTATATTTTCTTAGTTTTCATAATACACATATATTTTCAATAGTAGCATAATCAATGCTGTTTTTCAAGTATTTCATTTTTTCTTTCTTTAATTTTCGTTGCTTACTAAATCTCTCTTACTACATCCTCCAGCAGATTATCTCCATCTGCCGCCGAAGTTGCCAGATAGTCGCATCTTTCATTCTGTGTATGTCCGGCATGACCCTTAACCCAGACAAACGTGACCTCATGCGGCTTCATCGCCTCCAAAAGACGCTTCCATAAATCCACATTCTTCACCGGCTCATTTTTGCCGCGCTTCCAGCCCTTTTTTCTCCAGCCGTCAATCCAGTTCTGATTAAACGCATTGACCAGATACTGTGAATCCGAATACAGCTCCACCGTGCATGGCTTAATCAGAGCCTCCAGTCCTGCGATAGCCGCCATCAGCTCCATACGGTTGTTCGTTGTCTTTTTATAGCCGGCAGACAGCTCCTTTAAATGCTCTGTTCCATTTCCATCAATATAAGACAAAATCGTCCCATATCCTCCCGGACCGTCCGGGTTTCCTCTTGCAGAACCATCTGTATAAATCCTTACAAACATTTCCATTCTCCTTTTTCCATAAATTCTCTGGCTGCCGTCTCTGCCGCTTCTGTCATTTCCTCTGGGTAACCAAGCAGCGACAGCAGCCGGATGGCATTGCGGGTAACTGCCCGCCCGGTTCTCAACTGATAATCAAACCGGATATCACCGTCACAGATTTCCTCTTCAAAATGGTAATTCGCATACAGCTGCTCCAGCATATAAGTAAGCTCAATGTCATGCGTTGCCGCAAAGCAAAGTATATTACCGCCGGATAAGCCCTTCAATACCTGTGCCGAGGCAGCGATACGCTCCACTGTATTCGTTCCCCGAAGTACCTCATCCACCAGGCAGAGCACATAGCCGCCCTGCTGTCTCTCCTGTTCTCCGGCAATGAGGATTCGACGCAGTGCCTTGATTTCTGCCAGATAATAGCTTTCCTTAAGATTCAAATCATCTTTAACCGCCATGGAAGAATACAGCTTAAAGAAATTCGCCCGGTATCTCTCTGCCGGGACTGTCATAATCGTCTGCGCCAGTACAGAACAGATTCCCACCGTTTTTAAAAAGGTTGATTTGCCGGAAGCATTGGAGCCGGTTATCAACACACCGCTCTGCCTTGCTCCCTGCCCGGCACACGGAACAGAAATATCATTTGGCACAGGCTCATCAATCTGCGGGTGGTACATGCCCTTAATCACAAATGACGGACGGTCTGCTGCAGCTTCAAATTCCGGTATACAATATTCTCCCAGAAGCTCCCGAAAGGAAGCTGCCGCTATCATGCTTTCAAGGAAACCAAAGATTTCCATCATACGTCTAATCTCTTTTTTCTTTGACTTTGCCAGCCAAAGCATCTTATTAAACTGTATTAAATCCACATGCGTCAATATGCGCACGTAATCCAAAACAACTTCTCCCAGCGAGCCTGCAGCCTGTCTGGCAGTAATCAGCCGTGATCCCTTTAGTAAGCCCTGACACTCTTTTTTTATCTCTTTTAATTCCTTCCAATACGTTGACAGCTCCGCTATTCCTGTCTTTGTCAGTTCATCTGTATAATAAAGCATCCCCGTAATCTGCCTGAAACACACAAAATACGGTTCTGCAATTCCTTTCCTCTTATAATAATCCGCAATCCCATAAACTATAGATGCAGCCAGACAAAGTCCTCCCAGTGTTCCATTTATAAATAATAATGCCACCGATAAAAGCTCTGCCAGAATCACAGCATAATGTCTGATATTGCTTTCCTGTGGAAGCTCCATCAACCGTTTAAAGTAATCTGTCACGGAATGTGCCCTCATCCGTCCAAGCTGATGATAGACATGCTGTAGTTTAAGTCGCTCCTCCTCATGCGTCTGGAAATAACAAATCAGACGATGCCGCTCCCTAAGCACCTTCTCATCCGTCACCGGCGTCCGCAAAAGCCAGTACAGATAATCCTCACCAATGGAAGAATACGTCTGATTCATCAGCAGAAAAACATCCTCCATACCGATATCATTCCATGTCAGATCATCCAGATAAAACTCCGCTCCGGCACAATAATTTTTAAAATAATGTGAGATACGCTCAAGCTCCTGAACATCATATTCCCGTTCCGGCACCTTCCCAAAGCCTTCCCTTGCCTTACACAGAAACTTCTCTTTGTTCTTTTTCTGATTTCGCGAAAACTGTACGATAAGAAAAAGAAATACCGCACATCCAAATATAAGTAAACCCTGTTCTGTCGTCATACCATCCATATTGCAAAAGAGGACAGACCGACGGATTCTCGTCAGCCAGCCCTCCTTCGTCTATATCCTTTATTTAAAATAATGTCTGTTTAGAAAGCAATGAAGAATTTACCGATAAACAGCAGAGAAAGAACTATCGTAAGAACAGATACATCCTTCGCCTTTCCGGTACAAATCTTTAAAATACTGTAGGAAATCAGACCAATACCGATACCATTTCCAATTCCGCTTGTAATCATCATAAAAATAAGCATCAATACAACGGATACAGAAGCTGCCACATCAGAGTAATCCACTTCCTTCAATGCACTGATCATCAGCACACCTACAAATACCAGCGCTGCAGAGGTAGCCGGTGCAGGAATCAATGCTGCTATCGGTGCGAGGAACATACATGCCAGGAAGCATAAGCCTGTAACAACAGAAGTAAGACCGGTACGACCGCCCTCCTCTACTCCGGCTGCTGATTCAATGAAAGTCGTAACCGTAGATGTTCCGGTACATGCACCCACACAGGTAGCAACAGAGTCAGCCAGCATAGCCTTATTCATATCCGGCATCTCGCCCTTTTCATTCAGCATATTTGCCTTCTTGGCTGTACCCAGAAGTGTGCCGATTGTGTCAAACATATCTACCATACAGAAGGAAATAATTGTCATAATCGCAGACAAATATCCCATACTGAACAATGTCTTAAAGTTAAATTTCAGGAATGTCATATCAAGCATATCCTTGAATGGCGGCACAAAGCTCGCACCAGATAAGGATGCAAATGGATTACTGCCCAGAATGAAAGAACCAATCCAGTATACTACAGAAGCAATTACCATTCCAAGAAGAATAGACCCCTTTACCTTCTTATGATTCAGTGCAGCAATGGCAAATAATCCTACAAACATCGTAATGATATAAAGAATAATCATCGGATACGCTGTTCCCATAGCAGCCTTTGTTGCAGATGCCCCGTCAGCAAAGAAGCCTATCATCGTCTGGGAACCACCGTCATAATATACTGCTGCATTCGATGACAGACCAATATTAACTAACATCAGACCGATACCTGCAGAAATACCGAGACGTACTGATTTTGGAATCGCTTCCACAATTTTCTCTCTGATTTTCAATACAGTAAGAACCGTAAATAAAACACCTGAAATCAAAATGATTGCCAGTCCGCCGCCAAAGGCTTCCTCATAAGCCAGACCTGTTACTGCTGCGATGCTTGCTACAACCGTTGCGAAATAAGAATTCAATCCCATACCAGGTGCCAGCGCAAATGGCTTGTTTGCCAAAAATGCCATCAGCATAGTACCTGCAAATGCGGAAAGAATCGTCGCCATGAATACTGCATTCCAAAGCGGAGTGCCCACTGCGAAATTCGTCAGCAGATTTGGATTCAGCTGGACGATGTATGCCATCGTCATAAATGTTGCCAGACCTGCAATGACTTCGGTTTTTACATTTGTCTTGTTCTCTTTGAGTTTAAAGACTTTTTCTAACATTTTCCTTCCTCCTGGTGTAATGATGTTGGGGCAAAGGTGTCTTGCCCCTGCATAGAAAGTATACTATGAAATAATAAAAAAAACAAGCAGTATACAGATTTCTCTGCATACTGCCCACAAATTTTTAAAATTCAGATAATAATGCAAATCAGCCCGCCATTGCTGTCATTGATGATTTTTTGCAGGGTTTCCTGCAATTTCACCTGACTATCCTCAGTAATCACATGTATTTTGGTGCGGATTCCATCATCTACAATATCCTCTATAGACTTACCGAAAATATTGGTCGACCAGATACCATCCTCTGAGCTTGCTGCATTCTCCTTGATATAAGCAATCAGGTCCTTCGCCTGTTCCTCACTGCCGACAATGGGCGCAATCTCTGTCTCAATATTCGCCTTAATCATATGGATAGACGGACACTTGGCATCTATTTTTACACCAAATTTGTTACCATGACGGATTACCTGCGGCTCGGCAAGCTCTATCTCATCCCTGGAAGGCGCAACCACACCGTATCCCTTTCTTCTTACTGCTTCCAGGGCTCCCTCCACCTTTTCATATTCCTTTTTCATAGAGGCAAATTCCTTCATGCTGCGCACCAGCTCATACTCGCCTTTAATCGGCAGTCCGGTCATATCACTTAACAGACTATAGTAATGGCTGTCATCTATCTGTGCACTGAGAATGACCCTGCCGTCCGACAGCTCCATTTTCTCTAACTTTACCTGCTTTATGTATGGAGATTCCTGATTGATATCCTTCTCCCTCACCTCTTTCATATAAGAGGCATTCTTCATCGCCTCCTTCACGGCATTCAGAAGAGCTTCCTTTACCGGATGCGTAAGCGGCAGCATCTCCGCCCATTTCGGAATAAATAAATCAAACTCGGCAATCGGAAATTCCCGCAGAACCGAATCAAGAATCATGGAAATATCCTCTTTTTTAAGCTGCTCACAATTTACCGGAAGCACGGCATTCTCATACTTTTGCGCCATCTGTCTGGCAAGCTCCCCTGTCTCTACAGAATATGGCTTAACCGAATTCAGTAGTATGACAAACGGCTTTCCCAGCTTTTTAAGCTCGGCAACTGTCCGTTCCTCTGCCGGTACATAATTTTCTCTCGCAAGCTCACCGATGCTTCCGTCTGTCGTCACCACCACCCCTATTGTGGAATGGTCTGCAATGACCTTCTGCGTTCCTATTTCCGCCGCTCTCGTAAATGGAATCTCATAATCGAACCACGGTGTCTTCACCATACGTTCATTTTCATTTTCAATATGTCCCTGAGCGCCCTCCACCATAAAACCGACGCAGTCAATGAGCCGCAGCTTAACCTGTACATCATCTGAAAGAGCCACCTGGGCCGCTTCCTTTGGGATAAACTTCGGTTCTGTTGTCATAATCGTCTTGCCCTGCGCACTCTGCGGCAGCTCATCTCTGGTTCTCATTCTGTCATTTTCATCCTTCATGCCAGGAAGTACCAGCACATCCATAAATCGTTTGATAAAAGTCGACTTTCCCGTTCTCACAGGTCCCACAACGCCGATATAGATTTCTCCTCCGGTTCTGCTCTTAATATCCTGATACAGATTCTGCGCAATATCCATACAAAAATCCCCTTCCATATATTGGTAAACCATCGGATACCAGTCCATACAACTGTAACCGCAGTTATATACTTCTACAATATATGAAAGGGGATTTATTTTATGAATGAATTTTCTAACCAGACTTTACTTTTCCCACGGCAAATCAGAGTGCTCAATCGTTCTGTCGCGAAGCATCAGCTCTTTCACCGCGTCTGCTGCTGCCTTTCCCTCAAATAGTACCTGGTTAACCTGCTCAATAATCGGCATCTCTACCTCATATTTTCTTGCCAGCTTGAGTGCTGCCTTTGCAGAGTATACGCCCTCAACTACCATATTAACCTCTGCCATGGCTTCCTCCATGGTATGTCCCTGTCCAATTAAGATACCGGCTCTGCGGTTGCGGCTGTGCATGCTTGCACAGGTAACAATCAAATCTCCGATACCGGACAAACCGGAAAATGTCTGTATCTTACCGCCCATTTTAATGCCCAGTCTGGCAATCTCCGTAATCCCGCGGGTAATCAGAGCTGCTTTCGTATTATCGCCATAGCCAAGTCCGTCTGCAATACCTGCCGCCAGTGCAATTACATTTTTAAGTGCTGCGCCAAGCTCAATTCCCAGCATATCCGGGCTGGTATAAACGCGGAATACCGGACTCATAAAGATATTCTGTACAAACTCTGCTGTTGCCCTGGAATGAGCGCCTACTACACAGGTAGTCGGAATCCCTTTTCCTACCTCCTCTGCATGGCTCGGACCGGATAATACCGTCACATCTGCATCCGGGAGTTCTTCCTCGATCACTTCACTCAGCGTAAGCAGAGAATTATCCTCAATTCCCTTTGCCACATTGACAACAATCTGCCCCGGCTTCAGATATTGTGCCATACGGTGAGCCGTTTCCCTTGTGTAGGCAGAAGCGACTGCCAGTACCAGCAGGTCTCTGTCCTGCATTGCTTCCTTCAAATCACCTGTCACTTCCGTATTATCCAGAATCCTTACACCCGGAAGACTCTTTAATTCTCTCTCCGTCTTAAGCGCCTCGATTTCCTTCTCAACCGCCGACCAGATAATAACATGATGCCCGTTATTTCCCAGAAGCACTGCTAATGCTGTACCCCAGCTTCCTGCTCCGATTATACTGATATTTGCCATTATTTGTTCTCCTTTTTTGCACCCAGCTTATTTTCTGTTCCATGAAGCAGACGCCCGATATTTGCCTTATGCTTATAGAAGGCTAACAGCGTCATCACGGCTCCCACTGCATACAGCTCATACAGATGTCCGGTGCTTAATCCATACTGTCCGGTCTGGCCTCCCAGAATCAGAAGAATCATAAAGCCTGTCATCATCACCAGAGAAGCCAGTGATACATAACGGGAAATCGCAACTACAACAATAAATATCGCGCAGATGCAGAGTGCCAGTCTCCAGTCAAATGCCAGTACCATACCGGAGGTGGCTGCAATCCCCTTGCCGCCCTTGAATTTAAGATAAAACGGGTAATTATGTCCCAGCACTACACCAAGACCGGCATAGATTACCAGCAGATTCAGCATATCTGCATGGCTTTCCTTAAAAATCAGTCTTACTGCAGCTCCGGCAAGCACCGCCTTTAAGCAGTCCCCGGCATAGGTAATAATTCCGGCTTTTTTACCCAGCACACGCAATGCGTTTGTCGTGCCTGCATTACCGCTTCCATACTGTCTGATATCTACATGATGCAGTTTTCCATAAATATACCCTGTCTGAAATAATCCAAATACATATCCTATGAGGATGCAGATAATCCGTTCCATTTTAGCTGTTTTCCTTTCGTTCCCTTACGATAAATTTAAGCGGTGTACCCTTAAAGCCAAATGCTTCCCTTATCCTGTTCTCAATATATCTGGTATACGAGAAGTGCATCAGCTCCTTATCATTCACAAACAATACAAAGGTAGGCGGCTTTACGGCAACCTGTGTCATATAATAAATCTTAAGCCTCTTTCCCTTGTCAGAAGGCGGCTGCTGCATTGCTACAGCCTCCATGAGAATCTCATTCAAAACACCTGTCGCCACTCGCAGGGAATGATTCTGAATCACCACGTCAATCGTCTCAAACAGCCTTTCAACACGCTGTCCGCTCTTGGCAGATATAAAGAGATACTCCGCATACGGAATAAAAGAGAGAACCTCCTGCATCTTCTTACTGTGCTCATAAATCGTCTTATCGTTCTTCTCAATGGCATCCCATTTGTTAACTGCCACGATAATTCCCTTGCCCCTCTCGTGGGCAATTCCGGCAATCTTGGCATCCTGCTCCGTCACACCCTCTGTCGCATCAATAACCACAACCACGACATCGGCGCGCTCCACTGCTGAAACAGTACGAATAATACTGAAACGCTCCAGTTCCTCCTTAATCTTGCTTTTTCTTCGCAGACCTGCCGTGTCAATAAAGACGTATTCCTTACCATTTCTGACTACCGGTGTATCGACAGCATCTCTTGTCGTTCCTGCAATATTTGACACAATAACACGGTTTTCCCCGATAATCCGGTTAATAATAGAGGATTTGCCTACATTCGGCTTTCCTACAATCGCCACGCGAGGTCTCTCATCCTCCTCCTGTTCATCTGCTCCTTCCGGGAAATGCTTTACAATGGCGTCTAACATCTCGCCAAAGCCAAGCCTGGAAGCAGCAGAAATCGCAATCGGATCACCGATTCCCAGATTATAAAACTCATACGTATCAGCCTCATACTTTTGGAAGCTGTCCACCTTATTGACTACCAGCACTACCGGCTTTTTGGAACGGCGGAGCATATCAGCCACCTTTGCATCCGAATCCACCAGTCCCTGCTTTACATCGGTAAGAAATACAATCACATCTGCCGTATCTATTGCAATCTGTGCCTGTTCTCTCATCTGCGCCAGAATAATATCCTTCGTATCCGGCTCGATACCGCCTGTATCTATAATGGTAAATGCGTGATTTAGCCATGTTACCTCCGCATAAATACGGTCTCTGGTAACGCCGGGCGTATCCTTGACAATGGAAATCATCTCTCCTGCCAGTGCATTAAACAATGTGGACTTTCCCACATTCGGGCGCCCTACAATGGCTACGATTGGTTTACTCATAACTCGTATTTACCTCCTTCTCTTGTCTTTTCTTTATCAGGCTCTTCTCCAAGTACCGCACTTAAGAAATCCTGCCCGCTTGATTTTACAATATTTACTTTGACTTGTAAAGTATTTTCCAGTTCATTAAGCGTCACATCATCCAGAAACACTTGCTCTCCGCTCTTAAACATCACGGATGGCAGCAGCAAAACATCACCAAGCTCCTGTCCACGAAGCTGCTTTATCAGGTCCTGACCGGTAATCAGACCCGCCACGGTGATATTCTCCCCGAAAAATTCATTTGTAATCGCATAAAGCTTCACATCGACCTGTGGAAATTTCTCTCTCACATCCTCCAGTGCCTGATTGAGATACGGATATGCCAGTCTTCCGGTTGCCATAGAGATATGGCGTTCACGGTCATCCCCTGTCTTAGCGGCAAGCGCCTCAGCAAGTTCATTCTTAAACAGGCGTACCATACCGACACCATTTTCTAACTGTAAATAACCGTCGTAGCGCTCCTCCTCCGGCACATCATAGCCCGCAAGAATATACCATTCATCACCTGCATGAATAAAATGATTGCCATGCGCTGCATACAGCCTGTCCTGCCACCTGTGGATAATCTCCAGTACCTCTTTCGCGTCCTCACGGTTAAATGGCTCCAGCGGATATAAGCCTTCACGGAATTTTGTAAGACCTACCGGCACGACTGAAACACTCTGCATATGCGGCAGATACTTTGATAAATCCGATATTGTCCGCTCCAGCTCTGCGCCGTCATTGATTCCCTTACAGAGTACAATCTGACCGTTCATCAGAATCTCAGACTCGTACAATTTATCAATCTGCTTTAACGCCTCACCTGCAAAACGGTTATGCAGCATCTTACAACGAAGCTCCGGATTTGTCGTATGCACAGAAATATTGATTGGTGCCAGATGATAACGGATAATCCGGTCAATATCCTTGTCCTTCATATTTGTAAGTGTGATATAGTTACCCTGCAGGAAGGACAGTCTGGAATCATCATCCTTAAAATACAGTGTATCTCTCATGCCCTTCGGCATCTGGTCGATAAAACAGAACATACATTTATTCCGGCAGGAACGGTACTCATCCATCAGACCATTCTCGAACTCTATGCCCAAATCCTCATCATAATCTTTATCAACCTCCAGAACCCATTCCTCACCGTCTGCTTTCCTGATAAGAATCTCCACATAGGTATCCTCCATCAGAAACTGGTAATCAAAAATATCCTCTATCTCCATTCCACTTATGGAAAGCAATGTATCTCCAGCCTCCAGCTCCAGCTCTTCAGCAATCGAGCCAGGCACTATTTTTGTAATTAAGTGTCCTTTTTCTTTCATAATTATTCTCCGTACTAAGATTGTAACAGTTCAGCACGCGCCATCCATATAGACGTGCCATTCGGCACTTTCCCACTGCTCCGCAATTTCTTGTAACAGTTCAGCCATTCATCTCGAATCCGCTGCTTTGCTGAACTGTTACAATCATATCATATCCCTGCGTTAAATTCAATAAAACCACTTGACGAAATAATTTTCTAATGTGATAATGTAGGTATTATTGTTGAATAACATAAATCATATATCACTAACCGGAGGAATTTCCATGTCTGGAAAAGAATTATTTGCAACAACATTACCTGTAGCACCACTGAAAATTGCTGCTTTGGAAAGCTGCTCTGAGCTTGCCGAAAAGGTCAACGCTCACCTCGTTGAGTTCCGTAAGTCTCGTACAGTTGGTGTCGCTTCTGAATTACATTTTAACGGCTATTTTGATGACTCCTTCCTTGTAAAGACAAGCTGTGTCCGATTCGGAAGTGGAGAAGCCAAAGGAATTGTCAAGGAAAGTATCCGTGGCACTGACCTCTATGTCATGGTAGATGTGGGAAACTATAGTCTTACTTATACCGTATGCGGTCACGAAAACCATATGTCACCGGATGATCATTATCAAGATTTGAAGCGTATCATCGCCGCTTCTACCGCAGGCGCCCATCGTGTAACAGTTATCATGCCATTCTTATATGAAGGCAGACAGCATAAGAGAACGAAGAGAGAATCTCTCGACTGCGCTCTGGCACTGGAAGAATTAGTCGACATGGGCGTATCCAACATCATTACCTTTGATGCACACGATCCACGAGTAGTGAACGCAATTCCGCTTCACGGTTTCGACAACTTCACTCCTGCTTACCAGTTTATCAAAGCTATTTTACACAAGGTTCCTGACCTTCACATCGACAGTAATCACTTGATGATTATCAGTCCTGATGAAGGGGCCATGAACCGTGCAGTATACTTTGCAAACGTACTTGGCGTTGATATGGGTATGTTCTACAAGAGACGTGATTATTCTGTTATCGTGAATGGAAAGAATCCTATCGTTGAGCATGAATTCCTCGGAAATAACGTTGAAGGCAAGGATGTTATCGTTATTGATGATATGATATCCTCCGGCGAAAGTATGTTAGATGTTGCTAAGGAATTAAAGAAGCGTAAGGCAAACAGAATCTTCGTCTGCACAACCTTTGGTTTATTTACCGATGGTCTGGCAAAATTCGATGAATATTACGAAAAGGGCTATATCAGCTATGTCGTAACCACAAACCTTACATATCGAAGCGATGAGTTACTCTCCCGTCCATATTATATTGAAGCGGACATGAGCAAATTCCTTGCCATGATTATCGATTCTTTGAATCACGATATCGGTATCGGAAATGTACTTGAGCCAACTAAGAAGATTCAGATTTTGTTGGAGCAGTACGAAAAACAGATAAAAGAGACGTTGTAGGATTTCAACATAGAATATGAAATTTTTGTTAACAGCTGCGGAAAACCGCAGCCGTTTTTATTCTTCATCGAGATATTTCTTCAGTTCTTCAACCAGCTTATGCACTGTTGTTCCGGAATCATATTCTGATAGAATGCCTTAGCCTCTTTTACCAATAAATCTGTAGTTTCAATAAGCTCTCAGAATAGTCCCCACTTATTGTTTACTGTACATCCCGAAATACTCTTCTGCTTTGTCCAATGAGATATTCAGTTTCTCCTGCAAACGTGCAAGGATATCCGTTACAGAAAGCCCAAATTCAAGTCCCATCTCGACAATCTGTCCTGCTCGTCCTTCTGTTCTTCCTTCTGCCCGTCCTACTGCCCGTCCTTCTTCTCTTCCTTCTGATTTTGCTTCATCCTTATATTGCTCAATTTCTTCCCATAAAAACATATATCTGTCATTCACCTCTTTGCTTCGTTTCAGTTTCTGTATTCCCTCATGTAATTGTTTCATACGCTCTGTTGTCGTATATCTTTTGAGTTCTTCAACCGGAGCATTGATATAATCCAGCAATTCTACAAATTCCTGACTGAATTCGTCACGATTCTTTCCCTTTGTATTAATAAACATCCTGTGTCCGCCATCCTTGAGCTTCAAATCCGGGTATTCCTCACACACCTCATGAAAGGTGTACCGGCATGCTCCCTTTCCAAACAAATCAAACGAGCATATCATAATCAGATAAACATCTTTCATTTTATTGAAATCACGTTCTCCCGGTTCCAATAGCTGCACATCTAAATGGCCTTGATAAAATCGGCTTCTTTTCTGAAGGTTTCCGGTATTTGTTCCTTGCATCTCGATAGAATATACTGCCTCATGCACACTTTCGCTATATACATCTACCCTAATTTCCCTCAGCTCCGGTAATGTACTAAACACCTTCTCCACATGCGGCTTGCCATTGAATACAATATGTTTCTCCATGCAGATATCAACCAATATCCCAAACAATTCCGGTACATTCATCGCCTCCCGAAACAGAAAATTGTCCAATAAAGTCATATCACGTAACAATTTTAGTACTTCTTTTTTCTTTTTCATTAAGCCTCCATTCCGGCAGGTCGATGAAAAAGAGGTTCATCCGCTTCCTCGTCACCTGCCTGTTGTTATTTAGTTTCAAGCAGGAAATTCAATTGTCTAGATCAGAAACAGATGATACAGGCAAATCCTGCAGAGTCCACCCGGAACGGGTGAATCAAGAAAACCACCGCAAGTCTGCAATGATCCCAGAAATCTTTGCTTATGATTATTATAGCAAAAACAGTTTTCAGTTGTAAAGTGGGTTACCAGGATTATTTTTCGACAAATTTGTCAGAATATTTTCCAAAATGTCCATTACACAGCTGCATTATTCCAAACAGGATAAGACTTGCGATTTAAGATCCATTATATTATAATTAGCAATATATCCGGTTACATATATATGACACCCTTACTAATTTCATAATCTGTTAAACATATTTATAATGGAACGAGGTTTTACATATGTTGAAAAGATTTTTATACCTAGTCGTAGAAATTATCGCCAAAATACATAGCAAATTATTATCACTTAATGATCATTCTGAATATAATTTTACAGACAAGCAATTGCACTTCTTAGTCATAGGTGCACTGGGAATGGTAATGATTTTCGTCATTTATCCTATCTTCAAATGGTTGGCAAAGGAAAATCACGTCATGGTAATTGCATGGTTTTATGTGTTTACTGTAATTATTGTCATTACCTTTGCTATCGAAATCGGTCAGAAATTCACCGGTACCGGGGCGATGGAATTCGCTGATATCGTGTTTGGTATCGGCGGCTATATTGCCATGTTTATGATTTTTGCGCTGTTTCGAGCGATATATAAGTGGATACTTAAGTTGATTGAATATTTGAAAAATAACTAAACTTAAAAGTTTTTATCCCTCAACGATGGTGGGATTATTTTTCGACAAAGGTGCATCGTCCGAATAGCTATCCTCATTGCATTTACTCTTACGTCTCAGAATCTTTGCCTAACATCATTATAACAAAGTCAGTATGTAGTTTTAAAGTGGGTTGGAAGGATTATTTTTCGATAATTTGTTTTGTGTACAAGATATTAGCTGCCCCTCGCTCTCCCTAATCGCTTCTTCAAACATGTAAAACCGATACTCTCCCTTATCATACTCACTCATTGATTTTTCGTATACCAGACTACCAAATAGTTTCTGAACAATACTCACACGGGACAACAGACGGAGCATCGGATTCATAATCCCCGTCAACACCATTTTCTTCCCGTGACACGCTGAAATCTGCAAAACCATCTCACTGGTCCTAACATACTCCTTGTCCTGTGGGTGTTTTTGACTTGTTGAATTGACCCTATCATGATTTGCTTGCATGTCTGAGACTTGCTCTATATACTGACATTATCATACAGAAAGAAAAAGTCCCAGGGTACCCTCCTTGCAAGACGCGTTCCCTAAGACCTAATCAACAAACATGATTATTTTATCAGATTATACGCTGACATGCAAGGAAAATTCCGATATTTTTTGTTGAGAGCAGGGAAATCTGTCCCTGTCCGGAGTGCCAGTCACCTCTTGAACA
>JAGANQ010000017.1 GCA_017624115.1 Lachnospiraceae bacterium
GCTTCGCAGCCGGCGCCGCATCCGCGGCTCATCTTTTATTTCATTTGAGGGCGCTCCGCTCATGCAGGAATGAGCAGAAAGTGCTTTGTGTGCAAGCACCCACGCATTTCTGCTATTCCCGCATGGCTGAACTGTTACATAAAATTTTGTAAAAAGTACTGGATTATTTGAGAAAAATGCGGTATAATAAAAACTTATTAAAAATGAAATACGGAACCGCGGATGGTTCATCAACACTCAAAGGCGAGGTGGCTTATTAAAGTCACCTCTTTTTTCAATTTATCGACTTAAACACAGAGGGAGGATGTCAGTATGCCAGTAAAGTATGTATTTGTGACAGGTGGAGTTGTATCAGGTTTAGGAAAGGGGATTACAGCAGCATCATTGGGAAGGCTTTTGAAGGCGCGTGGTTACAAGGTAACGATGCAGAAATTTGACCCGTATATCAATATAGACCCGGGCACCATGAACCCGATACAGCATGGAGAGGTGTTTGTCACGGATGACGGAGCCGAGACAGACCTTGATTTGGGACATTATGAGAGATTTATTGATGAGAGCCTTAATAAGAATTCGAATGTGACGACAGGAAAGATTTACTGGTCTGTCTTAAATAAAGAGCGAAGAGGGGATTTCGGCGGAGGAACGGTACAGGTAATTCCACATATTACGAATGAAATTAAAAGCCGCTTTTTCCGTGATTATACTTCGGAAGAAACAAAGATTGCTATCATTGAAGTTGGCGGAACGGTGGGAGATATTGAGAGCCAGCCGTTTCTGGAGTCTATCCGCCAGTTCCAGCATGATGTAGGACACGAAAATGCCATTTTAATTCATGTGACGCTTATACCATATCTGAAAGCCTCCGGTGAAATGAAAACGAAGCCGACACAGGCGAGCGTAAAGGAGCTGCAGGGAATCGGAATCCAGCCGGATATCATTGTCTGCCGTTCTGAGCATCCGATGAATCAGGGCTTGAAGGACAAAATTGCGCTCTTCTGCAATGTGCCGAGCAGCCATGTATTACAGAATCTGGATGTGGATATCCTGTATGAAGCGCCGCTTGCCATGGAGGAGGAGCATCTGGCAGAGGTGGCGTGTGAATGTCTGAAGCTGCCGTGCCCGGAGCCGCAGCTTGATGACTGGAAGGCAATGATTGAGGCTTGGAAGAATCCGACGAAGGAGGTAACGGTTGCTCTTGTCGGAAAATATATCCAGCTCCATGACGCCTATATCAGTGTGGTTGAGGCATTGAAGCACGGCGGAGTGGCACACAGCGCGCATGTTAATATCAAATGGATAGATTCTGAGCTGGTAACCAGAGAAAATGCGGAGGAGCTGCTGGGCGGTGTGAGCGGTATTCTCGTGCCGGGCGGCTTTGGTGACCGTGGCATTGAAGGAAAAATCAATGCGATTGAGTATGCGAGAACGCATGAGGTGCCGTTTTTGGGACTTTGCCTTGGCATGCAGCTCTCGATTGTGGAATTTGCAAGAAATGTAATCGGCTGGGGTGATGCACACAGCGCTGAGTTTGCACCGTCAAGTGCGCATCCGGTGATTCATTTGATGCCGGACCAGGATGGAATCGAAGATATCGGCGGTACATTACGGCTCGGCTCCTATCCATGTGTACTGGACAAGACTTCTAAGGCATATGAGCTATATGGAGAAGAGACGATTGCAGAACGTCACAGACATCGTTACGAGGTAAATAATGATTACCGTGCAGCCCTCACGGAAAATGGCATGTCCTTGTCAGGCATTTCGCCGGATGGACGTATCGTGGAGATGGTGGAGATTCCTTCCCATCCGTGGTTTGTAGGAACACAGGCTCACCCGGAGCTGAAATCCAGACCGAACCGCCCTCATCCTCTGTTTAAAGGCTTTGTTGGTGCAGCATTGAAATATCAGGGGAAATAAAAAATGAGGTAGTTATCTCATGCCCGGCATGGTTGATTACTTCCAGCCTGGCATGAGATAAAAAATGACTTATGCTAAATATTAAAAATATTCTGAAAATAATGTCGAAAAGTTTTGCTTGCTGTCGTATTGTATTTGCAGTCATTATATGCTAGAATTACGTTAAGAAAATTAATTTTCATTACCAAAGATGACTTTTAGTGTAGGAACACGGTATTTGTCACAAAATCACGTTCTGAAAGAAGTGGTCTTACGAATGAAAATTGCGTTTTATAGTGTCTGCGCAAATCTTGCAGGAAACGTCAAAAAGCCTGCTCAGAAAACATTTCTTGACAATTCCCTGAATACCGATGTTGCTGTTGAAACGATAGAAAAATTATGCAGAGGAAGAGGTGGGCGGCTATGTGTGAAAGCTTGGAGAAAGAACGGGCGATTGGCGCAGAGGAGAAGGCTGTCTGTATTGTGCAGAATCTTATCACCAGGCTGGATTTGTCATTGGAAGAGGCTTGTGTGCTGGCAGATATTACTCCGGAAACCTACAGGGAGTATTTTGAGATTTTGTAAAAGCACAAAAAACGCGTCATGCTGGAAGCACCGGGATTGCAGCATGACGCGTTTTTAATCTATAGAACAGCTTAAACATTAACAGCTCTGCACAAATTGGTTATCAAAATTTTATAATATGTATATTGATTTATTTCCCGACAAATCCTATAATGGAGTAGACTGGCAAAACCAGTACATACTGATTTGAGGAGGAGTCATGGACGAAAACAATAACAGAAACGGCAATAAGCTGCCGAAAAATACGCAGACGATTATTGTACTGATAATTTCAGGTGTACTGATGCTGACACTGGTCAGCCTGATGAACAGCTGGATTAAAAGCAGTACAACAAAATATATATCATATACAGAGTTTGTGGAAAAGATGGAAGCCGGAGAGGTTGCGGCCGTGCGGGTGGAATCAGACAGAATCGTGATTGTACCGAAGAAGCAGGTAAGCCAGATGGTAGAGTTTACCTATTATACGGGCTTCGGTGTAGACCGGACAACGTTGTACGAGGCATGTGCAGAAAACGGAGTAAAATTTGATGTGCCAGTACAGGACTCTGGTTCTGCCATCCTGGATTTTCTGCTTGTATGGGTTCTGCCGATTGTTCTGATGTATGCAGTGCTGGGATTTTTTGTGCGGCGTATGACCCGTGGCGGCGGTGGCATGATGGGCGTTGGGCGCAGCAATGCCAAGGTATATGTGGAGAAATCCACCGGCGTAACCTTTAAAGATGTGGCGGGACAGGATGAAGCAAAGGAATCACTGACAGAAATTGTAGATTTCCTTCATAATCCGGGAAAATATGTGAAGATTGGAGCAAAGCTGCCCAAGGGTGCACTGCTTGTCGGCCCTCCGGGAACCGGTAAGACACTGCTTGCCAAGGCAGTTGCAGGAGAGGCAAAGGTGCCGTTCTTCTCACTGGCAGGCTCTGATTTCGTAGAGATGTTTGTCGGCGTGGGTGCGTCCCGTGTGCGCGACCTGTTCAAGCAGGCACAGCAGATGGCGCCATGTATTATTTTTATTGACGAGATTGATGCGATTGGAAAGACGAGAGATACACGCTACGGCGGCAATGATGAGCGTGAGCAGACGTTGAACCAGCTCCTTTCTGAGATGGATGGTTTTGATACCTCCAAAGGGCTTCTGGTGCTGGCGGCAACGAACCGACCGGAGGTACTGGATAAGGCACTTCTGCGCCCAGGGCGCTTCGACAGAAGAATTATCGTAGATAAGCCGGACTTAAAGGGAAGGCTGGAAACGTTAAAGGTACATTCTAAGAATGTGCTTATGGATGACAGCGTAGACCTTGAGGAAATCGCTCTCGCAACGTCAGGCGCAGTAGGCTCTGACCTGGCAAATATGATTAATGAAGCGGCTATTCTGGCAGTTAAGCAGGGAAGAAACGTAGTATCGCAGGCGGATTTATTTGAGTCTGTGGAGGTCGTTATCGCCGGTAAGGAGAAGAAGGACCGCATCTTAAGTGAAAAGGAAAAGAGAACGGTTGCTTACCATGAGGTAGGTCATGCACTGGTGACAGCACTGCAGAAGGATGCGGAGCCGGTGCAGAAGATTACGATTGTACCAAGAACAATGGGCTCTCTTGGCTATGTGATGCAGGTGCCGGAGGAAGAAAAGTATCTGATGAGCAAGGACGAGCTGGAAGCAAGACTTGTAACGCTGCTTGCGGGGCGTGCTTCCGAGGAGCTTGTATTTGATACGGTTACAACGGGCGCCTCCAATGATATTGAGAAGGCGACACAGATAGCCAGAGCGATGATTACGCAGTATGGTATGTCAGAGAAATTTGGACTGATGAGCCTGGAAAGTATTGAAAACCGTTACCTGGATGGCAGGGCTGTCTTAAACTGCGGAGATGCAACGGCAGCAGAAATTGACCAGGAGGTTATGACAGTGCTGAAGGCAGCATTCGAAAAGGCGAAGAGGCTGCTTTCGGAAAACCGTGAGGTACTGGATAAGATAGCAGAGTTTCTGTTTGAGAAGGAAACCATTACAGGTAAGGAGTTCATGGAGATTTTCCATGAGGTACGCGGTGATAATAAAGAGAAAGAAGCTGAGAATGAGAAGGCGGACACTGGGGTGGCTGAAATGCAGGAGTTAGATTCTGCGTCAGCCGGGCAGCAGGAGCAGACACAGGAGGAAGATACGAATGAAGAACAGCGAGATTAATATCCGTGACCCGTTTGTGCTGGTGCATGAGGGGAGATACTATATGTATGGAACGCGTGCAGAAACCTGCTGGGGCGAGGCGACAGGCTTTGACTGCTATGTAGGGACAAATCTTGAAGACTGGGAAGGACCATTTGAGGTATTTCACAAGCCGGAAGGCTTCTGGGCAAATAAGAACTGCTGGGCACCGGAGGTGCATTATTATAAGGGCGGCTTTTATATGTTTGCGACCTTCAAGGGTGACGGCATTTTCGGCGGTACGCAGATATTGAAGGCGGATAATCCTCTGGGACCTTTCGTGGAGCACAGCCAGGGGAAGGCAACACCGGAAGACTGGGAGTGCATTGACGGAACCTTCTATGTAAGTCCTGAGGGTAAGCCGTATATGGTGTTTGTGCATGAATGGGTGCAGATTAGCGATGGAACAATCTGTTATGTAGAACTTTCAGAGGATTTAACACATGCAGTTGGAGAACCGGTGACGATGTTTGCGGCTTCTGAGGCGACAGGCTGGGTAATTGGGCATGAAAGCAAGAATCGTCCGGGCAAGCATTACGTTACGGATGGACCGTTCATGTATCGTACAAAATCCGGCAGGCTGATACTGCTCTGGTCGAGCTTTGGAAAAGAGGGCTATACGGAGGCACTGGCTTATTCTGATAATAACGACATCACCGGAAAGTGGAGCCAGGATGACAGGCTGCTGTTCTCGAAGGACGGCGGACATGGTATGATATTTACAGGATTGAATGGTAAGCTTTATCTTACCCTGCATTCTCCGAATAAGAAGCTGGAGGAGCGTCCGGTATTTTATGAAATCCGGGAAGAAAATGATACATTATATGTGTAAAAAATAAAGGTCGTGGAAAGGACTGTCGGGCATGTGCTGCGGCAGTTTTTTTTCTTGACATTTGCTGATGAATATATCACAATTAGGTTAATCATAATTAACTTAATCATGGTTAACCGAGAATTGCTGATTGCATATGAGGATATGGAGTGGGATGAAAGAAAATGTATAGAAGAAGGGAGCGCCGCATATGAAGATTGACTTACATTTACATCTGGATGGTTCACTGCGTCCGCACACAGTGTGGGAGCTGGCGAGGGAGCAGGGCATAGTATTGCCTGCAGCAACAGAGGAGGAGCTGGTGTCTTCCCTGCGGGTGCCGGAGGATTGCCGGAGCCTGACAGAATATCTGGAACGCTTTGACCTGCCGCTTTTGGTGCTGCAGAAGGCAGAAGCAGTGGAACGGGTGACCTATGAGCTGGTGGAGGATTTGTCAAAGCAGGGACTTACTTATGCGGAAATCCGTTTTGCGCCGCAGCTTTCCACGAAGCAGGGACTTGCGCAGAAGGAAGTCGTGCAGGCGGCAGTCCGCGGACTTGACCGTGCACTGGCAGACTTCCCTTCTATCAGGGCGGGACTGATTCTTTGTTTCATGCGTGGGGCAGAAAACAGCGTAAATGAAGCTACGCTCGAGGCTGCGAAGCAGTATCTTGGAAAAGGCGTGCTGGCAGTAGACCTTGCCGGGGCAGAGGCATTGTTTAAAACAGCAGATTATGAGGAATTATTTAAAAAGGTGAGGGAAGCAGAGGTGCCATTTACTATTCATGCAGGAGAGGCAGACGGACCGGAGAGTGTCAGAAAAGCACTGGAATTTGGTACAAAGCGTCTGGGACACGGTGTGCGTGCGATAGAGGATAAGGAGCTGATAGAGCAGATTATCCGTGACAGGGTTACGCTGGAGGTATGTCCTATCAGCAACCTGCATACGAAGCTGGCGAAGAATGTACATGAGCACCCCATCCGCAGGTTATTTGACATGGGTGTGCGCGTGACAGTTAATACGGACAATATGACGGTGTCAAATACCTGTCTGGACAGAGAGTATGCGTTCTTGAAGGAATACTATGGATTTACTGACGCAGAAATTGCGGCCATGAACGAATACGCAGAGGAAGCGGCATTTATGAAGTTTTAACGGAGCAGATTTATGTTTAATATTGAAGAGGAATTAAAAAAGCTGCCGGCAAAGCCGGGTGTGTATATTATGCACGGCGAAAAGGATGAGATTATCTATATCGGTAAGGCAATTATCCTTAAAAACCGTGTGCGGCAGTATTTTCAGAGCAGCAGGAATAAGACAGCAAAGATAGAGCAGATGGTATCGCATATTCGGCGTTTTGAATATATTATTACGGACTCTGAGCTGGAGGCTCTGGTGCTGGAATGTAACCTGATTAAGGAGCACAGACCGCGCTATAATACGATGCTCAAGGATGATAAGACCTACCCTTATATCAAGGTTACAGTAGGTGAGGAATATCCAAGGATTTTATTTTCCCGTGATATGAAGAAGGATAAATCGAAATATTACGGACCGTATACCAGCGCAGGAGCGGTGAAGGACACACTGGAGCTTCTGCGTAAGCTCTACCAGATTCGTACCTGCAGCCGTACCCTGCCGAGAGACATTGGCAAGGACAGACCGTGCCTGAACTATCATATCAAACAGTGCAAAGCACCTTGTCAGGGCTATGTCTCAAAGGAGGAATACCGTGAGTCGGTTCAGAAGGCGATGGACTTCCTAAATGGAAGCTATGATGAAATTCTGAAAAGTCTGGAAGAAAAAATGATGGCGGCCTCGGAAGCCATGGAATATGAGCAGGCAATAGAGTACCGTGATTTGCTGAACAGTGTGAAGCAGATTGCACAGAAGCAGAAGATTACCAGCAGCGAGATGGAGGACAGAGATGTGATTGCCTGTTCCTGTGACGGGCCGGATGCGGTGGTGCAGGTATTCTTCATTCGCGGCGGCAAGCTGATTGGCAGAGAGCATTTTCATCTGACGGTAGCAGTGCAGGAGGAAAAAGGACAGATACTGGGCAGCTTTATCAAGCAGTACTATGCCGGCACACCGTTTATTCCACGGGAGCTGATGCTGCAGGCCTCGCCGGATGATGAAGAGCTGCTGGCGGAATGGCTCTCGGCGAAGAAGGGGCAGAAGGTTTATATCCGTGTGCCGAAGAAGGGGCAGAAGGAACGGCTGGTGGAGCTGGCATTTAAGAATGCGAGCATGGTGCTGGAGCAGGACAGAGAAAAAATCAAGCGTGAGGAACTGCGTACCAGAGGAGCGATGCACCAGATAGAGGAATGGATTGGACTGAATGGCATTAACCGGATAGAAGCATTCGATATTTCCAACACCAGCGGTATGGAGTCAGTTGGTTCGATGATTGTGTATGAGGACGGTAAGCCGAAACGAAGCGATTACCGAAAATTCAAGATACAGACCGTAACAGGACCGGATGATTATGCCAGCATGGCAGAGGTTCTGACAAGACGCTTTGAACATGGACTGGAGGAACTGCGTGCAGGAGAAAACAAGGGGTTTGGCAGCTTTACACGATTCCCGGATTTGATTATGATGGACGGCGGGCGCGGGCAGGTCAATGTAGCCTTAAAGGTGCTTGACGGGCTTAAACTGAATATTCCGGTCTGCGGTATGGTAAAGGATGATAACCATCGCACGAGAGGGCTGTATTATGATAATGTAGAAATCCCCATTGACCGGAATAGTGAGGGATTCCGGCTGATTACCAGAATTCAGGATGAGGCACACCGCTTTGCGATTGAATATCATAGAAGCCTGCGTTCAAAGGAACAGGTGCATTCGATTCTGGATGACATTGAAGGCATCGGAACGACCAGAAGAAGGGCACTGATGAAGTATTTCAAGGGGCTTGAGGAAATCAGGAATGCCGATATTGAAACGCTGAAAGGTGTACCGAGTATGAATGAGCAGGCGGCACGTCAGGTGTATCAGTTTTTTCACAAAGCAGAACAGTAACAAAAGTTTGCATAAATACAGGCAATGTGGTATACTCAAGCTTAACAAAATATGCCAAATATATAGAGTGTGAGAAATTGTATGGATACGATAATAAAAAAGGTTATGGATTCGCCGGAGGATGAGACTGTCTATGAGCAGGCATCACAGATTATCCGTGAGGGCGGACTGGTGGCTTTTCCTACGGAAACGGTCTACGGACTTGGTGCAGACGGTATGAATGCGGAGGCAGCCGCGAAGATTTATGCGGCGAAGGGAAGACCTTCTGATAATCCTCTGATCCTGCATATTGCAGACAAGGAAGGTCTGGCTCAGATTACAGATAAGGTTCCGCCAAAGGCAGAAGCTTTGATGAAAGCATTCTGGCCGGGACCGTTGACGATGATATTTGAGAAAAAGAAGGAAGTTCCGTATGGAACGACCGGCGGTCTGGATACGGTAGCGGTGCGTATGCCGTCTCACCCGGTGGCGAGAGCATTGATACGGAAGAGCGGAACACCGATTGCGGCACCAAGTGCTAATACTTCGGGAAGACCAAGTCCTACAAAGGCAGAGCATGTCAGGGAGGATATGAATGGAAAGATTGATATGCTGATAGATGGCGGAAGTGTGGGAATTGGATTAGAATCTACCATTATGGATATGACGGTGGAGCCGCCGATGCTGCTCCGACCGGGATATATTACGAGGGAAATGCTGGAACAGACGATTGGTGAAATAAGGATAGACCCTTCCCTTATGGAAGGTGTCGGTGAGGGCGTAAAGCCGAAAGCACCGGGTATGAAGTACCGGCATTATGCACCGAAGGCTGAGCTTACGATTGTCGAGGGAGAGCTGGAGCGTGTAGCGGAGGAAATCAACCGTCTGGCACAGGAAAAGCAGGAGCAGGGCCATTCGACAGGAATTATTGCCACAGAAGAGACAAAAGCATTTTACAAAGAAGCGCAGGTCAGGGTAATCGGAACCAGACAGGATGAGGAAACGATAGCCCGGCATTTATTTGCGGTACTGCGGGAATTTGATGAATCAGGGACAGAGTATATTTTTTCGGAAGCATTTTCAGAGGAAAATCTGGGACAGGCTATTATGAATCGTCTGGTAAAGGCAGCAGGACACCATATCATCAGAGTGTAAGGAGAAACTATATGGAGAAGTATGACAGAGTGATTTTTGTGTCGACAGACGATACATGCAAGGGACCGATGGCAGAGGGCGTTATGAGAGGATTGATAGAGGGAAGAAAGCTTACAACGGCGTCCAGAGGTATGGTTGTACTGTTTTCTGAACCCATTAACCCAAAAGCAGATGCTGCAGCAAGAAGCTGCGGTGTGCTTCTGAACCATCCACGGACAGTGCAGTTTTGTGAGCAGGACATGAATGACCGTACTCTGGTGCTGACGATGACGGAGCAGCAGAAAAAGACGATTTATGAGCAGTATGAAACAGCTATCAATGTATACACCATCAATGAGTTTCTGGATGGAGAAGGAGATATTGAGGATCCGACTGGCGGCGAGATGCCGGTGTATGTGGAATGCTTCGAGAGAATCAGTGTGTTGGTGAAGCTGGTAGCTGAAAAATTATTTTTGGAGGATGAACAGATATGATAGCAATAGGAAGTGATCATGGCGGATACGCATTAAAACAGGAGATAATGAGGCATCTGGAGGAGAGGGGAATTGATTACAAGGATTTCGGATGCTATGATGAGAGCTCCTGTGATTATCCAATCTATGCAAGGCTGGTGGCAAATGAAGTGGCAGAGGGGAGATGTGAGACAGGAATTCTCATCTGTGGTACAGGTATCGGCATTTCTATCGCTGCCAATAAGGTGCCGGGAATCCGTGCAGCCTTATGTACAGACTGCTTCTGCGCAGAAGCAACCAGACAGCATAATGATGCCAATATTTTATGCCTTGGCGGAAGGGTAGTCGGTCCGGGACTGGCGATTAAGATAGTGGATACATTTCTTGACACGCCATTTTCGGAGGATGAACGTCATGTCAGAAGAATAAGTCTGATTGAGCAGTAAAACGGGAGGCGTCTATGGCAAAAATAGTTGTGATGGAGCATCCGCTGATTCAGCATAAAATCTGAATTATCCGTAAACAGGAGACAGGTTCAAAGGAATTTCGGGAGCTGATTAGTGAGATTGCGATGCTGATGTGTTATGAGGCAACAAGAGATTTGAAGCTTTCTGATGTGGAGATTGAAACACCTATCTGCCGCACAACGGTTAAAGAGCTGAAGGGCAAGAAGCTGGCAGTGATACCGATTCTTCGTGCAGGTCTGGGTATGGTAGAGGGTATGCTGACGCTGATTCCGGCGGCAAAGGTTGGACATATCGGATTGTATCGTGACCCTGAGACATTAAATCCGGTGGAATATTACTGTAAGCTGCCGGAGGATTGTGCAGAAAGGGATGTATTTGTAGTAGACCCGATGCTGGCAACAGGCGGTTCGTCCTCTGCAGCAATTCAGCTCCTTAAGGACAAGGGCGTGAAGAATATCCGCTTCATGTGTATTATTGCTGCACCGGAGGGTGTGGAGCGCATGAGGAGAGAACACCCGGATGTGGACATTTATGCAGGGGCACTGGATGAGCATCTGAATGACCATGGTTATATTGTGCCGGGACTGGGGGATGCCGGAGACCGTATTTTCGGAACAAAGTAAAAGGAGAAGCCCTATGAGTGATAAGAGAACAGATTACATTTCCTGGGATGAGTATTTTATGGGTGTGGCGATTCTGTCGGGAATGCGCTCCAAGGATCCGGGAACACAGGTAGGAGCCTGTATCGTCAGCCAGGATAACAAGATATTGTCAATGGGTTATAACGGTTTTCCAAATGGCTGCTCAGATGATGCGTTTCCGTGGTGCAGAGAGGGAGATGCGCTGGATAATAAGTATTTTTATTCTACCCATGGAGAATTGAATGCGATTTTAAATTATCGGGGCGGCAGCCTGGAGGGAGCTAAAATTTATGTAACACTTTTCCCGTGCAATGAATGTGCGAAGGCGATTATTCAGGCGGGAATTAAAACAATTGTTTATGACAGTGATAAATATGCGGCGACGCCGTCAGTGATTGCATCAAAACGTATGCTTGATGCTGCCGGAGTGAGATATTATCCGTATGCACATACAAACAGAAATATTACACTGACTGTTTAGAAAAAATGGGGATGGGTTTATGGGGAAGATACGACTGTACAGAAAAAGGCTGATTCCGGCAGAATGTATTGAACTTAAGGATGATGAAATTCTGAGACTGGATGATAATATTATCGTGACGCGCTGGAAAAGTCTGAAGAAAAGGGATGACTTTGCGGCAGGGCTGTCCTGCTATTTTCTGAAAAAGGGAATTAAGGTTTCGAAGGTATTGAAAGAGGACGGTTCGCTTTATCACTGGTATTGTGATATTATCAAAACAGATTATAATGCAGAAGAGCAGAGCTATGTGTTTACCGATTTGCTTGCCGATGTGGTGATAAAGCCGGACGGAAAAGTGCGGGTCGTCGATTTGGACGAGCTTGCAATGGCAGATGAGCAGGGACTGATTACAAGGGAAGAGCTCCGGATGTCCCTGATGCAGCTCAATGATTTGCTTGGACTTATCTACAGTGATGAGTTCGATGCTTTGAAGACGGCGATTGAGGAGTGCGAGACAAGATAGAAAGTGGGGAAACAAACAGGATGTTTACATTTGAGAGCCGGGTGCGATACAGCGAAATCAGTGAAGAAGGGACGCTGGCGCTGGGCTCGGTGATTAATTATATGCAGGATTGCAGTACCTTCCAGTCAGAGAGTCTTGGTATGGGAGTGGAATATCTGAAGGAGCATAAGAGGGTGTGGCTTATGAATTCCTGGCAGCTTCAGATAGAACGGCTTCCTGTGCTGGGAGAGCAGATTACGATAGGAACCTGGCCTTATGGCTTTAAGAGTATGTATGGTTATCGTAATTTTGTAATTGATGATGCACAGGGAAATCATCTGGTGAAGGCGAATTCTGTGTGGGTTTTCTATGATTTGGAGAAGAAACGTCCGGCAAAGGTGACGGAGGAAGAGATCCGCGGCTATGGAAGCGGAGCAAAGCTGGAGATGGACTATGCAGAACGCAAGATTCTGATGCCGGAGGGCGGAATACCGATGGAAGCCTTCCCGGTCAGAAGGTATCAGATAGATACGAATGGGCATGTCAATAACGGACAGTATATCCGTATGGCGCAGGAATATATACCGCAGCCATTTGAGGTAGTGGGGCTGCGGGCAGAGTACCGGAAGTCGGCGGTCTATGGAGATATGATTTATCCGGTGGCTGCAGAGGCAGAGAATGGATGTGTGATTTCTCTGAATGACAAGGATGGAAAAGCATTTGCAGTGGTGCTTTTTCAGAAATAACAGAGTTGGCTGCTATATAAGAATGGAGAATGATATGATAGAAATTGGAGTAAAACAGAAGCTTACGGTAATCAATATGGTGGATTTCGGCATCTACCTGGGGGAACCGGGAAGGGAGGAAAAGGTTCTTTTGCCGAAGAAACAGGTGCCGGAGGGAACAAAGCCCGGGGATGAGATGACGGTGTTTATCTATCGTGATTCCGAGGATCGTCTGATTGCCACGACAAGGGAACCACAGATGCAGTTGGGAGAGATAGCGCTTTTGGCGGCGAAGGAGGTCAATGACATCGGAGCATTTTTTGACTGGGGGCTGGAAAAAGATCTGCTGGTTCCATATAAGGAGCAGCTATTTACACCGATAGTCGGGAATAAGTATCTGGTGGCGCTTTATGTAGATAAAAGCAGCCGTTTGTGCGGCACGATGCGTGTGTATGATTTCCTGCGTGCAGATGCACCGTATAAGAAAGAAGATATGGTGCACGGTACGGTATATGAGATACACGAGGAAATTGGTGTGTTTGTAGCAGTGGATAATAAATATCATGGTGTGATACCGAAAAAAGAGGTGTTTGGTACTTTCCAGCCGGGAGATCCGGTAGAAGCCAGGGTCACAGAGGTCAGAGAGGACGGTAAGCTGAATCTGAGTGTCAGGAAAAAGGCTTATCAGCAGATGGATGAGGACTGTGAGAGGATTCTCAGGGTAATGGAGAAATATAAGGGCGTGCTTCCATATACGGATAAGACTGTAGACCCGGAGCGGGTGAAGAAAGAATTCCATCTGAGCAAAGCGGCTTTTAAGCGTGCTATTGGCAGGCTTTTAAAAGAAAATAAAATAGAGATTACTGATAATACAATACAAATTATTAAGGAGGAACGTTTATGAAAAAAATAATCAGCACAGACAAGGCTCCGGCAGCAATCGGACCTTATTCTCAGGCAATCGAGGTGAATGGCATGATTTACACCTCGGGCATTATTCCGGTAGTGCCTTCTACAGGTGAAATCCCACAGGGAATCGAGGCTCAGGCAGATCAGGCTATCGGCAATCTGGCTGCACTTTTGAAGGAAGCAGGAACCAGCACTGAGAATGTTGTTAAGACAACTGTATTTATCAAGGATATGAATGATTTTGCGAAGGTTAATGAAATATATGCAAAGTATTTTGTGGGAATGTATCCGGCACGCTCCTGCGTTGAGGTGGCAAGACTGCCAAAGGATGTATTGATTGAGATTGAGGCAGTAGCAGTTAAATAGTACCGGGATAGAAAGCGCCTGCTTTTCCTGAATATCAGGAAAGGCAGGCGCAGCTGTCTGTGCTATGCAAGTACATCAATGTTTTGACCAAGATTTGGATAAACAGACTGCTCCATCATCTTAATCATGCTGTCTCCCATCTCTTCTACGGTATCAAGGCTTTTGCTTAAGATAGCAGTGCTTATCTGGGAGCTTATGTCCTGAGCAATCAGTAAACCAGGCAATTCGGTAATATTCATATAAATCCCTCCTTACTATTAGGACAATACGTTTTCTGAGTTAAGTATAGCATGAAGAAGAGAAAAAGAAAAGGAGTATTCTGCATAAAATTGGAGAAAATAGTGCTGTAGGGTAATATAGGAGAAAAGAGGAATGGTATGAAGAAAAGACCGGTGTGGCTGGATTATTTGCTGATTATGGCAGGAACCAGTTTGATGGCATTGGCAATCAAGGGGATTTTTGATCCTGTTTCGCTTGTAACCGGAGGATTTTCCGGCATTGCTATTATTGTAAAAAATCTGACGGAAGGAATCGTGGAGGGTGGTATCCCGCTCTGGTTTACGAACCTGCTGCTTAATATTCCGCTTTTTGTGGTCACAATAAGGATAAAGGGCTGGCGTTACATTAAGAAAACAGTATTTGCTACAATCTGGCTGTCTGCGGCACTTATTTATGTACCGGATATCAGTCTGATGCCGGATGATATTTTTCTGGCATCGATTTTCGGCGGTGTTATCAGTGGAACAGGAATCGGGCTTGTTCTTATGGCAAATGCAACGACCGGCGGTACAGATACAATGGCGGCGGTTATACAGCATTATTTGCGTCATTATTCCATTGCACGTATTATGCAGGTACTGGATGCAATCATTGTGCTGGCGGGAGTCTGGACATTTGGACTGAATCATGCCCTGTATGCGATTATCAGTATATACCTTGTCTCAAAGATATCAGATGGTATTCTTGAGGGACTTAAGTTTTCAAAGCTGGCTTATATTATTTCTGAGCATTACGTGGAAATTGCGGAAAAAATTCTGGAAGAACTGGACAGAGGTGCTACTGCGCTGGATGCGACAGGGATGTATTCCGGTACAGAGAAAAAGGTTCTTTTCTGCGTGGTTTCAAGGAAAGAAATTGTGCAGCTGCGGGATATTGTCCGAAGTGTGGACAGCAACGCCTTTATGATAGTAAGTGACGTCAGAGAGGTGTTTGGAGAGGGATTTATAGAGAATATTCAGTAAAATTTACCCGGGAATGGCACCTGCTGCTGATATACAAAATAACCAAAAGCCCTAAAGAAAATTTGTCATTTGAGATATGGCTTTTTTTTGCGGCATAGTGTACAATAGACATAGTTAAAACGAAACTGATTAACATTTATTTTAGGAGGAAAAGAAAAAATGGCTAGTTTATCACTGAAGAATATTTGTAAGGTTTATCCTAACGGCTTCGTAGCAGTTAAGGATTTTAATCTTGAGATTGAGGATAAGGAGTTCATCATCTTTGTAGGTCCGTCTGGATGCGGTAAGTCTACTACACTTCGTATGATTGCAGGTCTGGAGGAAATCAGCTCCGGTGAATTATGGATTGGCGACAAGATGGTAAATGACGTTGAGCCTAAGGACAGAGATATTGCGATGGTATTCCAGAACTACGCTCTGTACCCACATATGACAGTATACGATAACATGGCATTCGGTCTGAAGTTAAGAAAGACTCCAAAGGATCAGATCGATAAGCTTGTACATGAGGCAGCTAAGATTCTTGATATTGAGCACTTGTTAGACCGTAAGCCGAAGGCTCTTTCCGGTGGACAGAGACAGCGTGTTGCTATGGGTCGTGCTATCGTTCGTAATCCTAAGGTATTCCTTATGGACGAGCCGTTATCCAACCTGGATGCTAAGCTTCGTGTACAGATGCGTATTGAGATTTCCAAGTTACATCAGAGACTGGAAACAACTATCATCTACGTAACACATGACCAGACAGAGGCTATGACACTTGGTACAAGAATCGTTGTTATGAAGGACGGTGTTATCCAGCAGGTAGATTCCCCTCAGAATCTGTATGACAGACCAAAGAACCTGTTCGTAGCAGGATTCATCGGATCTCCTCAGATGAACCTGGTTGACGCTACTGTACAGCAGAATGGTTCTGATGTAACATTAACCTTTGGTGGACATACCATTAAGGTTCCTGTAGGAAAGGCTAAGAAGCTTGTTGACGGCGGTTATGTAGGCAAGACAGTTGTTCTTGGTATCCGTCCAGAGGATGTACATGATGAGGAAGCTTACATCAACAACTCTCCTGACAGTGTAATCGAGGCTACTATCAGAGTATACGAGCTGTTAGGTGCAGAAGTTTACTTATACTTTGATATCGAGCAGTTCAACTGTACAGCAAGAGTAAATCCTCGTACAACAGCAAGACCTGGCGATACAGTTAAGATGGCATTTGACTTAGAGAAGCTTCATATCTTCGATAAGGAAACAGAGCAGATTATTACAAACTAGTCTGTACATATGAAATTCAGAGGGACGCAGAGATGCGTCCCTTTTTCTCTTTGTCAAGGAATGTGATGAGGGATTTAGGTGCAAAAAATGCTTGCAAGATGACTGATTTTGCTATAAGATATAAATGGTGTAGTAGGAAAACAAAGCAGGAGGTAAAGAGATGATTTCAAATCAGATTCTCCAGAGCACAATCGATGGATTAAAGAGCATTGCAAGAATAGATTTATGTGTTATTGATACGGAGGGAATCGTACTGGCAACCACTTTCCCGGAAGCGGATGAGAACAGAAGCGCTGTTCTGGCATTTGTGGAATCTCCGGCAGACAGTCAGGTGCTGCAGGGAAGTCAGTTCTTTAAGGTTTTTGATGAACATCAGCTGGAATATGTTCTTTTGGCAAAGGGAACGACAGAGGATGTTTATATGGTTGGAAAAATTGCAGCTTTTCAGATTCAGAATCTGCTGGTGGCTTATAAAGAGAGATTTGACAAGGATAATTTTATTAAGAATCTGCTGTTGGACAACCTTTTGCTGGTAGATATTTATAACAGGGCGAAGAAGCTGCATATTGAGACAGACGTAAGGCGAGTCGTGTACATTATTGAGACAAAATATGAGAAGGATAATAATGCACTTGAGACAGTCAGAAGCCTGTTTTCAACTAAAACAAGAGATTTTATCACAGCGGTAGACGAGAAAAATATCATTCTGGTTAAAGAGTTAAAGCCGGGTGATACATATGAGGACTTGAACAAGACAGCACGGGTGGTTCTTGATATGCTGAATACAGAAGCCATGAGTCAGGTACATGTGGCTTACGGTACGATTGTCAATGAGATAAAGGAAGTGTCGCGTTCATACAAAGAAGCGAAGATGGCACTGGATGTTGGAAAGATTTTCTATAGTACCAAGAATGTAATTGCTTATAATAATCTTGGCATTGGCAGATTGATTTATCAGCTTCCAATTCCGCTCTGCAAGATGTTTATCAAGGAAATTTTTGACGGAAAATCTCCAGATGATTTTGATGAGGAGACATTGTCCACGATTAACAAGTTCTTTGAGAACAGCCTGAATGTATCGGAGACCTCCAGGCAGCTTTATATTCACAGGAATACGCTGGTGTATCGTCTTGACAAGCTGCAGAAGAGCACAGGTCTGGATTTAAGAGTGTTTGAGGACGCGATTACCTTCAAGATTGCGCTTATGGTAGTAAAGTATATGAAGTATATGGAGTCTCTGGATTACTAATATCCGAAAGAAACAGAGAAGTAAGTAACGATATGTCGCCGTGGGGGAACGGAGAAAGGTTCTTCTGCGGTGACATTGATGTATTATGGAGAAAATGTATGATTGTATTTGAAAATGTGAGTAAAACCTATGAAACCGGTACTCCCGCTTTGAATGGGATTAATCTGCGAATAGAAAAAGGAGAGTTCGTGTTTATCGTGGGAAACAGCGGCTCCGGCAAGTCTACATTGATTAAGCTGCTTTTGAAGGAGCTGGAGCCGTCCAGTGGACGGATTTATGTAAATAATAAGCAGCTAAACCGCATGCGGAGGAGACAGATTCCGAAATACAGACGTGGACTGGGAGTTGTGTTTCAGGATTTCCGGCTGCTAAAGGACAGGAATGTATATGAAAATATTGCTTTTGCACAGCGTGTTATTGGAACCCCTGCCCGCATTATCCGCAGGCAGGTCCCGGCTATGCTTTCACTGGTAGGACTGGCTGAGAAATACAAATCGTATCCCAAGCAGCTGTCAGGTGGAGAACAGCAGAGAGTAGCTCTGGCGAGAGCGCTGGTGAATAACCCGGCGATTCTGCTGGCAGATGAGCCGACAGGAAATCTTGATCCAAAGAACTCCTGGGAGATTATGCGGCTGCTTGAAGAAATCAATAAGCGCGGGACAACTGTCCTGGTTGTGACACACAACCAGGAAATTGTAGATGCTATGAAAAAACGTGTAATAACTATGCATAAAGGGTTAATCACGAGTGATGAGAAAAAAAGCGGATATCGTCAGTAAGCATCTGCTATGCGGTATACCGGAGTTTTATAGGAATAGAGGAGAATATGAGATTCAACACGATAATATATTGCCTGAAGCAGGGCATAAAAAATATTTTCAGGAACAAATTGTTTTCGCTGGCTTCCATTAGCACAATGGCAGCGTGCATTTTTTTATTTGGTTTGTTTTATTCAATCGTTATGAACATACAATATATGATAGACGAGGCACAGGATGCTATCTGTGTGACGGTGTTTTTTGAACCGGGAACGAGTGAAACGCGAATTAGTGTGATTGGTGAGCAGATAGCATTGCGGCCGGAGGTAGCCTCGGTGGAGTATACCTCGGCAGACGAGGCGTGGGAAAGCTTTAAGGAGGTTTATTTCGAGGGAAATGAGGAGTATGCCAGAGCTTTTATGGGAGATAACCCCCTGGCAAATCATTCCTCCTATGCGATTTATATGAAGGATGCTTCTCTGCAGGAAAATCTGGTGGAGTATCTGGAAACCATACCGGATATCAGAAAAATAAATAAGTCGGATTTGACGGCAAACAGCTTTGCCGATTTCGGTATACTGGTGGGCTATGTTTCCGGTGCGATTATACTGATTTTGCTGGCAGTTGCAGTATTCTTGATTAGCAATACCGTTTCTGTCGGCATTACCGTGCGCCGGGAAGAGATTTCAATTATGAAACTGATAGGCGCTACGGATTTCTTTGTGAAGGCACCGTTTCTGGTAGAGGGCATATTGATAGGACTTCTGGGGGCGGCAATTCCGCTGGCAGTGATTTATTATCTTTATGGAAATGTAGTAGGCTATATACTGGATAAGTTCAGTATTTTAAATAGTATTATGGTGTTCCTGCCGGTTGAGCAGGTATTCCACTCTCTGCTGCCGGTTGGACTGGTTCTGGGCGTAGGAATCGGTTTTCTGGGAAGTAGCGCAACAACGAGAAAGCATCTGAGGGTTTAGCGGAAAGAGTGTCTGTGAGATGCAGAAATGAATGAAACATATAGATTGGAGATTGAAATGGAAGAAAAGAAAAATTATCAGAAGGGGATTGTGGTTGGTCTTGCAGGAGGAATCCTTGGCACCTTTATATGTGCGGCAATCTGCGTTGTCATAGCGATAAATCTGTTTGTTATCCAGCAGAATGTGAAGGTGGAGGAGCAGACCACGGAACCGGCAACGCTGGAAACAGAAAGTGATACAGCCTTGCCAACGGAGGATAAGCTGTTAAACGAAGAATTCATGAAGCGCGTTGACGAAATCTATGGACTTTTGGAAGAAAATTTTCTCTATGATATAGATGCGGATGCGCTGCGTGACGGTATGTATCAGGGACTTATGAGTGCTTTGGGTGACCCGTATTCTACTTATTACAATGAGGAGGCACTCACCTCTTTCCAGGAAAGTACGACCGGCAAATATTATGGAATTGGTGTACAGGTTTCGCAAAACATGACGACCGGTATTATCACGATGGTAAAACCGTTTAAGGGTGCGCCGGGCTATGAGGCAGGTATTCTGCCAAATGATATTTTATATGCGGTAAATGGTGTGGAAGTGACCGGTATGGATTTGACAGAGGTTGTCACTATGATTAAGGGCGAAGCAGGGACAACGGTTGAGCTTACGCTGGTGCGTGAGGGGGAGCAGGACTATATTGTGCTTGACGTGGAACGCCGTGAGGTTGAGGTGCCGACCGTAGAAATCGAAATGCTGGATAATCAGATTGGCTATATGTTAATTACAGGATTTGAAGAGGTGACAGCAAGTCAGTTCCTCAATGGTATTGCAGAGCTGTCAACACAGGGAATGCAGGGGCTGGTGATAGACATTCGGAACAATCCGGGCGGACGTCTGGATGTAGTGGTAAGTATGCTGGATATGATTCTGCCGGAGGGCGTTCTGGTATATACAGAGGATAAGTATGGAAATCGTGCCAATGAATTTTCCTCAAATCCGCAGAGTGTACTGAATGTGCCGTTGGCAGTGCTTGTTAATGGTGAAAGTGCCAGTGCATCCGAGATTTTTGCCGGTGATATACAGGATTTTGGCGTAGGTACTATTGTGGGAACACAGACCTATGGAAAAGGAATTGTCCAGACGGTGTATCCGCTTGATGATGGAGATACGGCAGTGAAAATGACGGTTTCAAGCTATTTCACGCACGCAGGAAGAAATATTCATAAAGTAGGCATTACACCGGATATTGTAGTGGAGCTTGATGAAGAACTGAGACAGAAGGCAGAGATTACGAAGGAAGAGGATAACCAGCTTCAGGCAGCAATTGAAGTTTTGATGCAGCAGCTTGGACAGCAGGAGTAACGATAGAAGGAAGAATACTGATATGAATAATAAAGAATTTTTCCCGGATGGGACGATGATTGATGAATGGTTTTATGATACATGGATTCCAAAGCTTGAAGAGCTGGGAAAGCAATATGTGCTTACGCAATATCATATTCTTGACGATGGCAGGATTCACACGCAGGAAATCCAGGGATTGATAGATATGGCGGCAGAGGAAGGCGGCGGAGTTATAGTGGTTCCTGCGGGTACTTACCTTACCGGAGCATTGTTTTTTAAACAGGGAGTAAACCTTTATGTAGCAGACGGCGGAACATTAAAAGGAAGCGATGATATTTCGGACTACCCTATCTGTGAGACACGTATAGAGGGAGAAACATGTCCGTATTTTGCAGCGTTAATCAATGCAGACGGGCTGGATGGCTTTACTATGTGCGGTCCGGGAACGATTGATGGAAATGGACTGAAATCATGGAAGGCTTTCTGGCTGCGGCGCACATGGAATCCGAACTGCACGAATAAGGATGAGCAGCGTCCGCGTCTTGTGTATATATCGAATTGCCGGAATGTTCTGGTTGCAGGCTTGAAGCTGCAGAATGCACATTTTTGGACAAATCATATTTACAGGAGCCATCATATAAAGTACCTTAACTGCTATATTTATTCTCCGGCAGAACCAGTGAAGGCGCCAAGTACAGATGCGATTGATATAGATGTCTGTACCGATGTTCTTGTGAAAAACTGTTATATGGAAGTGAATGATGATGCTGTTGTTCTGAAAGGCGGAAAGGGACCGTGGGCAGACACGATGCCGGAAAATGGTTCCAATGAGCGGATTATCGTGGAGGACTGCACGTATGGATTCTGTCATGGATGCCTGACCTGCGGCTCGGAATCAATTCATAACAGAAATATTATTATGAGAAGGATTAAGGTATTGACAAGTGCAAATCTGCTGTGGCTTAAAATGCGCCCGGACACACCGCAGCATTATGAATATATAACGGTTGAGGATATCCAGGGACGAATTGACAGCTTTATCAATATCAATCCATGGACGCAGTTCTATGATTTGAAGGACCGCAAGGATATAGCGGTTTCCTATGCGGATCATATTGTTATGAAAAATTGTAACTGTGAATGTGATGTATATTTTAAGGTTAAGGCAGATGAGAAACAGTACATGCTTTCCGATTTTGCGTTTGAAAATTTACAGATAAAAGCAAAGGAAAACAGATTTTCAGAGGATATGATACGGAATGTATTGGTAAAGGATGTTGTGGTAAATATCTGCCCGTGAGAGCAGACTGAAAAAAATAATAGTTTTAAAAAAGTCCGTCAGGATTGGCATATACTCATATCTCTGCCAATCCTGACGGACTTTTTTAGAATTTACCTCTATACATTTTTTATGGTTTGTGTTATACTGAACAAGAACATATATTCGATTAAATAGATTCATAGAGGAGGAACTTTCATGGATCATTTCAAATTAGTATCAGAGTACGCTCCAACCGGGGATCAGCCGCAGGCAATCGAGGCACTGGTTAAGGGATTTCAGGAGGGAAACCAGTTTGAGACCTTACTTGGTGTTACCGGTTCCGGTAAGACCTTTACGATGGCGAATGTTATTCAGGCATTAAACCGCCCGACACTGATTATCGCTCATAATAAAACACTTGCCGCGCAGCTTTATAGTGAGATGAAGGAATTTTTCCCGGAGAATGCGGTAGAATATTTTGTGTCCTATTACGATTACTATCAGCCGGAGGCATATGTACCTTCGACGGATACGTATATAGAGAAGGATTCCTCTATCAATGAGGAGATAGACAAGCTGCGGCATTCTGCTACGGCAGCACTGGCGGAGCGGCGGGATGTTATTGTGGTAGCCAGTGTGTCCTGTATCTATGGAATTGGTAATCCGGAGTTTTACCAGAATATGACGATATCCTTGAGACCAGGTATGGTTCGTGACCGTGATGAGATTATTGCCAAGCTGATTGAGATACAGTATACACGGAATGATATGGATTTTAAGCGTGGAACCTTCCGTGTGAGGGGGGACGTGCTGGAGATTTTCCTGGCGTCAGCGACAGATACGGCGATTCGGGTGGAATTTTTCGGTGATGAGATTGACCGAATTACAGAGGTGAATGTCGTAACCGGAGAGATTAAGTATGTGTTGGAGCATGCCTATATTTATCCGGCGTCGCATTATGTTGTTGATCCGGCGGCGATGGAGCCGGCGCTGCAGGCTATCAGTGAAGAACTGAAGGAACGCGTCAGAGAGTTCAAGAGCGAGGATAAGCTTCTGGAGGCACAGAGAATCTCAGAGAGGACAAATTTTGATATTGAGATGCTCCGTGAGACAGGCTTCTGCTCCGGCATTGAGAACTATTCCAGACATTTGAACGGTCTGAAGCCTGGACAGACACCGTATACGCTGATGGATTTCTTCCCGGAGGATTATCTGATTATCGTCGATGAGTCGCACATTACGATTCCGCAGGTGCGCGGTATGTACGCAGGAGACCAGTCCAGGAAGACAACGTTGGTGGATTATGGTTTTCGTCTGCCCTCGGCGAAGGACAATAGGCCGTTGAACTTTGATGAATTTGAAGCGAAGATTAACCAGATGATGTTCGTATCTGCGACTCCATCCGTATATGAGAAAGAGCATGAGCTGATGCGCACAGAGCAGATTATCCGCCCGACAGGACTTCTGGATCCGGAAATCAGCGTGCGCCCGGTAGAAGGACAGATTGATGACCTGATAGCGGAGATTAATAAAGAAGTAGAGAAGAAGAATAAGGTTCTGGTGACAACACTGACGAAGCGTATGGCAGAGGATCTAACCGATTATATGAAGGAGGTCGGTATCCGCGTGAAATATCTGCATTCGGATATTGACACGCTGGAGCGTTCGGAGATTATTCGTGATATGAGGCTTGATGTCTTTGACGTTCTGGTGGGAATTAACCTTTTGCGAGAAGGACTGGATATACCGGAGATTTCGCTGGTGGCGATTCTGGATGCGGATAAGGAGGGCTTCCTTCGTTCAGAGACATCCCTTATTCAGACGATTGGGCGTGCGGCGAGAAATTCGGAGGGACATGTCATCATGTACGCAGATAATATGACGGATTCGATGAAGGCTGCGATTGATGAGACAGAGCGAAGAAGAGGCATTCAGCAGGCGTATAATGATGCACATGGCATTACGCCGACAACGATTAAGAAGGCAGTGCGTGATTTAATCAGCATTTCCAAGGCGGCAGATGTCTATGATAAGAGACTCAGCAAAGATCTGGAGTCTATGGATAAGAAGGAAATCGAGAAGCTGATACGTGAGGTGACGAAGCGTATGCATCAGGCGGCGGCAGAGCTTAATTTTGAGCTGGCGGCGCAGCTTCGCGATGAGATGGTAGAATTGAAGAAGCATCTGGCAGAGATAGAAGGATAGAAAGGCACGGTTAGTGAGATGGCGCAGAAGAAGGAAATCAAGTATATAAAAATAAGAGGAGCAAATGAACACAATCTGAAAAACGTAGATGTGGATATTCCGAGAGACCAGTTTGTTGTACTGACAGGCTTAAGCGGGTCAGGAAAATCTTCTCTTGCATTTGATACGATTTATGCAGAGGGACAGAGAAGATACATGGAATCTCTGTCTTCGTATGCACGGCAGTTTCTTGGACAGATGGAGAAGCCGGATGTAGAAAGCATTGAGGGCTTACCGCCGGCGATTTCCATTGACCAGAAGTCGACGAACAGAAACCCGCGTTCTACGGTGGGAACCGTCACGGAGATTTATGATTATTTCCGTTTGTTATATGCGAGAATCGGTATTCCGCACTGCCCGAAGTGTGGAAAGGAAATCCGCAAACAGACGATTGATGAGATGGTTGACCAGATTCTTGCGATGCCGGAGAGAACGAAGATTCAGCTTCTGGCCCCGGTGGTGCGCGGAAGAAAGGGCGAGCATGCGAAGATTCTTGAGCATGCGAAGAGAAGCGGCTACGTCAGGGTGCGCATTGATGGCAATATGTATGAGCTGAGCGAGGAAATCAAGCTGGATAAGAATATCAAGCATAATATCGAAATAGTGGTAGACCGTCTGGCAGTAAAGCAAGGAATTGAGAAACGTCTGACCGATTCGATTGAAAATGTCATGGCACTTTCTGACGGACTTATGATTGTCGATGTGATAGACGGCGAACCGATTAATTTCAGCCAGAGCTTTGCCTGCCCGGACTGCGGTATCAGCATTGAGGAGATTGAGCCGAGAAGCTTTTCCTTCAATAATCCGTTTGGTGCCTGCCCAGACTGCTATGGACTTGGATATAAGATGGAATTTGATGCGGAGTTGATGATTCCTGATAAATCAAAAAGTATTTCGGAGGGGGCTATTGCAGTGCTCGGCTGGCAGTCCTGCACCGATGGGTCGAGCTATACGAGGGCGATACTCAATGCACTGGCGAAAGAATATAAATTTGACCTCAACACACCGTTTGAGCAGTACCCGGATAAAATTAAGAAGATTCTGATTTATGGTACGGACGGACATTCAGTGAAGGTATACTATAAGGGACAGCGCGGCGAGGGTGTCTATGATGTGGCATTCGAAGGTCTGGTAAAAAATGTGGAGCGCCGTTATCGTGAGACAGGTTCTGAATCTACGAAAGCAGAGTATGAGACGTTTATGAAGATTACGCCATGCCGTACCTGCGGCGGTCAGCGATTAAAGAAAAGTGCCCTTGCTGTGACCGTGGGGGAAAAGAATATCTACGAGATTACTTCTATGTCGATTGGAAAGCTGCAGGAATTTCTTAACCATCTGACGCTGACACCGATGCAGGAGATGATAGGTGCGCAGATACTGAAGGAAATTCGGGCAAGAATAGGATTCCTCATGGATGTGGGGCTTGACTATCTGACACTTGCCAGGGCAACGGGAAGCCTGTCAGGCGGAGAAGCACAGCGAATTCGTCTGGCAACGCAGATTGGCTCCGGGCTGGTCGGTGTGGCATATATCCTTGACGAGCCAAGTATTGGACTGCATCAGAGAGACAATGACAAGCTGCTGAGTACACTGATGCACCTCCGTGACCTTGGGAATACACTGATTGTTGTGGAGCATGATGAAGACACCATGATGGCGGCGGACTATATTGTGGATGTTGGCCCGAAAGCTGGTTCCCATGGTGGAACGATTGTTGCCCAGGGTACTGCAAAAGAGATTATGAAGAATAAGGATTCTATCACAGGTGCTTATCTGAGCGGAAGAATTAAGATTCCGGTGCCGAAGGAGAGAAGGCAGCCAACGGGATACCTGACTGTCAAAGGAGCGTCGCAGAATAATCTCAAGCATATAGATGTGACATTTCCGCTGGGAGTAATGACTTGTGTCACCGGTGTATCCGGTTCGGGAAAGAGCTCTCTGGTAAATGAGATTCTTTATAAACGGCTGGCAAGAGATTTGAACCGCGCAAGATTGATACCGGGAGCGCATGATGAGATTATCGGCATGGAACAGCTTGATAAGGTTATCAGTATCGACCAGTCACCAATTGGCAGAACACCGCGTTCCAATCCGGCAACCTATACAGGCGTATTCGATATGATAAGAGATTTATTTGCGGCGACACCGGATGCAAAAGCAAGAGGCTACGGAAAGGGAAGATTCAGCTTTAATATCAAGGGCGGACGTTGTGAAGCCTGCAACGGCGACGGTATTCTGAAAATTGAGATGCACTTTCTGCCGGATGTCTATGTGCCGTGTGAGGTCTGCGGCGGAAAGCGTTATAACCGTGAGACGCTGGAGGTACGCTATAAGGGCAAGACTATCTATGATGTACTGGATATGACGGTAGAAGAAGCGCTGAAGTTTTTTGAGAATGTGCCGTCTATCTACAGGAAGATAGAGACTTTGAATGATGTAGGGCTTTCCTATATTAAGCTGGGGCAGCCGTCTACGACGCTGTCCGGCGGAGAGGCACAGCGTATCAAGCTGGCGACGGAGCTTAGCCGGAGAGGTACAGGAAAGACAATCTATATTCTGGATGAGCCAACGACAGGACTGCATTTTGCCGATGTGCACAAGCTGATTGAAATTCTCAGGCGCTTATCCGAGGGCGGCAATACGGTGGTCGTTATAGAGCATAATCTGGATGTCATTAAGACAGCGGATTATATTATTGATATCGGACCGGAGGGCGGTGAGCGAGGGGGTACTGTAATCGCCGAGGGAACACCGGAACAGGTGGCAGAGAACCCGGCTTCCTATACGGGTAAGTATGTGAAGAAATACCTGGCTGAGCTGTAATAAAAATTTACAGAAAAAGTCCTTGACATACCCTGCATCCCTTGATAAAATGTATGGGTGTGCAAAAACACAGTTTATTTTTGCGCGCAGAACCAGGTTGAAAAAACAAGCAACCACAGACCAATATTAATCGCAGGAGGTGAATAGTAATGCCTACATTTAATCAGTTAGTAAGAAAGGGAAGAACTACTGCTGTAAAGAAGTCTACAGCTCCAGCTCTTCAGAAGGGATTCAACTCTTTACAGAAGAGAGCAACAGATACATCTTCTCCTCAGAAGAGAGGTGTCTGCACAGCCGTAAAGACTGCAACTCCTAAAAAGCCTAACTCAGCTCTTAGAAAGATTGCCAGAGTACGTCTTTCCAACGGTATTGAGGTAACAAGCTATATCCCAGGTGAAGGTCACAACCTTCAGGAGCATAGCGTTGTACTTATCCGTGGAGGAAGAGTAAAGGACTTACCAGGTACCAGATATCATATCGTAAGAGGTACACTGGATACAGCCGGCGTAGCAAACAGAAAGCAGGCTCGTTCCAAGTATGGTGCTAAGAGACCAAAAGACGCTAAGAAGTAAGATTTGATTTTTAGGAAATTCACAGATGTAAATGTAAGCATATAGCTTTAAGTAGTGCCGGAATGCGAAATATGGTTCCTGTAGGTTGCAGGTGATTATAGAAGTAATACCAGCACGAACACAAATCATGTGAGTACCGATGAATTAATCCATGTCGGAAAACTGTATAGACATGCAGAATTCTGACCATATTAAGGAGGGAAGTAACGTGCCACGTAAAGGACATACTCAGAAGAGAGACGTTTTAGCAGATCCGTTATACAATAACAAGGTGGTCACCAAGCTTATCAATAACATTATGTTAGATGGTAAGAAGGGTGTAGCACAGAAGATTGTATACGGCGCATTTGACCGAGTTGCAGCAAAGACCGAGAAGGATGCTATCGAAGTATTCGAGGAAGCAATGAACAACATCATGCCAGTACTTGAGGTAAAGGCAAGACGTATCGGTGGTGCAACATACCAGGTACCGATTGAAGTAAGACCAGAGAGAAGACAGGCTCTTGCACTTCGTTGGATTACCACTTACTCTCGTAAGAGAGGCGAGAAGACTATGGAAGAAAGACTCGCAAATGAAATTCTTGATGCAGCAAACAATACTGGTGCATCTGTAAAGAAGAAGGAAGATATGCACAAGATGGCAGAGGCAAACAAGGCATTTGCTCACTACCGTTTCTAAGCATAAGACGACAGTTACAGCGGAGCTTGTATCCGCTTTATCAGCAGTATAGCATGATAAACAGGTTTACCTGTGGTATCATGCTGTCCTGCACAACTTTGTAAGGAGGAAAATCCCTTGGCTGGAAGAGAATATCCGTTAGAGAGAACAAGAAACATTGGTATTATGGCTCATATCGATGCTGGTAAGACAACGTTAACAGAACGTATCTTATACTATACCGGTGTTAACCATAAGATTGGTAATACTCATGAAGGTAA
>JAGANQ010000018.1 GCA_017624115.1 Lachnospiraceae bacterium
AACCTGACAGATGTAGGAAGAAGATAGGTTGAAGCAAAAATCGTTGCGCTGAGAAAAGAGGGAGAGAAGTATTATCTTGTAAAAGAATATGATAATCAGATAAAGCTGAATCAGGCAAATTCCTTTTACAGCCGACAGCATTTTACGCCTATAAAGCAGGCGGAGCTGGATACCATGGAAGGAGTACCGCAGGGAATGGGAGCGGAGGAGCTTCTGTATACTGCGGTTGAATATTCGATTTCCTATTATGGAACAGAATATAAGATTCCATATTATGATACAGCTACCGGTGAGATAAATCCGGCATTTATTCTGACAACAACAGATGGTGTGTGCACACCAATGATTTATGAAAATGGCAATGCGCAGAATGTGAAGCTATATGCTTATGATGTGAATACAACGGAAACAGGCTTCTGCCATACAGGAGATGCACCTTCTTATAATCACAAGAAGGTATTCCTCCATTCCTTAAGACAGCTTACAACTGACATCAGTGTCAAGGTAAACTGGAATGACAGCAATGACTGTTCAGGCTATCGGAAAGAGAAGCTGTTGGTAGAATTATGGAGAAGCGCGGGAGGAAAAGAGGAAGCGGTAAAGGATGAGCACGGAAATCAGGTGCAGATTATATGGACAACTTCGGAAGAAAAATTAAAGGGGGAAGAAGCGCAGTATTATGACACGCAGACATTCATCAATCTTCCGCTCTACGATAACACAGGAAGCGGCTATACGTATTCTATCCGCCAGTATATTGTAGATGAGCATGGGACAAAGAGCCTGATTGATGAAGTAGCTACTTCTCAGACTATAAAGAATTACTACACAACACAGATTCGCAATGAAAATAAAGTAACGGTTGACAGCGCGGATGCGGCCGGGGACGGCATCAGTCAGACAGATGTAGAGCATTATCACAGAACCATAGAAATTACAGTAAGTAATACGGCTGCCAACGAAAATTATACGGCTGATTTCTACATTGTATGGCATGATGAGACTGCGTACAAAAAATCAGAGCGGGCAGATATGAACTACACGCTGTACTATTCTTTGGGAGAGAGTGATACGAAAGTGCTTTATACTCTGTCGGAGTATAATTGCGTGGTAAAGACGGCAGAGACAGGGATAGAAAGCCTTATAGGCTCGAATCCTTATTACCAGAGGGTGGTGTTTTCCGGTCTGCTGGAATATCAGAATGGAGAAAAAATAAATTACTATCTCCAGGAGAAAAAGGTAGATACTACAAAGAGCTATTTTAAATATCAGATTAGCTACTATTTGCATTCCTATGAGAATCTGGAAACAAAGACCAGCGGAGTTCTGGGATATAAACACAGGGACTTTGTGGCTGCGACACCGGAGATTTCACCTGTTATAACAGTGGATGCAGATGCACAGATAGAGGAACAGGATTTTGATAAGTGCTTTATTGCCGAAGACCAGGTTATTATTAACAGCATTTATGATAATATTTATATGCAGGGAACCAAGAAGTGGGCAAATATGAATGAGGCAGCGGATAAGCCGGATTGTACGGTATATCTGTTCCGTTACAGTGCCTATGATGAAACCAAAAAGAAGCCGGCAGGTGCTCTGACAGCAGTGCCGGATGAGGGAACGTATGAGGCAATGGCGAAGCTGGAAGACAATTATTTGTCCTACAAATTTAAGAATGAAGGCAGCAATACCTTAAAGAAGTTCCCTAAATATGATGAATATGGTGCAGCCTATACATATGAAATTGGCGAAATTATCAAAGACAAGAATGGAAATATCATGCCCTTTGACATTATGATGGGTGTCAGTGACGGCAATCAGGTTCTTATTAATCAATTTGACCCAAATGGAAAAAATGTCCGCAGCCTTACAATTAAAAAAAGCTGGGAAGGTGAAGCGCCTGCTGAACAGAATCAGCCATATGCAAGATTCCATATCTATCGGATGGAATGCAATTATACAAAAGATGGCGGACAATATCCTGAGGCAGATGAAATTTCATATGAAAAAGTAATACAGGCATGGAATGGCAATACTGCAATGATGGACAGCTATCTGGCAACAGCAGCTGAAAACGGTGCGAATACCGTTGAACTGGTCGAAACTGTCACCATGAAGTACAGCAGCTCGGAAGAGTCTAAGCGTATTGATAATCTGAACATATATGCGCCAAATGGAAAAGCATATGTGTATTTTGTGGTAGAGGAAAAGGAATATGTGCCAAGCTACCAGATTACCAATCAAGGGGCAGAGACAGATGGCAACGTCACGAAGACAAGCGGCTATAAGGTATCGGATAATGTTGTAATTGTATCGAATAAGAATGTCGGATTATCAGGAAGCTCAGATAATACTTCCGCAAGTGTAGCCTTTAAAAATACGTTAAAGCGTGAAAAGGCAGCGACGCTCACGGGCCGCATCATATGGAATGAAGGCTTTACGAATATTAAAAGTATGGCAAGACCAGCGATTGCTGATGGTAAATGTCCGAATATTCAGCTTAAGGTTTGGAGATATTCAGTTACACAGGTCGATTTGGATAATGCAAACCCGGTTGTTAAAACAGAGATTCCTGATATCAGCGTTGCCTGGACGGAAAGTGGGGATGACGCATGGACGTATGAAATCACAGGAGATTTCTATTTATATGCGGAAAATGGTAACCCATATTATTACATGGTAGGCGAGAGTTTCCCAGGTGAATATGAACAGGGAGGGGGAACTGTGACCTCGAATATGTCACAAAATTATTATATTTTGTCGAACAACAGGTCACGGCTGGCAACCAATGCGACAGGGGCTGAGGGTGCAAAAGTATTGGAGATTCCCGATATCAATAATCATCTTCGCGGTACTTATTCCGTGCAGAAAAAATGGGTGGATGGATATGATTCATATGGGTTAAGACCGAAAAAGGTATTGGCTATGTATGAATATTCTGCGGACGATGGAGCTACATGGAAGCCACTCACGTATGATTATAAGGCGGGAGATGCAAATTCTGCGAAGAATGGAAAAATTATCACCGTCGAGCTGACAAAAGCGGGCAGCTGGTCTGCTTCTTTGTCTAAATTCCCGATTCAGACATCGGATAAAGCGACAACATTCCGGTATCGGATTGTGGAGATAGGAATTGGATATGAAGTGACAGAGGGTGGATTAACAAGCTGGAAGTGGGTGCCAACCACACAGCTTTCTCTGACGGGTTACACAGAACAGACAGGGGTTGAATGTCCGGCAGACGCCACATGGGACTTTGCTTCAACAGGAATTTATGAGTATAATGGCAATCAGGATATTGCAAAAGTCGATGGAAGCATACAAAAGGTATTTGGAAGTCAAAGCACCTTTGGCAGTTACCGTGTGCTCTATACAGAGGGAAAGGCTGGCTATACGTTTACGGATAATCCGTCTCATAAAACAGTCATTACGAATAAGCTTGATCAGTCCACACAGCTTACAGTGAATAAGATTTGGAAGGATGACAGCAACAGCTTTAACATCAGACCGGATTCTGTGTCCCTGCAGCTTCAGACGCGGAAAGTGAAGTATGATGAGGGCGGCAATCTTGTAGAAAGAGGTGAATGGACTAAGGTAGTAGATGTCGTAGTGAGAAAGTCCGGCTTTACGATAGATGAAACGGGAAATATCTGGACGAAAAGCTTTGATAATCTCCCGCAGCGGGATGAGGAAGATAACCAGTTGGAATATCGTGTATTGGAGTATGGTACACCAGAATCAGATTATAATGTGAAGTGTCTGATTCCAACAGATGATACAAAAGATGGCTATGTAATAGACGGCTACAAGATGACAGACTATCAGGAACAGCACACAGATGGAAGTCATTCTGTTGTCATTACGAATACACTGCAGTCTCACAGGTCATTGACGGTCAATAAAAACTGGCTTCTCGGTGAACCGGCGTCAGGAAACACACAGGCGGCGGCTAACGGCTATACGGCGGTGGTAAAAGCTGTGCTGACGTATAAAAACGGTGATACTATAAAGACTCTGGAATCAGAGGAAGTGGAATTAAGCGGTTCAGGTAATTACACGAAAACATGGAGTAAAATACCGGCTTACTTCTTTACGGATGAGGCTGGAGGAAAGGTAAAGTGGAGCTTTGATTCTCTTGAAGTAAAAGAAATCAGGGTCAATACCGGTGCAGATGCCGAGGTTGATAATACGAAGAAAACTAATGCAGGAGAAACGGTAGGAGTTTATACCGCGGATGATAAAAACTGGCTTGTACAGACGAAATATGAGGAGGCTGCCGCAGGAAATGATGTATGTACCATTACGAACAGCCCGCTGGTTTCCCATAAGCTGAGTGTAACGTATAAGGAGGATGAGCCGCAGAACACGAATTATAAGACACGTCCGACAAAGGTTCTGGCAAAGCTACAGTATCGTATTAAGAGTACACCGGAAGCAGAATGGAACAATGTAGAGACAACAAGTGATTTCTATAAGTCGCTGTTAAGCAGTGTCAAATATAAGGATATAGTGGGAGCTGACAGTGCATCCTCTGCTTACGATATCATAGTCTCTGACCTTCCGGTATATGTGTGGTCTGGTTCTGAATGGAAGGAGTATGAGTATCGTATTCTTGAAACCAATACAGAATATCAGGATGGGGCATCTCTCCCTGTGTCGTATGAGGATGAGAAGAAAACAACGGCAGAAGGAATTCTTGTGAGCCGTGTTGATGCAGGAACTGGAGATACTGCATATGGAGCAGACCGCTGTGTAGGTGGTTATACCTATGCTTATACAGATATGGATAATAATGATGGTTATGCTGATATTGCGACGACTACTTATCTGACAAAGGAACTGCTTAAGGTAAAGGTCACAGGTATCAAGGTATGGAGCGACCAGAACAATAAGTATCAGACAAGACCGGAGCTGCCGGCAGATGGAATGCAGATAACAGGCGAAGCTGGCTCGGAGGTTCAGGTAAGTATATACAAGGGCAGTGCAGCTGCACCGGAAAATGTGGCAATCAAGTGGGCACAGCATGCCGACAGTAACAGCTGGAGATATGAGACAGAGGCAGTTCTTCCAAAGTATGCTTCAGGAAAGCAGACACTGGAGGCTTATACTGTCAAAGAAACGCATAACGATTTGGAATATAAGGTTTCTTATCTGACAGGCGCACAAGCAGAGGAAAGCTCAAAGGATAAGGCTGATTTGGCAGCAGGTACATCTGTTCTGACCGGAAATGGTAAGGAGTATGCAGTCAGTGCTATCACGAATATACTTCACGAAAAAGACCTCACTGTTACAAAGGTCTGGGAAAGTGCAGATATCTGTGAAAAGCTGGGAATTACTCAAAAGCAGGCAACCTTTACAGTACAGGTAAGCAGCGATGATGGAGCAACTTATACTACACTAAAGCATTGGGATGGAAGTGCATATGTTCCGGTGACAGTGACATTAACATGTCCTGCACTTACACCGGGAGATACCAGCCGTGAAAGAACGGTAGATAATACGGTGCTTGCTAAGCTTCCTGAAAAGGATGCTTCAGGAAATCCGTATCGTTATCGTGTGCTGGAAACGGAAGTTGTAGTTGCGATGAAGGACGGGGATGCTGATAAGGATGTCAAATATTCTCTTGTGGATGAGGGAGACAGCTATGTTGTAAAGCAGACGATAGATGCTGTAACAACGGATTTTCCTGATGGCTCCAGGACAGAAATTTCCAAGGCATCGCTTGCAAATAAAGACAGTTTTTCTTATGCACTTGGAATATTTGAAGCAGACTATAAGGAGTCGCTGACCGATGGTCTGGTCTATACCAATACGGCAAAAACAGCCAGTGCCCGGGCAACTGTAAAATGGGTAGAGAAGACTGCAGACGGTTTGGCAGCAGATGAAACTTTAATCAGTCATTTCAGACCAAACGGGTTGAAGCTTGTATTGCAAAGGAAGATAACGGGAGTCGATACTGCATGGACGGATGTTCCGGCGGCAGTGATAACGAAGGATATATCAGTCGAAGAAGACACATTTACTACGGAGTTCAGCCAGTGCAGCCAGCTTCCGGTTTATGTACTGCATGATGGACAGATGGAAACCTATGAATACCGTATTGTGGAGTCGGAGTTTGCGTATAAGGACAGTGAAAACCGTGAATCACAGAGAGCCTTAAAGTACGATATCAATGGACAGCTGGATGGTACTGCTGATTTCAGCAGTGAAAACAAGCTGTACTGCAATGATGCTGCAGGAGATGATAAAGTATTTTATGAAGGTGTGCAGAGCAATTCCAGGACAGAGTGGCTGTTTACAACAAGCATTGTAAATGTCCTGCAGGCAGACAGATTAAACAGTCAGGTGTTCACAAAGCTGACTGGTAAGGTAACCTGGCTTGATAATCAGAATCAGTTAGGAAAAAGGCCGGATACATCTGGTATACCGATGATTCTCCGTGTGCAGACCGGGGAGGATAAAACTGATTATGGAACAGCGAAATTTACGCTGGGAAATGGTCAAAGCCTGCCTTCCGGAAACAATTTTACGGATAATCTGAATTATATTACCACCAATGCAAGCATTAAATGGGAAAAACATGCGGATACATGGGAATATACTATCACAGGACTTCCATGCTATGATGAAAAGGGCAACTATATTACCTATGCAGTCTGCCACGAAAATGACACAGATGATTACAAAGGAGAAGCAGATAAGTTCCAGAATCAAAATCAGAACATTTCTGCTGATAAAAAATATGCGTTTGGTACAGTGCGGGATTTGAATAATGACTACACAGAATATGGTAAGAGTATTACAGATGTAGATTTTGTAGAAAATCTGAATACAAAAGTCACTGTCGTAAAGAAGTGGGTGGAGGGAACCAATAAGTATTGGGAAACAAGACCACAGCTGCAGGTATTTCTTCAGTCAAGGGAAATTACAGGGTTGGATTACAGCAATAATATTACCGGATGTTCAGACTGGAGAGAGAGCTTTCAGGAAAATAAAGCGGACAGAGACAGCGATACAGAGCATTATTTTGTATTAGCACCCGAGGACGCTGAAACAAAGACAGAAGAGGCAAACAGTACAGTACTGACATATGAAAAGATACTGCCTCAGTATGAGATTTCAGAGGATAGAAGTACCTATAAGCTGATTCAGTACAGAGTAGTGGAGCTTGGAAAAGAGGCTCTGCCTGACCAGACAACAAAGGATGTACTGCTTGATGAAGTATCGGATGAAGTAAAGAATGGTCTGGTAGTGACAAGGACAGGTACACCACATATAGGCAGCTATTACCTGGGTGCTTATGAGGTGGGCTGGGAAAATGGCTATAGTAAGGTTACAATCAGAAACTACCTGGACAGAAGAGCGGATATTACCATTAAGAAGCTGTGGAATGCAGATAATGCAGATGTAGATGAGGATAAGGTGACAGTAAAGCTGACCGGTGTGACACAAAGTGGAAGTCCGGGGCAGATTACGACAGTGAATACGGTATTTGACAAGGAACTGAATGATACCATTTCGTGGGAGTATACTTATAAGGATCTGCCTCGATATGACATTAACTTCAACGAAATTATCTGGAATGTGCAGGAAATTAAAATAGGGGATAGCCTTGCTGTTACAGAATGTCATTTAGTCACAGGTGAAAAGGCAGGCATTTCCACTGATGGAAGATGGCTTGCTGTATATAGCTCTGACACGGAGGAATCAGAGGGGAACAATCAGCGTGAGGCCGGTACGGCAGACCAGAATGACAGGATTACATTTACAATCACAAATATTCCTACTACAGGTGCAAGGCTGACAGTAAAATATCAGAATGATTTTGACAATGCGTATGGAACACGCTTTGAAAGCGGGCTTGGACAGCTGCAGTACAGAATAAGCGGCAGTGACGAAGAATGGGCTTTGGTAGAGGCTGATTTGGCTGAGCTTATTTATAAGGGGAATGATGATGGAATACAGGTGCTTACAAACGCTGCCGGTGACGTAACAGGGATTGCTGTGGAGGCCCTTAATGCTTCTTTTGCAGATGGATATGTATACGAGTTTATCAATCTCCCGCAGTACAGGAAGGACAGCAATGATACATTACAGCTGCTTGAGTACCGTATTGTAGAAGTCAGACAGGGCGATGCCGTAGAGGCAGCATATCAGAATTGCCTTACCAAAGATATGAAAGACCTGAATCTGGAGCTTACACAGGATAACGACAGGGCTTCCGGCGGATATACTTACAAATATGACTATGACAGTGTACAGTCAGATGCAAAGCTGGAAAAGGAGCTTTTGAAGGTATATTTGCAGGGACAAAAGATATGGGCAGATACAGAAAACAAGTATCAGACCAGACCTGCTATAGCACAGTCGGGAGAAGTACAGAGTGACGGTTCAGATGTGAAGCTTGAAATTGTGGAGGCAGATGTGACCGGACTGGCTGAACATCAGCCTGAGATTACATGGAAGCCAGACAGCCTGTCAGGCAGTATCTGGAATTATAAGACAAAGGAACTGCCTAAATATAAATCACAGCAGGATGCAGCAGCTTCCTACCGGATTATTGAGAGCTGCAGCTACCAGAATTATGCTGTTTCCTATGAACCGAATGAGGATGAAACGGCAGCGGATTATGCCGCTATATCAGGTACAAGTACGGATACAGGCGAATATATCTGTCATATGGGTTCGATAACAAATACACTGATTTCGGTTGACCTTGTTGTAAATAAGACCTGGTATAACAGTAATCAGAATCAGCCGTATGCAGATACAACGTTTACATTGCAGAGAAAAGTTGGTGATGATGCAGAATATGTGGATGTGACAGAAAGCTATTATCCGAAGACGCAGACCATAGGAAAAACAGCATCACCACAGAAGGCTTCATGGGAAGGCCTTCCTGTAAAGACACAGGCCGGAGAGGATATTTCGTATCGGGTAGTGGAAGAAGAGATTGCGGGATATCAATATGTATACAGCAGGCAGGTGTCAGACGATAACAGGAGCATTACATATGATTTTGTGAATGTTGAGCTGCAGGATTATACGGTAAAGAAGATATGGAAGGATACGGTAAATGGTATCTGCTGTATGCCGGACGGAACTTATAAGGCAGAGGGTATTTTACAGAAGAGAACCGGCTCGTCGGAGGAATGGACAAATCTTGCAGACAAGACATGGGCATTTACGAATACCTATGATGAAACAAAAGATGAGACTGTAAATAGTGTCACCTTTACCGGACTTCCAAAGTATGATTCACAGACAGGAGAGCGAATCTATTACAGAGCTGTGGAGCAGCTTGTTAATGGAAACTCTGTCGAGACTTATGAAGCATATGAGACAGGGTACGCAGCGGAGGATGAGCAATCCGTTGTGACCAATACACTCAGAAGGATCAACTATGAAATTACAAAGACGGATAAGACGAGTCATGCTCCTATGCCGGGTGTGAAATTTAAATTAACACAAAAGGATAATCCGGGTGTATTTTATGAGGGTGTGACAGATGCAGACGGCAAGCTGACGTTCCAGGTGCTTGCAGTGGGAACCTATATTCTGACAGAAGAGCAGAGACCTTCCGGCTATGTACAGATGGAGCCGCAGGAAATTATCCTGACAGAGAGCGATGTTCATACAACCGTGCAGAAATCAATAGAGAATGAAAGAAAGCTGGGAACCTTGCTCATTTATAAACAGGACGGAGAGACTGCAGATGCCATTGATGAGGTACAGTTTGCGTTATATCGGCAAAAGGAAGGAAATTTGTTTGAAAGAATATGGTGGTTCCTTACCGGAAACCAGTATAAATGTCTCAGTGAGACAAAGATAAGCACGAGCGGAGTGACAAAAATCACCGATATCCCATGGGGCAATTATTACATTGTGGAGGAAAGAGCAGACGGATATGTTCTGGATAATACAAAATACTGCTTTAAGGTGAATGCCGCAACGGCAGAGCATGACATTGAGCTGGAAGATATTGCAGGAAATGCGGTCACAGGAAATGTAATCAGAAATTATAAGAACAGCTTTACCTTCCAGAAGCAATCCTTCGACGGAACCGTTTTACACGGAGGATTATATCAGCTTTATGCAATCGGTGATGATAACAGCAGAACACTGGTAAAGGAATTTACGATTGAGGACGGCAATACAGACGTTCAGATACAGGGGATGAAATCAGGAAGCTATGTAATCAAAGAGGTGGCTGCACCGGACTATCATCAGGTATCTGGACAGGAGACCGCACTTTATATTGGAGTCAATGGTGAGATTCTGAAAAGAGAAGGCGGGACGGAATGGACGGATAAGCGTGTTATTATGACGGATATGCCGATATGCAGCCTCAAGGTTACAAAGCGCTTTGAAGGGGATGCTTTATGGCTCAATACCTTCAGACCGGAGAAAGTGGAAATTCAGCTTTACTCTTACACACATGCTGATTTTAGCGGAACTAAGACTGCGGTAGGTGAGAAGAAGGAAATTGCCGTTGATAAGCAGCAGGACGAATTCAGCTATCAGTTCGAAAACCTGCCTATGTATACAGAGGATGGAAGCCAGAGACTCTACTACAGGGCTGAGGAAGCAGAGAATGATCCGATTTATACAGTAAGCTATGTTGAGCCGATAGCAGCAGCCGGTGATGCGGCAGGAAAAATTTATGAGGAGACGATTACAAATCAGATTGCTCCCGTGTCGTATTATTATGTGACAAAGAAGCATGATGACAGTATTCCTGCCAATGCTGTATTTACCTTTGATGTAAAAGTGGGTGCAGATGCAGAGCATTTGAAATCGTATGCCGATAAGTATGATGTCGGCAGCTATAATGCTGATACAAAGGCTCTGGATGCAGGGCTGGTGTCGAAGGAAGTCAAGCCGGAAGAGCCGGTTCAGCTGAAGAGAGGGGAAACCTTCTGCATTCCGATTCCGAATGGTGCACAATGTACCGTGTCGGAGGTGTTTGAGGATGCCCAGAATCCTGAGTATGAAATGAGTGAAGAGCAGGATGAAGAAAATCCGAATCACCTGATTATAACAAATCATAAAAAGGTGTATACAAAAATTGATAATCTGACTAAGAATGAAATTAAGGATATGTCAGAGATTCAAACAAATGCCGGTGGTATGGTAGCGGTTATCGAGAAAATAGGTGAGGCTGACAATATTGTGGAAGAACGGCCTGACGGTGTTGTATACCAGAAAGGAAAGTATGGCGTTTATTGGGAGGCAATGGAAAACTGGGTTATTGCTTCCGATTTCAAGGTACATTATCAGGAGTTTTCCGGAGACAGCAGGGGAGACGACACGAAAACGATTGAAGTTGTCGGATATCTGGACGAGAATGGAAATCTTGATGAATCAAAGCTGGAGAATCTGAAGCAGCGGTATGATGAATTAGAAATCTATCAGAGCCAGGACAAAGATACCATTACACTTTATCTGGCAGACAGCACGGAGGGCATGCCTTATCTGAATCATGTCGAAGTAGGTTTCCTGCCTACTATCGCAATTATCAATACCACGCAGAATCAGACAGGCGGACAGGTAAAATGCGACGGAGGAGATTATTATACAGATTCCGATGGAAAAGGCGAGCATGGAGAAAGCAGATATGTAAATAAGAAAGTGCTGTATGCCCGTGCAGAGGATGGGTACTGTGTAGATATCGATGATTTAATAATCAAAAATGTCGGTGAGGTAGTTTCACATCCTGTACAGCAGGCAAGAGGAATGGGAAAAAGGTTTGATCTGCTGTCTGCATGGACAGTATATGCGGCAGAAGGAATGATACTGAACAGCGATATGAGCTTCTCGACAGTATTGTCTTACCGCATGGCAGATGTGGATAGCTTCTATACCATTTCAGGAAAAGTAGTGGTAGAGGAAATGGATGGAAATCATAATCCTAAAGCGGTACGAATCGAGATAGACAATCTGCCTATTCCGGTTGACGTAGGAGTATCCTTTATCAAATCTGTAGCAAAACCAAATGGCTCAGGCGGCTCAGGTGGTTCAGGCGGCTCAGGCGGTTCGGGCGGCTCAGGCGGTTCGGGCGGCTCAGGTGGTTCGGGCGGCTCAGGCGGTTCGGGCGGCTCAGGTGGTTCAGACGGCTCTTACGGACCGGGTGGCTCAGCAGGCTCATTTGTTACGCCGGGCAGCGGTAAGCCGGGTCAGGAAATAACGAGTGAGAAGCCGTTAAAACCAGAAGAATTGACGGAAGAGGAAATACAGAAGGCACAGGAGACAGCGCAGGAAACAGAAGATAAGAAGAATGGGCAGGAATCCTCTGCAGCTCCTAAGACAGGTGATAAGAATCGTTTATTTGAATGGTTTGCGTTGCTGTTAGCAGGAGGGGCATGGACAATGATAATGTACGTGCTTGGAAAGAGAAAAAGAAAATAGTTAAAAATCCGCTATACCGTAGAAATGCGGCATAGCGGATTTTTATAAAGGAGAACAGCTGTGAAAGTGGAAAAGAACAGGACAGAAAAAAAGGACATATCGGGATATGAAAAATGCTGTAAACTGCTTATGCTTGCCGGTATTGTGGTAATGCTTGTGGCTGTATGGCAGATATATAGCGGGCTGCAGGATTATAGTAAAGCAGACAGACTATATGACGAGGCAAAACAGGAGTATGTTTCTGAAAAAAGTATCAGCCTGACTGAGCATGATACTTTAAAAGCGGCAGATAGTCAGGATGATGAGAAAGAGGAAGCAGATGAATGGATGAATATGATTTGTGTGAATATGGAAAAGCTGCAGGAGGAGAATGCTGATATTGCCGCGTGGATATATTTTGAGAATGAAGAAATAAGCTATCCTGTTTTATATTCAGGAGATAACCAGACCTATTTAAGAAAAGCCTATACAGGTGATTATGTTACCGCCGGTTCAATTTTTATGGATGGGAGCAATGATTCAGATTTCAGTGATGGTCATACGCTGATATATGGACATAATATGCGCGATTTGTCTATGTTTGGAAGGCTAAACTATTATAAAACAAAAGAAGGATATTATGATACACATCAATATTTTCAAATTATAACAAGTGACAGGTATTACAGGTACCGGATTTTTGCATATAAAGATGTGACAGATACGGATGGTATATATACGGTAATACACGAAACCCAAAATGAGCTTTGGGATTTTGTAAGAGAAAATATTTTGAAAGGCTCATATCTCGCTGCAGACGAAGATATAGGAAATGACGGGCATGTGATAACGTTGTCTACATGCACAAATGGTAATGGACGATTTGTTGTGAGTGCGGTGCGGGTAGATACGGCGATAAAAAATGATGATTGAGAGGCCGGCAGCAGCTCAGGCTGCCATTGCTCAAAAGTAGGCGAATGCTATTTTTTTGTTTTGAAATTATATTGATAAATTTCTGATTTTGACATATAATAATATTACAAACACATGCAAAACAACTACACAAAGTATAGTGAAGGAGGAATCATTATGGCAGAACAGGTATTGATTCAATTTCGTGCAGATAAAGCATTAAAACAGG
>JAGANQ010000019.1 GCA_017624115.1 Lachnospiraceae bacterium
CCGGTGATGTATTCTATCTGCATTCCAGATTGCTTGAGAGAGCAGCGAGACTGTCTGATGAGCTGGGCGGAGGTTCCTTAACAGCACTTCCGATTATCGAGACACAGGCAGGCGATGTATCTGCATATATTCCGACAAATGTTATTTCCATCACAGACGGACAGATTTATCTGGAAACAGAGATGTTCAATTCAGGCTTCCGTCCTGCTGTAAATGCCGGCCTTTCCGTATCCCGAGTAGGTGGTGCGGCTCAGATTAAGGCGATTAAAAAGATTGCAGCACCGATTCGTGTGGAGCTGGCTCAGTACAGAGAGCTGGCAGCGTTCTCTCAGTTTGGTTCCGAACTGGATGCCGATACCAAGGAGAAGCTGGCACAGGGTGAACGAATCAAAGAAATGTTAAAACAGCCGCAGTATAAGCCGATGCCGGTAGAATATCAGGTAATCATCATTTATGCTGCAACCAGAAAGTATCTGCTGGATGTGGCAGTACCGGATATTCAGAGATTTGAGAAGGAATTATTTGAATTCATTGATACGAAGTACCCGGAGATTCCTGCTAAAATCAAAGAGACAAAGCAGATGGATGAAGAGACAGAGGCTGCATTAGTAAATGCTATTACGGAGTTTAAGAAAGAATTTAAGTAGAAAAGGGTGATATCATGGCGTCAATGAGAGATATTCAAAGACGTAAATCGAGTATACAGAGTACCGGACAGATAACGAAAGCCATGAAGCTGGTTTCTACCGTAAAGCTGCAGAAGGCAAAATCGAGAGCAGAGCATACAAGACCGTATTCTGATGCGATGTATGCGACTGTTTCCGAGATGCTTTCCAAGTCTTCTAATATCGATCATCCGTATCTGCGAAAAGGAAGTTCTGATAAGAAGGCAGTTATTGTCATCACTTCGAATCGTGGACTGGCAGGCGGTTATAATACCAATATCACAAAGCTGCTTACTAACGGAAGCATACCGAAGGAAGAGATACAGGTCTATGCAATTGGACGTAAAGGCAAAGAGATTCTGGCAAGACGAGGCTATGAGATTCATGCAGATTACTCTGATGTTATCAATGAGCCGATGTACCAGGATGCGAAGGAGATAGGAAAGACGGTTCTGGAAGCATTCACAAATGGAGAAATAGGAGAGATTTATCTAGCCTATACTTCCTTTAAAAATACAGTGAGTCATGAACCGAAGCTTATCAAACTTCTTCCGATTGAAGTAGAAGAGAGGAAAGAGACGACAGAGCGTCAGGTTCCGATGAATTATGAACCAGATGAAGAAGAGGTTCTGGATGTTATTATTCCGAAATATGTATGCAGTCTGATATATGGCGGATTAATCGAATCAGTTGCCAGTGAGAACGGAGCAAGAATGCAGGCGATGGATTCGGCGACAAGCAATGCAGAGGAAATGATTGCAGATTTGTCGCTTAAGTATAACCGCGCAAGACAAGGCTCTATTACTCAGGAGTTAACTGAGATTATTGCCGGTGCAAATGCTATTAATTAGCATGCGATTAACTAGAGAAGGAGTGATGAAATGGCAGAGTTAAATGTTGGTAAGATTACGCAGATTATCAGTGCGGTTCTGGACGTGAAGTTCGCGGAGGGAAAGCTGCCTGAAATCAATGAAGCGCTTAAAATAACGACAAAGGACGGAGGCACTCTGGTGGTAGAGGTATCACAGCATCTGGGAGACGATACCGTGCGCTGTATCGCCATGGGACCGACAGACGGTCTTGTAAGAGGCATGGAGGCTGTTGCAACCGGAGCACCGATTTCTGTTCCTGTAGGAGAGAATACCCTGGGACGTATCTTTAATGTACTGGGTAATCCAATCGATAACCTTCCTGCCCCGGAAGGTGTGGAGTACTATCCGATTCACAGACCTGCGCCTTCCTTTGAAGAGCAGTCTACCTCCACAGAGATGCTGGAGACAGGTATCAAGGTTGTAGACCTTCTGTGCCCGTACCAGAAGGGCGGTAAGATTGGTCTGTTCGGCGGTGCCGGCGTAGGTAAGACAGTGCTTATCCAGGAATTAATCCGTAACATTGCAACAGAGCATGGCGGATATTCCGTATTTACCGGTGTAGGGGAGCGTACCCGTGAAGGTAATGACCTGTACCATGAAATGAAGGAATCCGGTGTTATCAATAAGACTACCATGGTCTTCGGACAGATGAATGAGCCGCCGGGAGCAAGAATGAGAGTAGGCTTAACAGGACTTACGATGGCAGAGTATTTCCGTGATAAGGGCGGTAAGGACGTGCTGCTGTTTATTGACAATATTTTCCGATTCACACAGGCTGGCTCAGAGGTTTCTGCGCTGCTTGGCCGTATGCCGTCAGCCGTAGGTTATCAGCCTACCTTACAGACGGAGATGGGTGCTTTGCAAGAGCGTATCACCTCTACAAAGAACGGTTCTATTACCTCCGTACAGGCTGTCTATGTACCTGCCGATGACTTAACTGACCCGGCTCCGGCTACTACCTTTGCTCATCTGGATGCGACAACTGTATTGTCCCGTGCTATTGTAGAGCTTGGTATCTATCCGGCTGTGGATCCGCTTGAATCTACTTCCAGAATTCTTGACCCGAGAATCGTAGGAGAAGAACATTATCAGGTAGCCAGAGGAGTGCAGGAAATCCTGCAGAAATACAAAGAACTGCAGGACATCATTGCAATTCTTGGTATGGATGAGCTGTCAGAGGATGATAAGGTTACGGTTGCACGGGCAAGAAAGGTACAGCGTTTCCTGTCCCAGCCGTTCTTCGTAGCCGGACAGTTTACCGGCATGGAAGGAAGATATGTTCCAATCAGTGAGACGATTCAGGGCTTTAAAGAGATTCTGGAAGGAAAGCATGATGATATTCCGGAGAGCTATTTCCTGAATGCGGGTAATATTGATGACGTTCTTGCAAGATGCGAATAAGCGTTTACGCAGAAATGAGGGAGTAAATGGCTGAATTATTTCAACTACAGATTATATCTCCGAACCGTATCTTCTATGATGGGCAGGTGTCCATGGTAGAGATGAACACCGGAGAGGGAGAAATAGGTGTCTATGCAAGGCATCTTCCTGTTACAACGACGCTGGAGCCCGGAATTGTGAAGATTCACGAGGAAAGCGGAATCAGGGAGGCTGCAGTACATGCCGGTTTCGTAGTTATCCTGCAGGATAAGGTAACGCTGATGGCAGAGGTGGCAGAATGGCCGGAGGAAATTGATGTAAACCGTGCAGAGGAAGCGAGAATCCGTGCAGAGCGGAGACTGAATGCACATGAACCGAATCTGGATGTGGCCAGAGCTGAGCTGGCACTGCGCCGTTCCCTGACACGTATAGAGCTGTCGAAGCATAGATAACAGTTCCGTTAACAGAAACATTTTTAATACACCATGCATATACTGATTGTAAAAGCAGTCAGGAGTGAGCATGGTGTATTTTTCTTATGACGATTATGTAAATCCGGCGGAAAAGAATGGTGTCGTGACACCGGTTCTGCAAAGAACCAGAAGAGGTGCCCCGATCCCATATTATATGGCATTTCCAATGGACGATGGATGGGAGACGGAGGAAGAAAATGAGCGCGATTTTGAATATATGAAGCAGATGTATCCGGAAAGGATGCGGCGCATTATGGAGGTTATCGAGGAGGAATGCGATAAGCTGGAATACGAGGGCAGCATGATGTTTGATGAGTATCCGGACAGATTGATGCTGCAGCAGCTTTGCGATAGAATCTATGATAAGGTACGTGATGTAAAAGACGTAAAAAAGGAAGAAGTATATGAAGCGATGCAAAGACGGCCGGGTGACTTCGACAGGCCGGGAAGACCGCCTCGCCGGAGTCGGGATGACTGGTTTTCCGATATCATACAGACGCTTTTGTTTGGTGAGATGCACCGCAGGCGCTGCCGTCGTAATGGACGCTGCAGGAGATGGTAAAGCTAATCTTAAGAATTAAAAGGGAAAAAGTAGTTGAGGTTTTGCTGCAAAGACCTTACAATACAATATAGGTAACAATTCAGCCATGCGCCGGAATACATACTGTGTATATGTGGGAGATTGCCCGCATAAGCTTATGCAGTATATATTCTGGTATATGGCGTCCTGCAAAAGTGGAAAGCAGCTGCAGAGCAGCAGAATGGAGAACGATTATGAAAGAGCGTGAAGCGCTGGCTTCTTTATTGAATGATAAATGTATACAGATGGTAATGAGTGACCCAAGAAGAAAGGGAGCGGTTTCTAAAATCAAGCTTCGCCCCGTTTCCATGAATGGAGAGCTGTATTTTCAGCAGACAAGTTATGTAGGAACGAAGGTGTTCCATAAGAACCTTAGTGTGGAAGAGACTATAGAAGAGACAGAAAGAGCCCTTAAGGAGGAATTCAGACAGGGACAGCTTGTGACGGAGACAGCGATGGTGACAATTCTGTCAAACAAGCAGGGAAAACTTACGTTTCGCATTAAGGAACAGGAAAATCAACGCGGACAGGGCAGCCTGGAGCATAACAAAAAGAAAAGATATATTCTTGAAGAGGGCATTGCAGTGCCGTTTCTGCAGGATTTGGGCGTTATGACAGCGGAGGGCAGGGTAGTAAAGGCAAAATATGACAAATTCCGCCAGATTAACCGGTTTCTGGAATTTATTGAGGACATTCTGCCGGAGCTTCCGACAGACAGGGAGATTACACTGCTGGATTTTGGCTGCGGAAAATCATATCTGACCTTTGCAGTGTATTACTATCTGCGTGTGCTGAAAAACTATGACCTGAGGGTAATCGGACTGGATCTGAAGGAGGATGTTATCGATACCTGCAACCGTTTGAAGGACAAATATGGCTATGAGAAGCTGCAGTTTCTGAAGGGAGACATCGCTTCCTATAATGATGAGACACATGTGGACATGGTAATGACGCTGCACGCCTGCGATACGGCGACAGATTATGCGTTGGAGAAGGCGGTTAAATGGGGCGCGAAGGTTATCCTGTCTGTTCCGTGCTGTCAGCATGAGCTGAATGCACAGATGAAGAATACAATGCTTCGTCCGGTTTTGAAATATGGAATTATAAAAGAGAGGATGGCGGCACTGCTCACAGATGCGCTTCGTGCAGAATATCTTGAGAGCAGGGGATACCGCACACAGCTTCTGGAATTTATCGATATGGAGCATACACCAAAGAATATTTTAATCCGCGGAATTTTTAAAGGAAAACCTGCGGATAATAGAGAACAGATAAAAGAGATTGAGGAATTTTTTCATATTAATCCGACACTTGGAAGGATTCTTTAGAAAAGGAAATAATAAATGAAAAAGATATTAATCAGGATTATGCTGCTCTTGCTGGTGTTTGCGGGAGTATTTGCGGGAGTATATTTTTATCAGAATAGAAAAGCGGATAAAGAAGTGATTCAGATGGCGAGGGCGGAGCTTCCCGTTGCTTACATAGTATACGGAGAAGAGAGAATCAACGGACTCCATGGTTATGTACAGGAGATGGATGCGAACAGTATGCGTGATTCGCTTACTCCGTTAAAGGAAGAACGCAGACTTACTGTTTCCATTGATACCTACGGAAGCAGGCTGACGGGAATTTCCTATGAGGTAAGAAGTCTTGATACAGAGCGCCTGATAGAGAAAACGGTGGTTGGAGACTGGAAAACGAAGGGCGAAACCGCAGAGGCAGAGCTGCAGCTGGAAAATCTTATAACGGAGGATGAAGAGTATCTGCTGATTCTTCATCTGAGTACGGAAAAGGCGGCAGATATTACTTACTATACCCGTATTCTCATGGGAGTAGAGCAGGTGGAGGAGAAGCTTGCTTATGTTCTGGATTTCAGCGATACGACTTTTGACAAACAGGAAGCAGAGCGGTTAATTATGTATCTGGAATCCGGCTCCAGGGGCGATAATACCAATTATGGAAATGTCAATATTTATTCCAGCTTTGACCAGATTACGTGGGGAAAGCTGGAGCCGAAAAAGCTTACAGAACCTGTGGCAACGATTACAGAGGTGAATGGGAATGTGACAAGCTTCCGGTTGGAATACCAGGTGGAAATAAAAAATATGTATGGAACCTCTGAAGTCTGCAAAGTCAGCGAATTTTTCCGTACGAATTATACACCGGAGCGTACTTATTTACTGACTTATGAGAGAGAGATGAACCAGAGATTCCGCGCAGTCAGTGAAAATGTGACTGGTTCCCGCATTAATCTCGGTATTTCCAGTGATACGGAGATACCGGTGGTTACGAATGAGGCCGGCAGTGTAACTGTATTTACGAAGGAAAGGGAACTATGGAAATACAACAGTAACAGTAATCTTCTGGAGTGTATTTTTTCGTTTCGCGATGTGGGAGATGATGGTATCAGGGATGCCTGGAATCAGCATGAGGTAAGACCGATACAACTGGATGCAGACGGTAATCTGTATTTTGTGGTATATGGCTATATGAACCGTGGGGCACATGAAGGAAATGTAGGTCTTTCATTATACCGCTATCTGGAGGAAACACGTACAGTCGAGGAGGTTTTCTTCCTGCCATACGAAAAATCCTATGAATATCTGAAGCAGAATATCGGTGAGCTGTTTTACATTACTCAGGGAAATCATTTCTGCTTTCTGCTGGAGGGAGGTTTATACTCGGTAGATTTTGCCAGCCTGGAATATGTACAGCTAATCAGTGGACTGAAGGAGGGCAGCTATGTCATTAACAAAGAGGGAAATATGATAGCCTGGCAGACAGAGCCTGATATCACAAAGTCGTCGCAGATAAAGCGCCTTCAGCTGGATACCGACAGGGAAGATTTGATTTCATCTGGTGAACAGCGTATAAAGGTTGTGGGATTTATTGAAAATGATCTTGTTTATGGCAGCGTGCATCAGAAAGATATAAAGCAGACAATAACAGGTGATATACGGGCTTATATGTCAAGCCTGTTTATCGTGGATAAAAATAATCGGCAGGTGGGAAGCTACCGGAAAGAGGGTTATTATTTTACCGAGGCACAGATAGAAGAAAATATGATTATGCTCACCCGCTATATAAAAACGGAGGAGGGTGAGTTTGAAGAGACTGCAGGCGATTATATCACCAATAATACGGTGTCCGGCAAGAGCGGAATATCTGTCACCCTTTTGGCTACGGAGCTTAAGAAGAAGGAAGCAGGTATTAACCTCATCGTACATGCTGCAGAAAAGAGTCTGAAGGTGGATTATACAAAAGAGGTTATCTATCCAGAGGAAAGGAGGATGCAGCTTTCAGGTTCTGGCACAGGCTTTTCATACTATGTATATGCGAAAGGGAGACTGTATGAGGCAACGAATGATGTCTCGGCAGCTATAAGGCTTGCGGATGAACAGGTGGGAGCTGTAGTTGGAGCAGATGGCAGCTATATCTGGCGAAGGGGAAATCAGAATTCGAGCAGGACATTGCCGGTTACGATGCCGCAAACGGAGGACAGCTCATTGGCTAAATCCTTGGATGCCATGCTGAGATATGCGGGAGCGGCTGCGGACAGTGCACAGAAGCTTACACAGGGTATGCTGCCGATGGAGATTATTAATGCCGGTCTGAAACGTGAGGGACTCGACCTTACCGGCTGTACGCTGCGACAAGTATTGTATTTTGTCGATAAAGGAAGACCGGTGCTGGCGAAGGTATCAGAAGAGGAATATGTACTCATTGTCGGCTTTGATTCCTATAATGCAGTGCTGCTGGATACAACCGGAAGGGATTCCTATAGAATCGGGCTGGAGGATGGCACAGCACTCTTTCGGAAGGCGGGAAATGAATTTATCACATATGGGGAGTAAAAATATAACTTTGTTAAATTTTTAATTATCACTCTTCACTTTTTGATAAAAACGTGTTATACTGTCGACAGATATAAAATAAATGGAGGACATGATATTATGTTGGTTTCAGCTAAGGAAATGCTTGAGAAGGCAAAAGCAGGAAAATATGCAGTTGGTCAGTTTAATATTAATAACCTTGAGTGGACAAAGGCAGTGCTTGCGACAGCACAGGAGCTGAATTCCCCGGTTATCCTTGGCGTGTCTGAGGGCGCCGGCAAATATATGACAGGCTTTAAGACTGTTGCAGGTATGGTAAATGGTATGATGGAGGAGATGAAGATTACCGTCCCGGTAGCACTCCATCTCGATCATGGAACATATGAAGGATGTTTGAAGTGTGTGGAAGCAGGATTTTCTTCCATTATGTTTGATGGCTCTCATTATCCAATCGAAGAGAATATTGAAAAAACCCGTGAGCTTGTAAAAATATGTGCAGACAGGGGAATGTCTCTGGAAGCAGAGGTGGGCTCCATCGGCGGTGAAGAGGATGGTGTAATCGGTGCCGGTGAATGTGCTGACCCGAATGAATGTAAGATGATTGCAGACCTTGGTGTTACTATGCTGGCAGCAGGAATCGGAAATATTCATGGTAAATACCCGGAGAACTGGAAGGGTCTGAGCTTCGAAACTCTGGCAGCAGTACAGGAGAAAACAGGAGAGATGCCTTTGGTACTGCATGGTGGTACAGGTATCCCGGAGGATATGATTAAGAAGGCAATTTCTCTTGGAGTAGCAAAAATCAATGTAAATACAGAGTGCCAGCTTTCCTTTGCAGCAGCAACACGTGAGTATATTGAGGCTGGCAAGGATTTACAGGGCAAGGGCTTTGACCCGAGAAAGCTTCTGGCACCTGGTACAGAGGCAATCAAGGCAACTGTAAAGGAAAAGATGGAGTTATTCGGTTCTGTAAATAAGGCATAATAAAGAGCAGGCAGGCTGCAGTTTGCCTATTATTCAGGTATAGTTGACTGCTGTATAAAAAATTTAAAATTTCTTAAAATAGTGCTTGCAATTTTACTGATTTTGAGTTATCTTATTCTCATAGTGATAACAAGATTACTTGCTATCCATTACATTGTGGTCGAACGAGGGCGTTCTAATAGCTTGCTATCAGAACGCCTTTTTTATGTAATAGGAAATTTCGATAAAATTTCCTATTACATAAAAAGCCCTCCGGGCAGGAACGCACTGCGGCGGAGCGGAATTATGCCGCCATGGCGACCCGCCGCAGGCGGAGAATCCTGCAAAGCAGGATTCTTTCTTGCTTTACAGGACATGACAGCATATGCCACAATCATTGTATATGAAAAATAAAAAGAGTGGAGAGGAATGAGAGTATGAGCAAAGTGAACGTAGAAGAGATTTTTGCGGAAAACGTGTTTACGCTTGGCAAGATGAAGGAGCGTTTACCGAAAAAGGTATTTGCGGAAGTAAAGAAAGTTATGGAGTGCGGCGGAGAGTTATCTCTGGCTACCGCAGATGTCGTAGCAAAGGCTATGAAGGACTGGGCAGTAGAGAAGGGTGCAACCCATTATACACACTGGTTCCAGCCATTAACAGGTATTACTGCTGAGAAGCATGACTCCTTTGTAACTCATCCGGATTCAGAGGGCAGGATGCTGATGGAATTTTCCGGCAAGGAATTGATAAAGGGTGAGCCGGATGCATCTTCATTCCCTTCCGGTGGTCTTCGTGCTACCTTTGAGGCAAGAGGCTATACAGCATGGGACTGCACCTCTCCCGCATTTGTAAAGGAGAGCGGTACAGGTCCGATTCTCTGTATTCCGACCGCTTTCTGTTCCTACAAGGGTGAGGCACTGGATAAGAAGACACCTCTGCTTCGTTCCATGGAGGCAGTCAGTGAACAGGCTATCCGTATTGTGCGTCTGTTTGGAAATACAGAGGCAACCAAGGTTACAGCTTCCGTAGGACCTGAGCAGGAATATTTCCTGGTTGACAGAAAGAAATATTTACAGAGAAAAGACCTGATTTATGCAGGACGTACACTGTTTGGTGCACCGGCTCCAAAGGGTCAGGAGCTGGAGGATCATTACTTTGGCGTTATTCGTGAGCGTATCGGCGCTTATATGAAGGACTTGAATGAAGAACTGTGGAAACTCGGGGTTACTGCCAAGACACAGCATAATGAGGTTGCTCCGGCACAGCATGAGCTGGCACCTATTTATGAGACAGCAAATATCGCTGTAGACCATAACCAGTTAGTTATGGAAACCATGAAGAGAGTTGCTGAGCATCACGGCATGGCATGTCTGCTGCATGAGAAGCCGTTTGCAGGCGTCAATGGTTCCGGTAAGCATGATAACTGGTCTCTGACAACTGATAATGGCGTAAATTTACTTGATCCGGGCGATACACCAAACGAGAACATTCAGTTCCTGCTGGTACTTGCCTGCATTATGAAGGCTGTTGATACACATGCAGATTTGCTTCGTCAGTCTGCTTCTGATGTTGGAAATGACCACAGACTTGGAGCAAATGAGGCGCCGCCTGCTATTATCTCCATGTTCCTTGGTGAGCAGCTGGAGGATGTTGTAAAGCAGCTGGTTGAGACAGGCGAGGCAACTCACAGTTTGCATGGCGGAAAGCTGCAGACAGGTGTATCCACACTTCCTGATCTGGATAAGGATGCGACTGACAGAAATAGAACGTCACCGTTTGCTTTCACCGGTAATAAATTTGAGTTCCGTATGGTAGGCTCCGCTGATTCTATTGCAAGCCCGAACACAACTTTGAATGCTATTGTAGCGGAGGCATTCTGTGAGGCTGCTGATGAGCTGGAGAAGGCAGAGGACTTCGATATGGCTGTACATGATCTGATTAAGAAATACATGACAGAGCATCAGAGAATTGTGTTCAATGGCAATGGCTATTCAGACGAATGCGTGGAAGAAGCTGAGAGAAGAGGACTTCCGAATATCAAGTCTATGGTAGATGCCACTTCTACACTGACAACCGAGAAGTCAGTAAAGTTATTTGAGAAGTTTGGTATCTTCACCAGAGCGGAACTGGAGTCCCGTGAGGAAGTATTGTATGAGACATACGCAAAGAGCATCAACATCGAAGCTCTGACCATGATTGATATGGCAACAAAGCAGATTATTCCTGCAGTTGTAAAATATACAACGACACTGGCAAATTCCTTAAGCGCGGTAAAGGCTGCGTGTGCAGATGCAGATGTCAGCGTACAGACAGAGCTGTTAATCGAAGTATCTGACCTGTTGTCTGAGTCCAAGGTTGCGCTCTCTGCTTTAAAGGAGGCTGTAGCAGAGGCTTCCTCCAAGAACTGCAATAAGGATATGGCATATGCCTATAAGGATGTGGTAATGCCTGCAATGACAGCACTCAGAACTCCTGTAGATAAGCTGGAGATGCTGGTAGATAAGGAAGCATGGCCAATGCCTTCCTATGGTGATTTGATTTTTGAAGTCTAAGATGAGATAAAAAAGCAAGAAAGAAGGAGCTGCTGCAAAATTAAGCTTTAAGCTGATAGTTTTGCAGCAGCTCCTTTTTACTGTTAAAGATGTTTTCTTGGTATCGGTGCGACCTGCCGGTACAGCAGGCAGAGGGCAATGAGATTTGGTATTGCCATCAGTCCGTTACAGACATCTGCAATTTCCCAGACAGCATCCATCTCAATCAGACAGCCCGGCAGCAGCGATGCCAGAAACATAAAACGGAATATAGGAAGTGAACGCTCTCCAAACAGATAGGAACAGCACTGGGAGCCATAATGTGACCAGGCGAGCAGCGTGGCAAAGGCGAAGATAACCGTGGCAAAGGCAGTGAAATAGCCACCCATTGAACCGAATACGGCTGAGAACGAGCGGGTTGCCAGTACGATGCCGTCAGGCAGCTCCGGCAGTTGGGCTGCATACAGAGAAATATCGTAAATGCCGCTGGTAAGGATGACAAGTGCAGTAATGGTACAGACCACGATGGTATCAGCAAATACTTCAAACATTCCCCACATCCCCTGCCTTACGGCATCAGGTTCATCTGAAGCGACATGTGCAAGCACAGAACTGCCAAGACCAGCTTCGTTGGAAAAAACGCCTCTGGCGACACCGGTACGGACAGCCTGAAAAACCGAATATCCGGCAACTCCGCCAAAGACGGAGCGCAGTGAAAAAGCTTCCGAAAAAATCAGACCGATGGCACCGGGAAGTCTGTCGATATGCAGCAGGATAGCCAGCATGGAACCCGCAAGGTAAAAGAGAGATATAAACGGAATCAGCACGGCAGACATCCTGGAAATTCGGGAAAATCCGCCCAGCACAGCAAGAGAGCACATACCGATAAGGAGGATGGCACTGGCTGCAGGAGGAAATCCGAAAACATCATATAAAGCATTGGAAATAGAGTTGCTTTGCGTCATGTTTCCCATGCCGAGCGCTGCCAGTGTACCGAACATGGCATAGATGGCAGCAAGAGGCGGACAGTGCAGACCCTCTTTTATATAATACATAGGTCCGCCGTACCAGCGGCCTTTTTTATCACGATGGCGGTAACGGTAACCCAGGACAATTTCTGCGTACTTTGTCATCATACCGAAGACTGCGGATATCCACATCCAGAAAATAGCCCCCGGTCCGCCGGCGGTCAGTGCGGAAGCAACACCTGCGATATTCCCGATTCCCATGCTGCCTGCGAGTGCAGTGCTCATAGCTTCAAAAGCAGATACTCTGTGCACGTCAGCCTTCTTTTTGGGGCGAAGGAGGGAGCCAATGGTGGCAGAAAGCCATTGGCTCATGTGGAAAAGAGGAAAGAAACGCAGATGTATGGTGTAGGACAGACCGACAGAAAAAAAGGCTGCCAGCATAAAAGGACTCCAGAGAAATGCCTGCAGATTATGTATCAAAATAACACGTCCTTAAGACTTTCTTACTGTCAGTGTATGAGGAAAGAGTGGGGATAAGAACAGGAAAACGTACAGGTGTAAACCTGTACGTCTCTGAGGGTAAAACATCTTAAAAGGGAGGAGAGCAAGCAAAAGCAACTGCCTGCTCATTATTATGAAAAAACTTTAAAGTAAAAATCAAAACATTTAGCGGTTGTGTAACTTTATGATGTTATTATATAAGTCAATCGTGAAGAAAAAGTGTTCATAATGTAAAAGGTTTTTGAATGATGTTTGAACGAATTATGAACAAGTTGCAAGGAGTTGGATTGTATTGTATAATAAAAGTACGTGCTCTGCACACGTTCAGAGCGCAGGCAGAAGAAGTGCGAAGAAGGGAATACAGTGATGACAGGCGAAGAACGCAGAAATCAAATAGTAGAGACAATAAAGAACAGTACGGCTCCTGTCGCAGGCGTCAGGCTTGCTGAAAAATATCAGGTAAGCCGGCAGGTAATTGTACAGGATATTGCACTGCTGCGGGCTGCAGGCTATGATATTCTTTCGACAAACAGAGGGTATTATATCCGGCAGGAAAAGAAGATGACGAGAGTATTTAAGGTCAGCCATACGGACGAGGAGATGGAGGATGAATTAAATACAATTGTAGATTTAGGCGGTAAGGTATTAGATGTATATATCAATCATAAAGTATATGGTAAAATCCGGGCGGAGCTCAATATCAGCTCGAGGAGGCAGGTACAGGAATTTCTAGAGACAATATACAGCGGAAAGTCAAGTCCGCTGAAAAATATCACTTCAAATTATCATTATCATACGATAGAGGCGGACAGTGAGAAAACCTTTGAGCTGATAGAGCAGTCATTGAAGGAAAAAAATTATCTGATTGTATAGCAGGAGGGAGAGACGATGGTTCGAGAATATAAATGTCCTAATTGTGGAGCTCCGATGATATTTGACAGTACTCTGCAGCAGATGCTCTGTGAGCATTGCGATACGGTAAAAACAGTGGAAGAAATGGAAACAGCTGAGGAGAATACTGCATATGAAACCGGAGAGGAAGCCAGCATTAAGCGGTATACCTGTTCCAACTGCGGCGCAGAGATTGTGACGGACGATTATACGGCGGCAACCTTCTGCAGCTTCTGCGGAAGCCCGACTCTGATGGAGGACCGGCTGAGCGGAGAGAAAATGCCGGCACGTATTATACCGTTTAAGATTAGTAAAGAGCAGGCACAGAACAGTTACCGCGCATGGTGTAAGAAGGGAATGCTGACACCGAAGGATTTTACTTCGCAGAATACGATTGAGAAGATAACCGGTATGTATGTACCATTTTGGCTGTATGATTATTATGCAAATGCAAAACTGAATGCCAACTGTACCAGAGTGAAGAGAGAACGCCGCGGAGATATGGAATATACGCATACCGACCATTACCATGTGTATCGCGATGTCAGCGATTATTACGAAAAGGTTCCGGTGGACGCTTCGGAAAAGATGCCGGATTCTGTAATGGATAGGCTGGAGCCGTATTCTTATGGCGAACTGCAGGAATTTAACATGGGCTATCTGTCCGGCTATATGGCAGAAAAATATAATTTTACCAGTGATGAGCTGAAAAAGCGTGTCGAGAATCGTCTGGAAGGATATATTTTCAAGGAAGCGAGAGACACTATCAGCGGCTATTCCAGTACGGCTGTGACAGAAAAGAATGTCCGTCTGAGCTGCAAGCGTGCTACCTATGCCATGCTTCCGGTCTGGCTTCTGAATTACCGCTATAAGGGCAAAGAGTATATGTTTGCCCTGAATGGACAGACAGGAAAAATCGTAGGAACTCTGCCAATCAGCAGCGGCAAGGTGCTTGCATGGTTTGGCGGAATCACAGCAGCAGTATATGTGCTGCTGACGATAATAGGAGGCATTCTGGCATGAGGATAAAAAATAAAGTAAAGTATGTTCTGTCTCTGTTTTTGTGCATGGCATGTATCATAGCAGTACCGGCGTTGGCAAATGATGATACGCAGAGGGTATTTGATTATGCAGACCTTCTGACGGACACGGAGGAAGCTGATCTTAATCAGGCATGTATCAGTGCGGAGGATGCTTTGGAGACAGAGCTGTACATATTAACCACAAATGATACCGGAGGTAAAGAAACCGTAGATTATGCGGATGATTTTGGTGACGAGCACGCGTTTGGCTATGATGAGCCATATGGAAATTATATGATTCTCTGCATTGACATGGATAACCGGATTGTATGGCTGTCTACCTCGGGGAAGGCAGAGACATATTTTACAGAGGCGAGGATTGATTCTCTGCTCGATGATTTGTATGGATATCTGACGGCTGGGGATTATTATAATACCTGTCTTTCTTATCTGGAGTCTTCAGAAAAGTATCTGACAAAGCCGCCGGTATATAATGATACAACCACGAATCCAGACAATTATCAGGACACAATGTATGTGTATGATGAGGAAAAAACAATCCTCAGCTACTGGTATTTCCGCCTGGCGATTGCGGCTGCGGCTGCCGGAATCGTGGTAGCGATTATGAGCTGGCAGGCGAAAACGAATATGACAGTAAATGAGAGAACCTATTCGAAAAACGGATTGAAGATAAATAACAGAATGGATAATTTCATTAGAAGAACAACAACCTCCAGGCGCATTGAATCAAGCAGCTCTGGCAGCAGCGGAAGCCGCGGTGGCGGAGGCGGACATCATACCAGCAGCGGCGGACACAGCCATGGCGGAGGAGGACGTTCATTTTAATTGTGAGATGAGAGTACGAAAACGTGCTCTTAATAATAAACATTGAAAAGGAGTAAAGAAAGATGAGTAACCCGATTGTAACGATTGAAATGGAAAATGGAGACGTAATGAAGGCAGAGCTGTATCCGGAGATTGCACCAAATACAGTGAATAACTTTATCAGTCTGGTAAAGAAGGGATTTTATGACGGAATTATTTTCCACAGAGTAATCAGAGGCTTTATGATTCAGGGCGGATGCCCGGAGGGCACAGGTATGGGTGGCCCTGGCTATGAAATTAAGGGAGAGTTTTCACAGAACGGCTTTAAGAATGATTTGAAGCATACAGAGGGCGTTTTATCCATGGCGAGAACCCAGATACCGGATTCCGCAGGTTCCCAGTTCTTTATTATGCATGAAGCTGCTCCACATCTGGGTGGCGCTTATGCTGCATTTGGGAAGATTATAGAAGGCATGGATGCAGTAAACCGTATTGCTGAGACAAAGACGGATTATATGGACAGACCGATGGAAGCACAGATGATGAAGAAGGTAACGGTTGACACATTTGGCGTGGATTATCCGGAACCGGAAACTGTTTAGCAGTCAGAGATGATGTGGACGACGCTGGTTGCAGTCATTCAACAAAAGAACAGAGAGAGAGAACTCGGGCATTTTCTCACGGAGATTCGCGGTGCGGGAATCTCTGTGCTGGAAATAGAGCCGGAACAGATATACAGGCTGTTAGGGGAGAGTAGTCCCCGGCAGCCTTTTGTAAAGCAGGAAAGTTTGCTGCTTACGGATGTGCCGAAGGTGGCAATAGAAGCAGAACATGCAGGAATTGCCCTGCTGGGGCTGGAATGGAAGGGTGGGTTTCATATACCACATGCGGCGTATGTTGTACAAAGCCTGGAAGATATTGATGCAGATTATCTGAGGATGGTCTGGCAGCGGTTTCATCATCAGCCGCTTGTGATTGCGCAGACACAGAGGCTGTATATCAGGGAGCTTGCCGGTGATGAGTCGGAGATTTTCTGCGAGCTTGCCATGGAGGCAGGACTGAGGCTTAAAGATATGCCGGAACATCCTTCCGAAGAAGAAAAAAGTGAGTTCCTGCAGGCGTATATCCGGTACCAGTATGGCTTTTTCGGATACGGTATATGGGCGCTTGTGGAGAAGGAAAGCGGAGAGCTTATCGGAATTGCAGGTATAGAGGACAGAGAGAATGACGGAGAAGATTATCTTGAGCTTGGATATGCAGTGCTTCCTAAAAAGCGCAGACAGGGATATGCCAGAGAGGCATGTGAGGCGATTCTTGCGTATGTACGGGAAAGAATGGAGCGAAAGGGAAAAATAAAATGCTTTGTGCCAAAGGAAAATGTGGCTTCCCGTCGTACGGCACAAAGCATAGGAATGTTACAGACCGAAGATATATTCGATGTATTTTGCTGCTACGAGTGGATTCTGTGAGTTAATCACGATGCCGGCAATCGGTTCTTCAACATAGATGATACCGTTTTTTACCAGCTCGGACTGGCTTAAATCAATCGCGCATGGTATAGTAATCGAAACATCATCCTCTACATAGGTATATTCTATGATATAATCAGAAAGTGCCTCGTAGCTTTCTGGTGAAAGCAGTTCGCTGAGGTCATAGAAATAGCCATCGCTTGCGTACTGTGCCAGTGTGAATGTATCTCCAATCATAACATCTACTGTTTTGGAGGCAACCATGGCACCGATTTTCTGGACTGTCATATAAGTGCTTTCCGGGTCATCATCCGAGAGAATATAGGTGGAGTCGAAGTGCATGGTTTCGGATTCCGGGTCCAGACCATAATAGTCAGCAAAGCCTGTTTCCATAGTCTTAAGTATTTCATCCGGCAGCATGTTATTAAAGATAGCGCAGTAGAAAATCTGTGTGTACTTTATATTATTATAAACGCTGCTTCCGATAGACCAGCAGAAGGCTATGCCAATGGCGATACCAAATATCCAGTATCTGTAGTAATCCCAGATATATTGGATTTTCTTTGAAATGCCCGGTATTTCGCTGAATTTTTTTCGTTCATTTTTGGCAGATTCTTTTAACGACATAATAGTTCTCCTTTGTTTTCCTGTTTTGTAGCTCTCTGTGGTATATTTTATCATAATTTCTGTGTCAGACAAGGAAAAAAACTGTGATAAAAATGAAATTTTCATAAAATGAGGACAAATATTTGCTTTTTTAGTATTAGTTCGCTATAATTCGATTAGACAGATGGTTTTACGAAAGGAGTAAATTCAAGTGGGAAATTTATTTAACTTTGATAATCCGTTTTTTCGGACAATCAATAAGCTAGTGGATGTGGTGTGGCTGAATATTATCTTTGTAGTATTTTCACTGCCGGTATTTACAATAGGCGCTTCCGTTACGGCGATGATGTCTGTGACGATGAAGATGGCGAGAGACAAGGAAGGGTATATGTGGCAGGGCTTCTGGAAAGCATTTAAGCAGAATTTTAAGCAGTCTACGATTATCTGGCTGCTGGTGATTCTGGTGTCAGTTGTGCTGGGAACAGATATTTATTTCTTCAGCAATGTTGATGCATCCTATGGAAAGCTGCTGCAGGCATTGATGATGGCACTTTCTTTCATTGCACTGTGCACTGCGGCTTATGTGTTCCCTTTACAGGCACAGTTTGAAAATACGATTAAGCAGACGGTAAAAAATGCATTTTTTATGGCAATCCGTCATCTGCCATGGACGATTCTGCTGGTTGTCATTCTGGCAGTATGTGGCGTTTTAATCTGGCTGTTCCTCCCGATTGCTGTTTTCTTTGGCTTTGGTCTGACAGCGTTTCTTGTCTCTTACATATATAATCACATTTTTGTGCGTTATATACCGGAAGAAATGAGAAATACGTATTAAAAAGTCTTGACAAATTTTCAGATGTTGCTATAATAAAGTTGTACAAAGCAAAGGCGTTCTTGTATAGAGATACGTCTTTGCTTTTTTGCTTTCCCTCACATTATACATACATACAGAAAAAACCCCTGGGATTCCGCCCAGAGGTTTTTTCGTGTAATAGGAAATTCCGCTTTGTTTTGTGAAACACTATGGCTGTGACTGGAAAATCTGTGCAATCGGAGAGTCCGAAGAGAGAATCAGTGTTTTATTGGTTCCGGTCAGGGATGCTCTGGCTGCATCGAGGGAACGCACAAAGGCATAAAATTCTGTTCTGGACTGGTCGGCATATGCCTCAGCGAGAATTCTCATGTATTCTGCTTCACCCTCTGCGATAATGCGCTCTGCTTCAGCCTCTGCGGCAGAGAGATTGATGCTGATTTCCTTGTCGGTAGCATTGCGGATAATCTGTGCTTCGGAATTACCCTCTGCTATGTAAGTGGCAGCGATTTTATCACGCTCAGAAATCATACGCTCGTAAACCGCAGATTTGTTGTCTGACGGAAGGTCAAGCCGTTTCGTTTCTACAGTCAGAAGAGTGATGCCATACTGTCCCATGGTGGAACCGATATTAGCCATGATGGCTTCTGTCAGCTCACCGTCTCTGCCGCTGATGACGTCATTCTGGGAAAGACTGCTGATAACGTTTTTGATAGCGTTGTAAACAACCGTATCGATACGGCTTTCTGCATTGGAGACGGAAGAGTTCAGCGTCTGGGCAAATAAGAGAGGGTCATCAATTTTCCACAAAACATAGCTGTCTGTAATCATGGTCTTCTTATCCATGGTAATGACGTCTGAGGAAGCCAGGTCATAAATAAGAATCTGCTTGGGAAGTGTGTCAGCACTCTGGATAAATGGTACCTTGAAGCTGACACCAGGCTCAGTGATAACAGAGCTGATTTTCCCGAATTCACGGATTAACTTATATTCATCCTCCTGTGTAATGACAATAGATGAGGAAAAAACAATAATGGCAGCAAAGGCGAGAATAACGCCTGCAACTAATTTTTTCATATGGGTAGCCTCCTTACTGCTGTGATGAAGTGTCTGCTGTCCCGGTTCCGGTGGAAGCAGTATCTGTGACAAAGGATTCTAATGGCAAAATTGTATCAACCGCGGTTTCTGAACCATTGATGATGACCTTGAGGGATGGAAGGATATCCTCCATTGCCTCATAGAACATACGCTGTCTGGTGATAACCGGATTTTTTACATATTCCTCGTACATCGCGTTGAAGCGTGCCACCTCACCGTTTGCTTCATTGATGCGCTGCTCTTTGGTGGCTTCTGCATTCTGGAGAATCTGGTCAACCTTTGCTTCTGCCTCCGGAAGTTTTTCATTGCGGTACTTATTGGCATTATTTATGGAAGTTTCTTTTCCCTGTTTGGCTGTTTCTACCGCTTTGAAAGCCTCCATAACTTCTACGGTAGGCGGCTCAGAATCCTGAATCGTGATATTCACGAGCTGGATACCGATATCGTGAAGTGCAAGCTGTTCAATAATGCGCTCCTTGATAGTAGCCTGAATCTCGTTCTTTCCGGTAGTCAGAACACTGTCGACATCATAGCTGCCGATAACGGAACGGATGCAGCTCTGGGAAATATTCTTGAGAATCACAATCGGCTGTTCAGAGGCATAAATTGCCTTCACCGGGTCGGAAATCTTGTATTCTACGAAGAAATCAACATTTACAAAATTATAGTCCGAGGTAATCATCAGGGATTCTGCTTCGTTGGTATTATTACCGGAATCATAGCCGATGGAGAAGCCCTGGATAGTGGTATTTACTTTCCGTACCTGCTGGATAAAAGGTATCTTGAAGTGAAGCCCGGATTCTGTTACAGGCTGGGCGATACCAAGGGTAATCAGAACCGCCTGCTCCTGCTCCTTAATAGTATAGGTACAGTTTGAGGCAAAGATAAGTGCCGCAACGATAAGAATAATCGGCAGGATAATCCGCCTGAATAATTTGAAACCGCCTCCGCGGAGTGGCTTCTGGTCGTATACAGTTTCCATAGTTTACATTCCTCCATATCTGAAAAGTTGAGTTATGCAACCTAGTATAGCATGTATTCTATAAATATAAAAGTGACGATTGTAACTTTTACAGGCTTCGGTTATAATAGGAAATGTTGAGGGTTACTATACACGCACAGAATGGAGAAAAAGGATGATACGTTTAGAAAGAACATCAGTAATGAATCTGGAAAATGCAATCCGCGGAGCAAGAAATCCACTTAACAGCTGGGACAGGATAGACAGTGCATATGATGACGAGGGGAATTATATTCTGGGTGAGAATGACCGCAGCCTTGGCAACAGGCTGGCGAAGGCTGGTTCTGACCACCGAAAGTTTATCCGTCAGATATTTATCTCCGTGGATATCACGGCTCCGCTATATTGGTGGAAGGAATTTGACACATATAAAGTAGGAACTGTGGCAAATTCTACAAGTACCATGCACCGCATTCACAGTAAGCCGTTTGCACTGGAGGATTTCAGCTGTGACCAGATGACGGAGGGTACGCTTGCCTTTATGGAGCAGGTCGTAGAACAGTTGGAAAAGGTACGTCTCAAATATCTGGAGACGAAGGAAAAAAAGGACTGGTATGATATGATTCAGCTTCTGCCGTCGAGCTATAATCAGATGCGTACGGTGACGATGAATTATGAAAATGCGGCAAACATATATTATGCGAGAAGAAATCATAAGCTGCAGGAATGGCATGTGTTTTGTGACTGGATAGAGAAGCTGCCGTATGCGAATGACTTTATTATAGTTAAAGATTGAAAAATAAGCGGAAAGCGGCTATAATAGAGACAGGCTTTTGCCGGAATATCATACTATATCAAGTAAAGAGAGGATAATACGATGACAGTAGATACAAATTGTGCATATTGCATGGAAGGTGAACTGGTAGCAAAATTCGGTATTAAGATTTGCGAGTTAAAAACCTCCAAGGTTTATCTGTTCAAGGAGCAGAGCCATGAGGGCAGGGTAATTGTGGCTCATAAGAAGCATGTCGGAGATATGACAGAGTTATCCGATGAGGAGAGAAATGACTATTTTGCAGATATTGCAAAGGTGTCCAGAGCATTGCAGGAAGCGTTTCATCCTGATAAGATAAATTATGGTGCCTATGGTGACACGGGTCATCATTTGCATTTCCATCTTGTACCGAAGTACAGGGATGGCTATGAGTGGGGCGGCGTATTTGCTATGAACCCTGCAGAAAAGCATCTGACAGATGCGGAGTATGATGCGCTGATTGCAAAGATTAAGCAGTATCTGGATTAATGATTAAGAAGAGAATGAGGAGACAATTATGAAAAAAGGATTAAGAGTAATGGCAGCAGGACTGTGCGCGATGCTGCTGCTGGCAGGCTGCGGCAATAAGGCAGAGAGCGACTACAGCAAGTATGTGACATTGGGACAGTATAAAGGTGTTGAGATTACAGCTGTTCCGGATGTGACAGAGGAAGAGCTGGAGGCAGAGGTAGCCTCCCGTTTCCGTGATACGGTTGCAGACGGAGATACGGTCAACATTGACTATGTCGGAACAAAGGATGGAGTTGCTTTTGACGGCGGAACAGCACAGGGACAGTCTCTGACGATTGGTTCAAACACATACATTGACGGCTTCGAAGAAGGACTGGTGGGTGTGAAGGTTGGCGATACGGTAGACTTAAATCTGACCTTCCCTGATCCATATAAGAATAACCCTGATCTTGCCGGAAAGCCGGTTGTATTCACGGTTACTGTCAACAGTATAAGCGGCGTGGTAGGAGCAGAGCTTACAGAGGAAGTGATTGCGGCAAATACCATGTATGATTCAGTGGATGCTTACAGGGAGAGTGTAAGAGAAGAACTTCAGCTTGTTAAGGATAATCAGAAACTGACACAGATATGGGCAATCGTACAGGAGACAACAACGATCAGTGGTTATCCGAAGAAAGAGGTTGAAGAATATGCCAATGATATGAAGAGCTACTATGAGAGCATGGCATCAATGTACGGCACAGACCTGGCAACGCTGCTTTCTGCAAGCGGCATGACAGAGGAAACCTTCAATCAGCAGTGTCAGGAATATGGACAGGAAGAATGCGCAAAGTATATGATACTGGAAATGATTGCCAAGGAAGAAAATATCACTGTCAGCGAAGAGGAATTTAATGAGGAAATTGCCAAGGCAGTAACAGAGAGCGGAATGGAGAAAGAAACATTGCTGGAGTACTATGGCGGTGAGGAACTGGTAAGGGAGAATCTGCTGTATAACAAGGTTCTGGAATTCCTTCTGGAGAATGCTGTAGAAGTTTAGAAATTTTTTATTTTTAAAAATATTTCTTTATGATTTTTATGATTAATTAAGAGAACGTACAAACTATAGACACAATTATGGGGTATGATATAAACATATCATCGATGAGGTGATATGATAACTTAACATTTTCATAACTCTGGAGAGTGCTCTCTCAGAGGGCACTCTCTATCCCCCCGTAAATTAAAACAATTATATAAAAAGAAAGGATAGCCAGCATCGGCTATCCTTTCTTTTTATATAATTGTTCTTTGAGCTCGCGTAATGTGGTATTAAATTTTTGCGAATAGGCGCTTGGGTGTCCCTTTAACAGCTGCTGCTTGAGAAAGCCGAGGTGGGACATTTCTGATTCCCGCTGTTCAGTAAGCTCGCTCAGACGTTCCTTCAGCTGTTCGGTGTGTTCCTTCAGCTGTGCCTGAACAGTATCTTTTGCTTCTTTGATATCCTCAAGCTGCTGCTGGGCATTTTCCTTTAAATCTCCCAGCTGCTGCTGGGCAGCATTTTTTAAATCTTCTATCTGAGTGTGGATATGCTCGATTTCGTCCTTTGCTGCGGCAAGATGCTCCAGTACCTTTGCCAGGTCGAGAGCGGCTCTTGCGGATACGACAGTATCGATAAGCATGACACAGGCGGTGATGCTTACAGTTACGGTTATTGCTGTATGGCTGAGTCCGAGTATCCAGTGTTCAATAGGAGGATGAATGTATTCAGTCAGGGCGACGGAAAGGACGCCCCAGAACAGGGATGAGCTTAAACAAATCCGCCCATGAAGCTGAAACCTCTGGTTACTGTAGTCCCAATATTTCATCTTAAACAGACCTTCCATCGCCCATCCGGTGAGATATTCAAGAATAGTTGCACCAATCATGCCAACAATGTAAACTAACTGGATTTTGTCTTTCACCGGAATTGTAAGAAAAAGAATCAGGACAGCTCCAAAACCATAGAGCGGCAGCATCGGAATTCGTAAAAAACCGCGGTTGACAAATCTTCTTTTCTGTATGGAAACGATGGCTGATTCGATGCACCACCCGAAAAAGCAGTAGACAAAGAAAAACATCATCCATTGAACCAGACTGTAAGTGTACATATAACCCCTCTTTTCATTTGTTTTTATCATCATATCATATTTCTTTATGTTTGGACAGATATTTTTCTCTGGTAGCCATACCGCCTCTGATATGCCGCTCGGATTTGTTGATATCGAGTACCTGGCGGACCTGTCTGGCAAGTGCCGGATTTAGCTCGCCCAGGCGCTCGGTCATATCCTTATGCACGGTACTTTTGCTGATGCCGTACTGCCTGGCAGTCTGGCGTACAGTGGCATTGTTGTCGATAATAAAATTGGCTATTTCTACAGCCCGCTCTTCAATATAGCTTTTCACAAAAAACCTCTGAAAAATTTGTTTTTACAATGTATGCAGACAGGTGGATAAGTATACCCGGAGCAGGGCATATAAAACTGGTTAAAATGTGAAAGGAACTCTTCCTTTTTAGACTAAAAAATGGTATACTGTTTCTATATGACTATAGTGGGACGGGATGCCGCACAAGAACATCAGGAGGAAATGCTATGGGTAAAGCGAAAACAAAAAATGTAAAGGAAACTGCAAAGAAAACGAAGGTTCGCACGGGTAAGATCCGTAATCAGCTTCTTCTTACGGTTGGATTTCTGGTAGGAATTGCTATGCTGGTTTCTTCGGCAGTCAGTCTGGTAATATCCTATAATTCTCTGTATGAAGCAGATACCAGGTGGATGAAGAGTGTGGCGGCAGAAGGAAAGAGCAGCCTTGAGAACTGGATGGAGCTCAATGAATACAGTATGACAACTGCTGCAAGCTATGCCAATGAGAGAAGCTCTAAGGCAGCACGCACTACATATATGGAAAGCATAAAGGATGATTTTGAGAGTATTCCAAATGGATTATATATTGGCTATGAGGATGATTTCCTGATTTATCCGGGTATCTCTTCGGCAGAAAGACAGCTTGTCACGAATATTAAGGAAAGAAACTGGTATGTACATGCCAAAGAGAATAAAGGAATTCAGTATACGGATACCTACGTGGATACCGTGACAGGAGAAGTGTGCATTACTTTGTCCTGTATGCTGAGAGACGGCTTCAGCGTACTGGGGGCAGACGTGTTTCTTTCTGCTGTTGATGATAAGCTTGCCGGTATGGAGCTTGCAGATGGAGAATCTCTGCTTGTTAACAGCAAGGGAGAGATTATCAGTGCAATGGATGAGACAAAGAGGAATCAGGCATTATCGGCAGTTTACCCGAAGTTAGCAGAGGATCTGGCAGCAGGTGCTGTAGGAGAAAAGTATTTGCTTGATGGAGTTGCTTCCATGGTAGCGTCACAGACGATAGAGGGACTTGACTGGACGCTTCTGGTTATTATGCCGGAGAGCACGATTCTTGAAGACTGCTATAAGGTGGCACAAGGCTCTATTGTCTGCTTTATTTTGGCGATGGTGATACTGATGGTAGTATTGACAGTGGTTATTGGCAGCCTGACAAAGCCGATTTTAAAGGTAAATGATTATATGAAGAAGGTAGCAGATGGCGACTTGACAGACAGCCTCGAAATTAAGAATAAGACAGAGATTGGTGCAATGGTACATTCTGTAAATGAGAGCGTGGGCAGTATCCGTGGTGTAGTAACAGACCTGAAGGATGCAATGAAGAATCTGGAGACAGAGACAGATGAATGTAAGGATGCAGCAGATATTCTGGAAGAACAGTCAAATGCGATTAACAATTCCTCTGAGATGATTTCTGAAAATATGAATCAGTTATCGGCGTCTGCGGCAACGGTGGCAGAGATGGCAGGAAAGGTAAATGAGGCTGTTAATGGAATTATGGGTAAGGGAAGTGAAGCAAGAACGGCACTTGGCTCTACCATGGAGGCGACACAGACCGGTCAGAATGATATTCAGGCGGTTTCCAAAGAAATCATGGGAATTAAGGAAGCGATAACAGAGCTGGCAGGAACAGTTAGTGAAGCAGAAACACTGACGGGTAAAATCAGCAGTATTATATCGGTTATTCAAGAGATTGCTTCCCAGACAAATCTGCTTGCATTAAACGCTTCGATTGAGGCAGCAAGAGCAGGAGAGGCAGGAAGAGGCTTTGCGGTAGTAGCAGAGGAAATCAAGAATCTGGCTGATAATTCTTCACACTCAGCGGAGGATATTGCAAAGCTTATTAAAGAAGTGGAGAATATCATTACGATTACGGTTTCACAGACAAATGAAAATGTGGACAAGATTGAGCAGAGTGTTGCAGTGGTGGATAGAACAAAACAGAGCTTCGCTGTGATTTCTGATGCAGTGGATGATATTCATCATAAAGTAAATGGAATTATTGAGGATATTCAGCAGGTAGATGAGAGTGCCCAGACCTTTGCTGCTATTTCTGAGGAGCAGATGGCGGGAGTGCAGGAGGTTGCATCTACAGTTACGGTAGTAAAAGAGGCAACAGGTCACAATCTTTCTTCTGTAAACAGCATGAAGGACAGCATTGTACAGCTGCATGAGGTTGTAGAAAATCTGAAGAAAACATCAAACAGGTTCAAAGTAGAATAAGAGAAGGACGGAAAATTTTATATGGATGGGGGTGGAAGC
>JAGANQ010000004.1 GCA_017624115.1 Lachnospiraceae bacterium
CGAACAACCTCTACCTTATCAACGATAGGGGAATGTAAAGGCCAGGTCTTCTCAACGCCAATGCCGTTGGATGACTTTCTTACTGTGAAAGTAGCACGGTTAGAACCGCCCTGCTTCTTTAATACGGTACCCTCGAAAACCTGAATTCTTTCACGATTTCCCTCGATAACCTTTGCGTAAACCTTAACTGTATCACCTACGTTAAAGCTTGGAACCTCTGCCTTTAACTGAGCAGCTTCAATGTTCTTGATAATTTCACTCATTAGTGTGCCTCCTTGTTATTCTGGACGTTCTTAAATATATCCATCTATACCAGAGGAACGTCTCGTCTTCTCACAACTTTAATATAATATCATGTTTTTTGTATATTTGCAAGTTCTTTTTACATCAGCGGTGCAAAAATCCTTAATATTCTTCCTGTCATCCGCTTAAATACATTATAGTGCCTGCAATCCTCCAGAGTCATCTTCTGACATTTCTGAAGTGTATTCTGGAAATCGGCCTCGACATCCTGTATAACAGGATTCTGCATCATCATCGCCGCACATTCAAAATGCAAATAAAGACTGCGGAAATCAAGATTAATCGTTCCTACTACTGCTTTCTCATCATCACTGACAAATACCTTGGCATGCACAAAGCCCGGTGTGTATTCATAAATCTGTACGCCTGCCCTAATAAGCTCTTCATAATAGGTGCGCGCCAGCAGATACGCATATAACTTGTCCGGTATATGCGGCATAATAATAATCGTCTCAATTCCGGATTTTGCCGCATAGGTAAGTGCACGTATCATGGCATTATCCAATATCAGGTATGGTGTCATAATATGTACATAGCGCTTTGCCGTGTGCAGAAGCTCCATATAAACCTGCTCTCCAATATTCTCCCCGTCAAACGGACTGTCACCATAGCCGCAGACAAATCCCATCTCTTCCCTTTTCTCTGCAGAAGGCGGCAGGAGATATTTCTCATACTCCTCCGGCTTTCTGACATCTATATTCCACATCTGCAAAAACATCAGAGTAAAGCTGCGGACGGCATCTCCCTTTAACATCACAGCCGTATCCTTCCAGTGACCAAAGCGTACCTTTTCATTGATATACTCATCTGCCAGATTCACACCGCCCGTAAATGCCGTGTGACCGTCGATAACCAGTATTTTTCTGTGGTCACGGTTATTCTGATGAGTAGAAAGCATCGGCTTAATCGGGGAAAACATCTTGCACTGAATCCCCATCTGTCGAAGCTTCTTGGGGTAAGAATATGGAAGCAGCATGATAGAGCACATACCGTCATACAAAAACCGCACCTCTACGCCTTCCTTCACCTTCTGTTCAAGGATTTCCAGAATTTCATTCCACATTTTTCCTTCTTCGACGATAAAATACTCAAGAAAGATAAATTTCTCCGCCTTCCTGAGCTCCTCCTTCATCTGTCTGAATTTATCCTCGCCAAGTGGGAAGTACATTACCTCTGTATTCTGATAAACAGGAAAACCCGCACACGAATTCATGTAAGAGCACAGATGTGACATGCTCATATCCGCCTTCCTAAGCTCCTCCGATACCTGTTCATCCTGCTTAAGATAAGGCTTTGTCTGCCCCTGCAGCGTCCGCAGCCTTCCTGCGATATATTTTGTTCCCACCTGCAGCTGTACAAAAATATACATCAGGCAGCCAAATACCGGCAGCACCAGCACCGGTATCACCCATACCAGCTGAAAGCTCGGGTCAACTTTTTCGTTCAGAATATGAATGACTGTGACAGCACTTAACAGCGTAAAACCACCATAAATATATATCATATATTCACTCAGATACTGAAATGCTGCCAGCAGCAATCCGAGCTGCACAAGCAGCAGTAAGAATACAACACCCGTTCTTCCAAATACAATCTTCAGTAATGATTTTGCTTTTTTCATCTCATCCTCGTAATTTCTGTAAGTACTCTTTATCCTTTTTCGTCAGTGCTTCATTTCCGTCCAGAAGCTCCGGTCTGCGTTCCAGCGTACGCTTCAAAGACTGCTCCCGGCGCCACTGTTCAATTTTCGCATGATGCCCGGAAAGCAAAATATCCGGTACCCTCTTCCCCATGTATTCCTCCGGACGCGTATACTGCGGATATTCCAGCAGATTATCATGGAAGGACTCAAACTCGGCAGAAACCTCATTGTTTAACACCTGCGGCACCAGACGGGAAATAGCATCCATCATCACCAGCGCCGGCAGTTCTCCGCCAGTCAGTACATAATCTCCAATCGAGACATAGTCTGTCACTATCATTTCCAGCACACGCTCATCAATGCCCTCATAATGTCCGCACAGGAATACCAGATCTTCTTCCTTTGCAAGCTCCTCTGCCATGGGCTGAGAAAAGACATTTCCCTGCGGTGTCAGATAAATCACCCGCAGCCTTTCTTTCCCTAGCTTCTGCTGCAATGCCTGATATGCCAGATGCACCGGCTCTGCCTGCATCACCATGCCTGCACCGCCGCCGTACGGATAATCATCAACTCTCATATGCTTATTTGTGGAATAATCCCGGATATTCACGGCATCAAGCGTAATCGTACCATTCTGCAATGCTCTTCCCGTAATGCTGGTATTAAATCCATCCTCAATCATCTCCGGAAATAACGTCAATACATGAAAATTCATCAGTCTAATAATCCTTCCATCACATGAACCACCATAATTCCCTTTTCCAGATCAACGTTCTGCACGCATTCTGCAATCGCTGGGAATAAGGCTTCTTTGCCATTTTTCATTCGCACACAGTATACATCATTCGCACCTGTCTGCAATACATCGGTAAGCTCTCCGAGCTCGTCACCCTCATCTGAAACTACCTTAAGTCCAATAAGGTCGGCGATATAATATTCATTTTCTTCCAGAGGAACCGCATTCTCTCTTGTCACCCAGAGCTCTTTTCCCTTATATTTCTCTATGTCATTGATATTATCATAGCCCTTAAACTTCAAAATTGCAAACTGCTTGAAAAATTTTACTCCCTCGATAGTAAGAAGAAGCTTTTCTTTTCCTGTATCCAGCCATACTTCCTTTAATTTCTTAAAGCGCTGTACATCATCGGTAGTAGGAAATACCTTAACTTCCCCACGCACACCATGTGTGGAGCTGATTACACCTACACGCAGCAAATCTTCCATGCCAATCCTCACTTATTCAATCTTTTTGTTATCTGCAAATAAATCCCGTTAAACAAACCTGTTCAACGGGATTTCGTTTTCATGGAACCCTACTGGATCTCCACAATGACCTTCTTATCATCCTTAGTAGCTGCTGCTTTCACAACAGAGCGAATGGATTTTGCAATCCTTCCGCCCTTGCCGATTACCTTTCCGGTATCAGCAGAAGCTACCTTCAGCTCTACAACAATAGCTTTTTCGCTCTCTGTTTCGGTTACTACAACCTCATCAGGAAAATCAACCAATGCTTTTGCGATTACTTCGACTAATTCTTTCATGGGTATTCACCTCCAACAGCGAAACCTATTTCTCAACACCGGCAATCTTTAACAGCTTGCCAACTACCTCTGTAGGCTGAGCACCATTTGCTAACCACTTCTTTGCTAATTCCTCATTAACCTTAATGTAAGCCGGCTCCTTAGTCGGATCGTATACACCGATTTCCTCGATAAATCTGCCGTCTCTTGGGCTTCTGGAATCTGCAACAATGATTCTATAGAAAGGAGCCTTCTTCTGTCCCATTCTTCTTAATCTCATCTTTACTGCCATCTTATTTCACCTCCTGAATTTTTCATAAATAAACTGTGGTAATATATCAAAACGGAAGCTTGAACCTGCCATGCTTTCCTTTTCCACCCATCATACCGGACATCTGCTTCATCATCTTACGTCCCTGTTCAAACTGCTTGACCAGACGGTTGACATCCGCAATGTCCACTCCTGCGCCGTTGGCGATACGTCTTTTTCTTGACGGAGTCAGAATATCGGGATTGCTTCTCTCCTGCGGCGTCATTGACAAAATCATGGCTTCCACTCTTGCCATCTGCTTCTCATCAATGTCCACATTCTTAAGCTGACTTCCCATGCCCGGAATCATGCCAAGCAAATCGGTAAGTCCTCCCATCTTCTTCATCTGGTTCATACTTTCCAGATAATCATCAAAGCCAAACTGCGCTTTTTTGAATTTCTTCTCCATCTCCCTGGCTTTGTCCACATCCATCGCTGATTCCGCTTTCTCAATCAGCGTCAAAACATCTCCCATCCCAAGGATTCGGGAAGCCATTCTGTCCGGATAAAACTGCTCCAAATCGGAGAGCTTCTCACCCATACCAATGTAAAGAATCGGCTTATCGGTTACTGCCTTGATAGAGAGTGCTGCACCGCCTCGTGCATCACCATCCATCTTCGTGAGAATAACGCCGTCAATGCCAATCTTGTCATTGAACACGGAAGCTACATTCACTGCATCCTGTCCGGTCATGGCATCTACTACCAGCACCGTCTGATATACAGGAACATTTTCCTTAATCTTCTGAAGCTCTGCCATCATATCCTCATCTACATGAAGACGTCCTGCAGTATCCAGAATCACTACATTCATGCCGTTCTTTGCCGCATGCTCAATCGCTGCTTTCGCAATATTGACCGGCTTATTCTTATCACCCATGGAGAATACCGGTACTCCCTGCTTTTCCCCATTAATCTGAAGCTGTTCAATCGCCGCCGGACGATATACGTCACAGGCTGCCAGCAAAGGCTTTTTTCCCTTCTGCTTGAGCTTCCCGGCAATCTTGGCTGTGGTGGTTGTCTTACCGGCACCCTGAAGACCTGCCATCATAATAACAGTAATTTCATTACCCGGCTTCAGCTTAAGCTCTGTAGTCTCTGAACCCATGAGCTTAACCATCTCTTCATTCACAATCTTGATAACCATCTGTCCCGGTGTCAGGCTTTCCAGTACTTCCTGTCCTACCGCACGTTCCGAAACAGAGTTCACAAATTGTTTTACCACCTTGAAGCTTACGTCGGCCTCTAAGAGAGCCATTTTTACTTCCTTTAACGCAGCCTTTACATCTGCCTCTGTCAGGCGACCTTTTCCTCTTAAATTTTTAAATACATTCTGTAACTTCTCGGATAGGCTTTCAAATGCCATAGTCGTCCTCCTTGTGATAAGCACTTTGGTATCATACAACATTTTCAAACGCTTGTCAAGCATTTTTTCTTGACAGTTCAGCCATATGTTCAACTACATCTTCTTCAATATCTCATCTGTAATCTGCTCTATCTGTTCCAGCTTCTGCTCGTCCTTATCGCTCCGGTATTCCGCAAGCAGCGTATCTATCTGTTCTACCAGCTCTTTAGTGCCTAAGAATTTCTCCACCAGCTTAAGCTTTTCTTCATAATCCTCAAGAATCTTATTGCAGCGTTTAATTAAATCATGTACGCCCTGCCTGCTGATACCACGCTCCTGTGCTACCTCGGTAAAAGAATAGTCATTTAATATAACATCCTCATATACCTGTTTTTGATGCTCTGTCAGCAGTTCTCCGTAAAAGTCATACAGAAGCGCCTGCTTTACGATTTTCTCCATCTGGATTTCCATCCTTTCCTGATGCTGCCCGATGACTGCATATCTGATATGTCACTATTCCGGCGATAACAATTACCGCACCTGCCACAGAAAGTCTCCCGATTGTTTCTCCATAAAACACGGCTACCAGAACCGGATTGAGTATCGGCTCTATCGCAGAAATCAAGGATGCTGTGATGGCAGAGGTCATCTCTATCGCCTTGCTCAGCAGAATAAACGCAAGTCCCATCTGGAATATTCCGAGCAATGCCGCATAAGCTACTGACTGCAGCGTAACAGACGGCTCTGTAAGTAACGATGGAAGACCTATCAGAATACTTAGAAGCTGCCCATAAAATAAAACCGAATCATAATCTGCATGTGTCAGATCCTTATACGAAAAATACACGGCATAGCTGATACCGGAGACCAGCGCAATCAGGTTTCCGGTAATTCCATCCATGGACAGGCTGTCCAGAAAGAAGCAGATAATTCCGGCAAATACTACCAGACATGCGCGGATTTCCAATACTCCCGGCCGCTTCTTTAAGACTGCCCAGGCTATCAGAATAATAAAAATCGGCGCAGAAAACTGCAGTACAATCGCATTTGCCGCAGAGGTCATCTTAGTGGCAAGTGTAAAGCAGGTATTTGTCACGGCGTAGGCAGCAGCACCGAAAAAAATTGTCCTGTTAAAAACCGGCTTCTTCCTTTTAACATACAGATAAAGCATCATCATTATGAATGCAAAAAAATTTCTTGCTGAATTTATGGAATAGCCTGACCATGGAATCAGCTTGATAAATAACCCGCCTGTACTGAATAATATCGCAGAAATCAGCGCATAGCAGGCGCCCCTTTGTTCTCTTTTCATACTAATATATACTCTTCGGCTGAACAATCTTCGGACGATAGCCCTTATCCTGCAGCTCTTTGACTATCTGTTCTCTGTGTTCCATGCCAAATGCCTCCAGTGTAATGCGAAGCTCCACGGCAGCACTCCGGTTGATGCTGACAAACTGATTATGCTCCAGCTTGATAACATTTCCCTGCATATCGGCAATTACCTGCGACACCTTTACCAGCTCACCCGGCTTATCAGGCAGCAATACAGACACTGTAAAAATTCTTCCTCTCTGAATGAGTCCATTCTGTACGACAGAGGACATCGTGATGACATCCATATTTCCACCGCTTAAAATAGCTACCACCTTTTTATTTTCCGGCTTTAGCTGCTTTAAGGCTGCTGCTGTCAGAAGTCCGGAATTTTCTACAATCATTTTGTGATTTTCTACCATATCAAGGAAGCACACAATCAATTCCTCATCCTTTACAGTCAGAATACCATCCAGATTTTCCTGAATATACGGGAAAATCTTTGTTCCCGGTGTCTTTACAGCAGTACCGTCAGCAATCGTATTCACATTGCTCAAGGTAGTTACCTCTCCCTTTTCTATGGATGCCTTCATGCAGCTTGCTCCCTCCGGCTCTACACCGATAACCTTAATCTTCGGATTTAACAGCTTTGCCAGTGTAGAAACACCGGTAGCCAGTCCGCCGCCGCCGATTGGCACAAGAATATAATCTACAGTCGGAAGCTCCTTAATAATTTCCATGGCAATCGTACCCTGCCCCGTTGCAACATCAAGGTCATCAAACGGATGAATAAAGGTGAGTCCCCTTTCCTCCGCCAGCTGTAACGCATAGGCACATGCCTCATCATATACATTTCCGTATAACACAACCTCGGCACCGTAGCTCTTGGTACGGTTTACCTTAATTAACGGCGTCGTAGTCGGCATCACAATCGTTGCCTTACAGCCATAGCACTTTGCAGCATAAGCCACACCCTGGGCATGATTTCCTGCAGATGCAGTAATCAGTCCCTTTTCTCTCTCTTCATCCGTCAGGGTACTGATTTTATAGTAGGCACCCCGCACCTTATAAGCCCCTGTAAACTGCATATTCTCCGGCTTAAAATACACTTTATTTCCGGTCAGCTCAGAAAAATAGCTGCTGTACATAAGCTTTGTTTCCAGTGTTACCTTTTTCACAATTTCACTGGCATCCTCGAACTTCTCCATTGTCATTTTTTCTTCCATTGTCCTCTTCCCTTCCTGTTCCTGCTTTACTTCATATCTGAATGATTTCCCTCAAACAGTGCATTCACAAAATCATCTGCATTAAACTTCTGTAAATCCTCAATTTTTTCACCGATTCCGATATATTTTACCGGCACACCGTATTCTGCCTGAATTGCAACTGCGATACCGCCCTTGGCAGTCCCATCCAGCTTTGTCAGAATAATTCCCGAGACATCGGCTGCCTCCTTAAACTGCTTTAACTGAGACAAGGCATTCTGTCCGGTTGTTCCGTCCAGCACAATCAGATTTTCCCGGTATGCCTCCGGGTACTCCCTGCTGATTACCTTATCTATCTTTTTCAGCTCTTCCATAAGATTCTTCTTATTGTGAAGTCTTCCTGCTGTATCACAGATTAAAACATCGGCATGTCTTGCTTTTGCCGCCGCAATCGCATCATAGATAACGGCTGCCGGATCAGAGCCCTCCTTCTGTGCCACAATATCTACACCCGCACGGTTTGCCCATTCCGTGAGCTGCTCAATCGCCGCCGCGCGGAAGGTATCGGCTGCCGCCACAATCACTTTCTTTCCGCTGTCCTTAAGCTGTCCGGCAAGCTTTCCTACCGAAGTTGTCTTTCCCACACCATTGACACCGATTACCAGTATAATGGACGTTTTATGCTCAAAGTCATACGCATTTTCTCCCAGGTGCATCTGCTCCTTAATACTGTTAATCAGAAGCTCCTTACAGTCTGCCGGGTCTGAAATTCTCTGCTCCTTTACCTTTGCTTTCAGATTTTCCATAATTGAGGTCGTCGCATTGATACCGATATCTCCCATAATCAGCGTTTCTTCCAGCTCATCATAGAAATCATCATCGATTGTTGAAAATCCATGGAATATGGAATCCATACCGGCTACGATATTATCTCTTGTCTTGGAAAGTCCTTCTACCAGTCTCCCAAAAAATCCTTTTTTACCTTCAGCCATTTGCATTCTCCTTCCTTCTTTTTATCTATACTTCCTCTTTTGCAGGCGAATCGTTCAGTTGTGCCTCAATCAGGTTAACTGACACCAGCGTAGACACACCCTTCTCCTGCATGGTAATACCATACAGACGGTCTGCCGCCGACATTGTACCACGCCTGTGGGTAATAACAATAAACTGGGTATTCTTCGTCAGCTTATGCAAATATTTCGCGAACCTTCCTACATTCGAATCATCGAGTGCTGCCTCAATCTCATCCAGGAGACAGAATGGAGATGGTTTCAGGTTCTGAATCGCAAATAGAAGGGCTATTGCCGTCAGTGCCTTTTCTCCGCCGGACAGCTGCATCATATTCTGCAGCTTCTTTCCCGGCGGCTGGGAAATAATACGAATACCTGCCTCCAGTACATCCTCATCCTCTATTAACTCGAGCGTACCCTTTCCCCCTCCAAACAGCTCCTTAAATACCTTGTCAAATTCCACACGGATTTCTTCAAATTTCTCCTGAAACTGCATTCTCATGCCTGTATCCAGCTCTTCAATAATCTTCATCAGCGTTTCTTCTGCTGTTTTTAAATCATTATGCTGTGTACTCAGGAATTCGTAACGCTCTGATACTTCCTTATAATCTTCTATGGCATTGACATTGACTGAGCCCAATGCTTTTATCTGATTCTTAAGAGAAGCCGTATGCTTTTTCAGCTCACCGATTTCTGCTGTAATCTCTGCTCTCTCCTGCTTCCATGCTGCCGCCTCGCTGGCTGTCATCTCATATTCATCCCACATATAATGAATGGATGCATCCAGTGTGTCCGACAGCTTTTCCTTCTGGGAAGCCAGGCGGAAAAGCTCCTTATCCAGAACTGATATCTGGGCGGACAGCTCCTCGCGCTTTTTAAGACTGTCCTTCTGCGCAGCGGACAGTTCCTCCTTCTCCCTGGTTCTGGTCTGTAAATCAGTCTGCAGCTCCTCCTGTCTTGCTGCAGCTTTCCGGGCCACAGTCCTCTTATCCTCTATCTCCGCTTTCTTCTGCTCTATATCGGCAAGAGAATTTTCCCGGTTATCTGTCAAAGCACGTACCTCTGTAAGCAGCTTCTCACATTCTTTCCTGATGCGGGCTGTATTCTCCCTGATAAAGCCCATCTTCTGCTCATAACCCGCATAATTAAGACGTACCTTTTCTGTCTGTGCGCTCTGCAGGGCTTCTTTCTTGCGCGCTTCCTCTATCTCCTCTGTCCATTTTGCAACATCAGCCTCCAGTCTTGTGTTTTCTTCCTCCAAAGCCTGAATCTGCTGCTCCTGCTCTGACATACTTGCTCTGATATCTGACGCCTGATTCTCTATCTCCTTACTCTCGACTGCAGACTCCCTGTATTCACCAAGCAGGCTTTCCTGCTCCTCCTTCGCATGGCCAAGGCTTACATTTGCCGTATTCTGTAACAGATATTTTTCCTGCAAAAGCTGCTTGAGCTGCTCCAGCTGTGCCCTGTTCTCCACGTTTTCAGCACGGTTTGTATCTATCTGGGTTTTTGCCTGATTATAGGCTTCCCAAAGCTTTGTCGTTTGTGCTTCCAGTTCCTCTATCTCTCTTCGTCTTCCGAGAAGGTTGCCGCTGTTTTTGAAAGCACCGCCGGTCAGAGAACCACCGGCATTCAGCAGTTCTCCCTCCAAAGTAACGATTCTTAAGCTGTAATCGTATTTTCGAGCAAGTGACAATGCGTGGTCAATGTGATCCACAACCAGCACTCTGCCCAGCAGATAATCCGCAACCTTTCTATATTCCTCATCCACGGAAACCAGCCCATTTGCAAGCCCCAGAACTCCCGGCTCCTTTAATGCCCTGTCATTATGGAACGGATTACGGTTGCTGATAGCATTAAGCGGCAGGAAGGTTGCCCTTCCAAACTTATTCTTTTTCAGATACTCAATTAATTCCTTGGCCGTCTGCTCGCTGTCGGTAACAATATTCTGAATATTGCCACCCAGCGCCGTCTCAATCGCAGTCTCAAATTTCTTCTCTGTCTTAATGATATCCGCCACAACTCCGGCAATCCCCTTTTTGGAGGCTTTCAGTTCCATAACGTGGCGGATGCTGTTGCCATAGCCGTCATAGCGCTCCGTAAGATTCTTCAGCGCTTCCAGCCTGGACTTCTCTGCATGGAATTTCTGCTGGTAATCGTTGCGCCTTACCTCCAGCTCAAGATTCGTCTCATGCAGCTTTGAAATTCTCTGTTCCAGCTTTTCTCTCTGTGCTTCCTGCCCTTCAATTTCCTTCTGAAGTCTCGACAGATTCCCCTCCAGCTCTTCAATTGTCTCATCCTGTGCGGACTGTGTGCTCTTATATTGCAAAAGCTTTCTGGAAAGCTCTGCTTTTCGTATCTGAATCTGCTCCAGCATCGTCTCATAACGCTGAATGCGTCCCCTGACATTGGACTTTTCGTTCAGCACAGCAATAATTCTGTTTCTTGCACGGTCTACTGCCTCTGATTTATCCTGGATTTCTCCACTTACCTGGTGCAAAACCTCCTCAGCTTCAGTAAGCTCCTCCTTCGCTTTGGCAAGAAGCATGCTCATCGTTTCATTTTCTTTCTTCCACTGCGTTTCTTCCTGCTGCTTTTCCTGCTGTTCCTTCCCAAGAGCTTCTATTCGCTGTCCGAATCCCTCATCCTGACTGACTGCATGATGAATCTGTTCCTGTAAAAGCCTGATTTCTCCCTCTAGCTTTTCCTTCTGCATCTGTGTACCGGAAATATCCTCCCGAAGTGAGCTAAGCTCTGTTTCCTTCGTTTCGAGACTTATCTCCAGCTTTCCATATTCCTCTTTCGCATTTCCTTCGGCAAGTTTTGTCTCCTCAAGCTGTGCAGCCGCATCACTTTCTTTTTTCTCAAGCTCAGAAAGCTGCGCTCTCAGCCGATCCGTCTCTGACAGAAACATCGTAATATCATACGTCTTTAGCTCTTCTTTCAGACGCAGATATTCTCTTGCGGTCTCTGCCTGTTTCTGTAAGGGACCCACCTGCTTCTCAAGCTCTGATAAAATATCCTCCACACGCACCAGATTCTGACGCTCCGCCTCCAGTTTCTTCACGGCTTCATTTTTTCTGCGTTTGAACTTTACGATTCCCGCAGCTTCGTCAAACAGCTCTCTTCGCTCCTCCGGCTTGCCGCTCAGAATCTTGTCAATCTGCCCCTGTCCGATAATCGAATAGCCTTCCTTGCCGATACCGGTATCATAAAAAAGCTCGTTGACATCCTTAAGACGGCATGGTGAACCGTTCAGCAGATATTCACTCTCTCCTGAACGATATACACGTCTGGCTACTGTCACCTCATCATAATCAATCGCAAGCTGATGGTCTGCATTATCAATCGTCAGTGCAACATAAGCAAAGCCCTGTGGCTTTCTGTTCTCTGTTCCGGAAAAAATAATATCCTCCATCTTCGAACCACGCAGCTGTTTTGCACTCTGTTCACCCAGCACCCAGCGCACGGCATCGGCTACATTACTTTTTCCGCTTCCATTAGGTCCTACGGTTCCGGTAATTCCGTTATGAAATTCAAATAAAATCTTGTTGGCAAAGGACTTAAAGCCCTGTACTTCAATGCTTTTCAGGTACATTTTCCTTATTCTCCTGTCTCAGATACAGGATGCCCTGATAGGCCGCCTCCTGCTCAGCTGCTTTCTTGGTTCTTCCGCTTCCCCTGCCAAGTATTACCCTGCCAAGCACTACCTGCACCTCGTAATTCTTATTATGATCTGGTCCTTCTTCCTTCAGAAGCTCATAGGAAAGTGTCTCTGCATACTGTCCCTGCACCATCTCCTGTAAAATAGTCTTGCTATCAAAAAAGAGCTGCTTGTTTTCCATATCATTCAGAATAAAACGAATGACAAACTCTTTTGCATTAGCAAACCCACCATCCAGGTAAATTGCACCTATCAGTGCTTCCATGGCATCTGACACAACCGATGGCCGTTCTCTTCCTCCTGTCATTTCCTCGCCCTTGCCTAAAAGCAGGTAAGAGCCAAGCTCTATCTCTCTTGTGCAGAACGCAAGCGTCGGCTCACATACCAGGCTGGCACGCAGTCTGGTAAGCTCTCCCTCCGGCTTCTGCGGATAGGTATGGTATAAAAACTCGCTGGAAGACAGCTCTAATACCGCATCTCCCAGAAATTCCAGTCTCTCATTGTTACTGCTTCTGTCCAGATGATGTTCATTGGAATAAGAGCTATGCATCATCGCATGCTTCAAAAGCTCCTTATCCTTAAAACAATATCCGATTCTCTGTTCTAATTCTTCTAACCGTCTCTTCATAAATATGTGAAAAGCCCAGCGCCTTGTAGCCGCTGGGCACGCCTTTCTGTATTAGTTCATCGCATTCTTAATCTGCTCTACTGCATCCCCAACAGATACAATCTTCTCTGCGTCCTCACTTTCAATCTCTATATCAAATTCTTCCTCAATTCCCATAATAATCTGGAACACATCCAATGAATCTGCTCCAAGGTCATCTACGAAAGTTGTCTCCATTGTAATCTCGTCCTCTTCTACGTTTAACACCTCTGCAATGATTTTCTGTAACTTTTCGAATTCCATACCTCTCATCCTTTCTTAATCTTCTACTACAATATTCTGTTTTATTTTTTCATTTATCTGCTGTTCCTTGAAGGTAACACACTGGATAATTGAATTTTTAACTTCATTTGCCTTTGAGTTTCCGTGCGTCTTCACCACCAGGCCATTAAGTCCTAGCAGCGGTGCTCCACCATACTCACTTGCATCAAAGCTCTTAAGTGTTTTCTTAACCGCAGGCTGAACCAGTACTGCACCTATTTTAGATACCAGCGTACTCATCAGTCCCTTTTTCAGCATGCGTTTGAAAGTAGAACCAACACCTTCATACAGCTTGAGAATGACATTTCCGACAAACGCTTCACAGACAATAACATCTGCATAGCCTGACGGAATCTCTCTTGCCTCAATGCTTCCAATGAAATTGATATCCGGACAGTTTTTAAGCAACGGAAATGTTTCCTTTACCAGTGCATTGCCTTTCTCTTCCTCAGCTCCGATATTTACTATCGCTACACGTGGATTCCTGATACCTACTACATTCTCCATATAGATAGAACCCATTTTCGCAAACTGAACCAGATGAGAAGGTCTGGCGTCTACATTTGCCCCGCAGTCAATCAGAAGCGATACTCCTTTTTCCGTAGGAATCAGCGGAGCCAACGGTGGTCTCTCAACACCTTTTATCCTGCCTACCAGAAGCTGTCCGCCTACGAGAACCGCACCCGAGCTTCCGGCTGACACAAACGCATCTGCCTCTCCGTTCTTCACCATATTCATCGCTACGACAATGGAGGAGTCCTTCTTCTTTCGTATCGCCATGACCGGCGGCTCTTCTGTCGCAATCACTTCACTGGCATGCACCACACGAATCTGCTCCTGTGGATATGTGTACCTGGCAAGCTCTTCCTTTACCTTGTCCTCAATTCCTACCAGAATAACCTCGATGTCATTTCTGGTCTGAACAGCCTCGACAGCACCTTTCACTATCTCTACCGGTGCATTGTCGCCGCCCATAGCATCCAGTGCTACTCTCACCTTATCTGACATATTTCCTCCATCCTGCTATCTTACACAGCATTCTTCTTACATCCTCCAGAGCACAACAAACCTTACCCGCAACGAATTAAAGCTCGCTGTGAACTTTAGTTTAATGTACCCTGGTGTCTGCTTTCGTATCTATATCATACTATACTAAAACAGAATTGCTGTGTCAACAAAATTTAGAAGAAAAAAAATCAGAGGTTCAGTTTCCCAAACCTCTGATTCTTTACATCTTCATTATTCTGCTGCAACGATTTCACGCTTATTGTAAGCACCGCATGCCTTACATACTCTATGTGGCATCATCAGCTCGCCGCACTTGCTGCACTTTACTAAGTTAGGAGCAGTCATTTTCCAGTTTGCTCTACGGCTGTCTCTTCTTGCTTTAGAAGATTTATTCTTTGGACAGATAGACATGGTTTACACCTCCTTGTTACACAAATAATCTGATAACAAACTACTTGTTTGAATTCTTAAATACATCAAGTATCTTTGCCATTCGTGGATCTAACGACCTGGTATCACAGTCACAAGTCCCATGATTGAGATTTGTCCCACATCTATTACAAATTCCTTTGCAGTCTTCACTGCACAGAATCTTCATAGGTAAGTTTAATAAAATCTCACCGTAGACAAAACTGTCCACATCTAAGTTGCTTCCACTGATAAAATTCATTTCGTCAAGAGCTTCTATCCTCTGTGCCTCTGTTTCATTCATATTGAATTCCCTTTCGGCCTCAATATGAAAATCCTTCCGCACATCCTCCAGACAACGGTCACACGGTATAATAAGCGCAAGCTCTATTACCGCTTTCATTGAAATCTTCTTCTCTCCAAGATTAACAAATTCAAAATAAATCGGCTTCTTGTCAAAAATAGGATATTCTCCTGCTGCTGTCTGAAACGTCTCAGGCTCATACACAGCTTCCACCTGCATGACTTTTCCTTCGCTGGATATAACTTCTGATAAATTAATCTGCATAATGTTCTCCAAAGACGACATTTCGCACACTCGTATTATTATACATACAAGATATTGATTTGTCAATAGTTTTTTTCTGTCTTGTCAAGTAATTTTTGTTTACAAGACAGAGTTACTATTTTACTAACGCCAGAGTCTCTCTTGCAATCGCAAGCTCTTCATTTGTCGGTATTACAAGAACCTTTACCTTGGAATCCGGAGTAGAAATAGCGATTTCCTTTCCTCTCTGTCCGTTTGCCTCAGCATCCAGTTCAATACCAAGATAGCCTAACTGCTTGCAGATATCTCTGCGCACCAGACCATCGTTTTCACCTACGCCTGCGGTAAATACAATAGCATCTACGCCGTTCATGGCTGCCACATAAGCACCGATATATTTCACAACACGGTATACAAATACATTACGTGCTGTAGCTGCGTACTCATTGCCTTCCTTCTCTGCGTTCTCCAGATCACGGAAGTCGCTGGACAAGCCCTTGGAAATACCGAATACACCGGATTTCTTATTTAATACGTTCATCACGCCTGCGATGTCCAGATTTTCCTTCTTAGCGATGAACTCCATGATAGCCGGGTCGATATCACCGGAACGTGTACCCATTACAAGGCCCTCAAGCGGAGTGAGACCCATGGAAGTATCGACACACTTGCCGTTCATAACTGCGGAAAGACTGGATCCATTGCCCAGATGGCATACGATAATCTTCATATCCTCATAGTTTCTTCCCAGAAACTCAGCTGTTCTCTTGGATACATAGCTGTGGCTTGTACCATGGAAGCCGTATCTTCTTACCTTGTACTTCTCATAGTACTCATATGGAAGACCATACAGATAAGCCTCCTTAGGCATAGTCTGATGAAAAGCTGTATCAAACACGCCTACCATAGGGGTATTTGGCATCAGTTCCTTACATGCGGCAATACCAATTAAGTTAGCCGGATTGTGAAGAGGTGCAAGGTCATTACACTCTTCGATTGCCTTTAATACCTCATCTGTCAGCACTACGGAAGAAGCAAATTTCTCACCGCCGTGTACAACACGGTGTCCAACAGCACCTACCTCGTCAAGGCTCTTAATGACACCTGTCTTCTCATTCATCAATGCATCCAAAACCATCTGAATAGCCTGCTTATGGCTTGGCATAGCAGCTTCTGTAATTTCCTTTTCGCCGCCTGCCGGCTGATATACTAATCTTCCATCAATGCCGATACGCTCGCAAAGACCTTTTGCTAATACATCCTCTGTATCAGAATTAATTAACTGGAACTTTAAAGAAGAGCTTCCGCAGTTGATAACTAAAATATTCATTGTTCTAATCTCCTTTATCTTTTTATCATCAATCCCTGTTTGTTTTATTCTGCCTGTGCCTGTACTGCTGTGATGGCAACTACGCCTACGATATCCTCAGCGCTGCAGCCTCTGGATAAATCATTAACCGGCTTTGCGATACCCTGTGTAACTGGTCCATAGGCCTCTGCCTTAGCCAGTCTCTGTACTAACTTGTAGCCAATATTTCCTGCATCGAGATCCGGGAATACAAGTACGTTTGCCTTGCCTGCCACGGAACTGCCCGGAGCCTTAGAAGAGCCAACGCTTGGCACGATAGCAGCATCCAGCTGTAATTCTCCATCTACCTTCAAATCCGGGTATGCTTCCTTAGCAAGCTTTGTTGCTTCAACAACCTTGTCCACATCTGCATGCTTTGCACTTCCCATAGTGGAGTGAGATAACATGGCAACGATTGGCTCCTTCTCTACTAACAGCTCGAAGGACTCTGCAGAAGACTTGGCAATAGCAGCCAGTTCCTCAGATGTCGGATTCTGGTTCAGACCGGAATCTGCAAATACGAAGGTACCATTTGCACCATACTCACAATCCGGAACTACCATTAAGAAGAAAGCGGATACCAGCTTTGTGCCCGGCTTTGTCTTAATAATCTGTAAGCATGGTCTTAAGGTATCTGCGGTAGAATGACATGCGCCGGAAACCATACCGTCAGCATCACCGTTCTTAATCATCAAACATCCATAATAAGCATAATCTTTTAACATAGTAGCTCTTGCCTGCTCAGGAGTCATTCCCTTCGCTTTACGAAGCTCTACAAATAAGTTCACATATTCCTCAGTCTTCTCATATGTATTAGGGTCGATAATCGTAGCACCGGAAATGTCAAGACCTTCACTATTCTTAGCTACTTCCTCAGGTGTACCGATAATAATCAGGTTTGCAATATCCTCCTTCAGAATGGCAGCAGCAGCCTCAAAGGTTCTCCTATCCATTGACTCCGGTAAAATGATTGTTTTCTTGTCTGCTTTAGCTCTTGCTTTGATTGTGTCAATAAATCCCATGATTCTATGACTCCTTTCTTAATCCGTTGTTATCCTTAGTATGCCCTGTCTGGAAACAGACAAAACACACTCCTGTTATAATTATAGCGCGAAAATTTATTGTATACAAGGGCATTTTTGTCATTTCAGAAAAAAATACAAAGGCTAAAGCAGCCTTTACGAATATATTTCTCTGTGATAAACTGATATTGTAGCACTTTTCTTATGATTAAAATTACCGGAGGTCAGACATGAAAGTTGCAGGAATTATTGCAGAATACAATCCGTTTCACAAGGGACACGCCTATCACATCAGACGCACCAGAGAACTGACAGGTGCCGATTATATCATCACTGTCATAAGCGGCGATTATGTACAGCGCGGGATGCCGGCGCTGATGGACAAATATCTCCGCTGCGAAATGGCTCTGTCACAGGGAGCAGACCTTGTACTTGAACTGCCCGTTGCCTATGCTACCGCCAGTGCCGAATCCTTTGCCATGGGAGCCGTATCCCTGCTTGACAAGTTGGGGATAACAGATTTCATCTGCTTTGGAAGCGAATGCGGCGATTTAGAAAAGCTCTCTTACCTTGCCGGGCATCTCAAAGAGGAATCTCCCGCCTTCAGTGAAGCTATTCAAAATGAGCTGAAAGCCGGCCATCCTTATCCTCTTGCCAGGCAGCGTGCGATTGAAGTCTGCCGTCAAATTCCCGGGGCGCTCTCACAGCTGGAGGAAATGACTTGTGATGAAATCCAGTCTCTTTTAAATGAGCCAAATAACATCCTTGCACTGGAATATCTGAAATCCCTCCAGAGAAGACACAGTACCATGAAGCCGCTTACTATAAAACGAGAAAGCTCCGGCTATCACGATACTTCCACCGATACAGAGCTTGTTTCTGCTACCGCCATCCGCAGTCTCTATCAGACGGGAGAGCTTTCCAGACTTGCCGACACAGTCCCTTCCTCTGTACTGGAAATCTTAGAGCGGGAGTATAACAGACGTTTTCCCATATTTGCAGATGACTTCTCCATGTGTTTGTACTACCGGCTGCTTATGGAAAAAGAACGCAATGCTTCTCTTTATTATTATCAGGATGTTTCCAAAGAGCTGGGCCTGCGGATATATAACGAGCTTCCGTCATATAAAGGCTATGAAGCCTTCTGCATGCATGTAAAAACCCGTCAGTATACACTTACCCGCATCAACCGCAGCCTTCTGCATATTCTCCTGAATATCAAAGGAAAGGACTACCAGTTTTACTCGATGCACGATTTCATCCCGTATATCAGAGTACTCGGCTTCCGTGAAGCCTCCAGTACACTGCTCTCTGCTATCAAAAAGAACTGCTCCGTTCCGCTCATCACCAAGATGGCTGATGCAGACAAGCGTCTGAACACCTGTGGCAGAAAAATGCTTTCGCAGGAAGTTTTCGCCTCTGACCTTTATCGAAAAATGCAGGAGAATAAATTCCATATCTCCCTGCCCAACGAATATACGGAGCGCATCCGTATTATTGATTAAAGCAAAGCGGAACAAGCTCCTCAGAAAAGAGGAAGCTTGTTCCGCTTTATACATTGGAATCTGTCACTTTTGCGGCAGTCCTTTTTCATCTTATTTTAAATTTTAAATACGTTGATTGCTTCTTCCAGTTCGTTGGAACGCTTTTCCAATTCTCCAGAAGCTGCCTTCAGGTCATCTACAACAGACAACTGACTATGTACGGAGTCATTTACAACTGCTGTTGATGCTGCAGTTTCTTGAGAAGCGGCTGAAATACTTTCAATCGCCCTCAGCGTATCACGTCTTTCTTCCTCCATACTGGAAACGCTGTCTCCTACTCTCTGCAGACTTACTACTAACGACTCTACACTGCTGTTCATATTATTAAATGCTGCAATCGTCTTATCTACGATTTCTGTCTGAACACTTACAATTCCCTCTGCCTCTTTTGCAGTGCTTACTGTTCCCTTTGTCTGTTCGATAATCTCTGCAACCACTTTCTGAATCTCGCTGGCCGCATTCATAGAGCCGTCTGCCAGCTTACGGATTTCTTCTGCTACCACAGAGAAGCCCCGTCCTGCCTCACCTGCACGGGCAGCCTCAATAGACGCATTCAGGGAAAGAAGGCTTGTTTCCTCTGATATCTCATTAATGACATCTATAAATTTTACGATAGATGCCGACTTTTCTTCCAGAATGCGAATGCTTTCCACTACCTTACGGGTAATATCCGTTGTGGAAGCAGAACGCGCTGACAGTTCATCCATGGTACCAATACCACTTTGAATCATATTCTTTGTGCTGTCTGCTATATTCACAATCTGAACAACATCATCATTTACTATCTCAATCTTCTTAGACAGCTCATCCATCTGCATCAGACAGTTCTGAGCATCCTCCGCCTGCTGGGAAATACCCTGTTCAATTTCGCTTACTGCCGTAGAAATACTCAGACCACATTTTTCCATAGCTGCTGTTGCCTCTACCATATTATCAGCAGACCCCTTAACCTTCTCTGATGTGTCCTTTACATTAACAATCAGTCCGCGGGTATTATCAATCATATTTCCCACATTACCTGCCAGCACGGAAAACTCGTCATTATTTCTGATATCCATAATGACAGTTAGATCACCGTCTGCCACCTTGTGTAATTTTTCACTGATTACCTTAATCGCCCTGCCGATGCTGCCGGCCACGAACACTCCTAATATAATAGCTGCAACACTCGCCAGCAAAATAAACAGTATCGTCGCCATCTTAATATCATTAGCGCTGCTTTCAATCAGAGACTCCGGCACAAGTCCGCAGAGAAGCGAGCCGTTAACCGCACTTCTGCTTACCATGAACAGGTATCTTTTTCCATTATAGGTAACATATTTTGAAAAATCACAGATACCCTCCTGCTGAGTTTCCCCTGCTATATCCAATGCTGTCAGTGCTTCCTCATAATATTCCTGCGTCAGGAAGGAATATCCTTCTGCCTCTCCCTCACCCATTGAACTATGTATAATCTCTCTGCCATCTGCCGTAATGAATCCCGCCAGTGTGCCTTCTCCAAGTTCAAGATTCTGCAGAATATCTTCAATAGCTTCCTTACTCAAATCAGCGACTGCAACTGCTGCCATGTTAGAGCACAATCTCATATAAGAACACGCATATTTTTCCTTATCAAGTCCCAATAATGCGTCCAGCTCCGGGTGTTCTCCAATCCATATGCCACTGCTGTCAGCGACCAATGCACCTTCCTCCGTCTGCAGCCATGCTTCCAGAACACCTTTCTCACTCTCCGGTGCTGCCACGGTAGAAATATTCTTCATGTTTGACTTCACGACCAGATGCATCGCCTGAATAAATTCATTTGCCACCTGCTTCGCCATCAGTGTTTTCTTCGTGGTACTTATCAATGTCAGCATTTCTGACTGTGAAGTCAGTCCCAGTGCATATTTGGAAAGATTCTGATCTACATACAGTTGTAACGCCTCAGATTCAAGTGAAGAAAATCCATAATCCATATATTGAGTTGCCATATTCATGGCTTTTATTGTCGCAGTTTCGTAATTGCTGCTCATTCCCTCTGCAGCCTTCTGATAGGATACCACTCCGACCAGAATCACACATAAAATCGGTAAAGCAAACCCTGCATACAGCTTTACCTTTATGCCAAATACAATCTTTTTCTTCTTTACATCCTTACGTATATTCTCTACCGTTTCTTTGCCGACTCTTTCTTCCAACTTCTGCGTTAGTTCCTGTGCCAGCTCCTGCTCTGCTTCCTTAACCTTTTTTCTTGAAAACCACTTTTTAGAAAATGTTGATTTTTTATCTTTCTTTTTACTTCCAGATATATTCTTCAGACCTCTGCTCCCCTTTTCCCCCTTTTTGGAAATAGCTGCTCCGTCTGTTTTCCTCAACATATTATCTGCCCTTCCTTTCCTACGTAATTATATAATCCTACCGATACTGTGTATGCTATTATAACATAAAAATCCATTCCCGTATACTTATTTTCTGATTTTCCTACATACTTTTACTGTTTTTTTATAGACAAATCGGGCAGAATTATTCCTTCTGCCCGTCTGTATTTTCCGGTTCTTCATCACTCATGCGGTAGCCGACCCCTATTTCCGTATATATGTACTGTGGCTCTGCCGGATTTTTCTCCAGCTTTCTTCTGATATTTACCATATTGACCCGGAGTATCCTGTTATTATTATCGGCATATGGTCCCCATATTTCTTTTATAATACGGTCATAGGTCATCACCTTACCGGCATTTTTGGCAAGCAGAGCCACTATCTTATACTCAATCTGGGTCAGATGAATGTCCTCCTCCCCCACCTTCACCTGATGACGTTCAAAATCAATCGAAAGCTCTCCGCTGCGGAAGACCTTCATATTTCCTGCATGTATTGTGTGCCGCAGCGCTGTGCGTATTCTTGCCATAAGCTCGCCTGTTGTAAACGGCTTTGTAATATAATCATCTGCACCATAATCCAGCGCATCCACCTTATCTTCTTCCTGGATTCTGGCAGAAATCACAATAATCGGTATATCACTCCATTGTCTCAATGTGGTTATCACAGTGTTTCCATCCATATCAGGCAGTCCCAAATCAAGCAGAATAGCTGCCGGGCAATGCGAAGCCGCCATCGTAAGTCCTTCCTTTCCCGTACCGCAGGTCATCGTCTTGTAACCATGACTATTTAATATAGAGGATATCGAGTTTGCAATACTCTGCTCATCTTCAATAATCAATATCAGTGTTTTCTGATTCATGCTCTTCTCCTTCCAGAGGCAGATAAAAATACATCTCTGCACCCTTTTCGTGATTTTTTCCGTCTATTTTACCACCATGTGCCAGAATAATCGTCCTGCAAAGCGATAATCCAATCCCCATTCCCCTTCTGGCATCACTGCGCGCATCCTTGCACACATAGGTTCCACCAAATAAGTCCTTCATTCTGTCTGCCGGAATTCCTCTGCCATAATCTCTTACGCTTACTCTTACCAGCTTCTCTACAACCTCCGCCTTCAGTAAAATCGGTTCCTCACTTCCCGAATACTTAATCGCATTCTCCAGAAGATTCATAATCACCTGTACAATCAGAGTAGAATCCACTGATACCATAACAATTGCCTGCGGCAGCTCGACCTGAATGGCCGCCTGTGGATAACGTTTTCTGGTATTTCGGACACTATATGAGATAATTTCATCCAGTGGCTCAGGATTTGTCTTCACAGCCGCATCCCCGGAGCCGATTCTGGTAACAGATAAAATATTCTCCACCATGTTCAAAAGCCAGTTAGAATCCTCACATATATCCCCCAGCATCCGCTGCATTTCCCTTTTATCTAAATCAGGATTTTCAAGACATGCCTGACTGGAGGCAATAATTCCTGTCAGCGGTGTCCGCAAATCATGGGAAATTGCACGCAGCAGATTCGCACGCATCTTTTCTTTCTCCGATTCCAGCATAATCTTCTGACGCTCTTTGGAATGTGCCGTAAGCGTTCCCACCAATATCGTAATCACCAGCATAAAAATAAAAGTAATCGGATAGCCGTCCAACAGAAAATTAAGCTTCATAACCGGTTTTGTGAAGAAATAATTAATATTCAAAACTGATACCGCACTCGCCAGAACCCCCCATTTATAGCCCGACGTATACATAACAATCAGCATAACTCCAAGGCAATATACAAGTGGTGTATTTGTTTCCATATTTGACATTCTATAAAGCACATAGGCAACCACCGTTGCCATCATCAAAATCCCAATCGTAACCAGCGCATCCCTGAGATAATCCCGTACCTTCTGTACCATCTGTCGTCTCCTCCTTACCGCTATTATAATACAATTTAGTCTGAATTACCACCTGCCAGCCCCTTTAACTCCGCTAAAAAACCGTTCAGACTTTCTGCCTGCACAAAATGAAAATGTCAGCCAAAGCTGACCGTGTTCTGCTTTATTCTCTTCTGTAAAGCAAAAAAGCTGACATATTCAGGAAATAACTCTTCCTAAATACATCAGCTATATCGCCATTCTTAGTTCTTAAAGCTGTGAATCGGTGCAGGGATTCTTCCGCCTCTGCTTACAAAATCCTCACAGGATTTCTGATTGACCGGCATAATCGGTGCATAGCCAAGAAGACCTCCAAATTCTACTGTCTCGCCTACTCCCTTTCCAATTACCGGAATAATACGAACTGCCGTCGTCTTCTGGTTCACCATACCGATGGCTGCTTCATCTGCAATAATACCGGAAATCGTAGATGCAGGTGTATCACCCGGGATTGCAATCATATCAAGTCCTACCGAGCAGACACAGGTCATTGCCTCCAGCTTTTCCAGCGTCAGTGCCCCTGCTGCTGCCGCATCTATCATTCCCCTGTCCTCGCTGACCGGAATAAATGCACCGCTTAAACCGCCGACATAAGAAGAAGCCATAACCCCGCCCTTCTTTACCTGGTCATTTAATAATGCCAGTGCCGCTGTGGTTCCCGGTGCTCCCACCATCTCCAGACCGATTTCCTCTAAAATTTCAGCCACACTGTCTCCCACGGCCGGGGTCGGTGCAAGAGATAAATCAATAATGCCAAACGGAATGCCCAGCTTTCTGGATGCTTCCTGTGCTACCAGCTGTCCGACACGGGTAATCTTGAAGGCTGTTTTCTTAATCGTCTCACAGAGTACTTCAAAATCCTGCCCCCGCACCTGCTCCAGTGCATATTTCACGACACCCGGACCGCTGACACCGACATTGATAACTGCATCAGGCTCTGTAACACCGTGAAACGCACCTGCCATAAAGGGATTATCATCCGGTGCATTGCACAGCACCACCAGCTTCGCACACCCAAGGGAATCTGCTTCCTTCGTAAGCTCCGCTGTCTCCTTAACGATTTCACCCATCAGACGTACTGCATCCATATTAATACCCGTTTTTGTAGAACCTACATTAATAGAGCTGCACACACGTTCCGTCTCCTTCAATGCCTGAGGGATAGAGCGAATCAGCAGTTCATCGGAAGCTGTCATTCCCTTGGATACAAGTGCAGAATATCCGCCTATAAAGTTTACACCTACTTCCCTGGCTGCCTTGTCCAGAGTTCTGGCAATACTTACAAAATCCTCTGTCGTCCTGCAGGCAGCCGCACCCACCAGTGCAATCGGAGTCACAGAGATACGCTTGTTTACAATCGGAATCGCATACTCACGCTCAATTTCCTGCCCGGTACTTACCAGATTCTTTGCCAGTCTGGTTATCTTCTCATAGATTTTACGGTTGACTTCATTGATGTCATTATCACTGCAGTCCAGCAGACTGATACCGAGAGTAATCGTTCTTACATCCAGATTTTCCTGTTCTATCATTTTATTGGTCTCATTGACCTCAAACATATTAATCATAACGGTTTTCTCCTATATTCTGTGCATCTTATTGAAAATATCCTCGTGCTGTACCTTTACCATAACACCGATTTCCTCGCCAACTTTCTCCAGCTCGCCGGCAATCACTCCAAAATCCTTCTCCGCCTTCTGCATATCCACAATCATCATCATATTAAAATACTCCTGCACAATAGTCTGGGAAATGTCAAGAATATTCACCTGATTTTCAGCCAGATATGTACAGATTTTTGCAATAATTCCTACTGTATCTTTTCCTACTACCGTAATAATTGTTTTTTTCATGTTTGTCCTCCTTCTACTATACAAAAACCATCTGTGACGGAATATCCCGTCCTGCCACCTGTATCGGAAATTCATCTCCTTTATATCGGCTTGCACTCATGGCTATTTCCAACTTCACTGTCTCATAAGCAAGTTCTGCATAATTATTCTCCTTCGACAGATGTCCCAGAAAAATATGCTTTAACCCATCATGCAGAATCTCTGTCAGAAGCTTTCCTGAAACCTCATTCGACAGATGACCTCTGTCACTTAAGATTCTGCGCTTCAGCGGATACGGATATCTGCCTGTTTCCAGCATATTCACATCATGGTTAGCCTCCAGCAGAAGAGCATCCATTCCCTGAAGATTCTCAATAATATATTCGTCATAGGTGCCCATATCCGTGGCAACTGCCACATGCTCTTTTCCATTGGTAATACGATACGCCACAGGATTAGCCGCATCATGGGAAATCGAAAACGGATGCACCGTCAGCTCATCTATCTGAAAGTCCATGTCCGGGCAAATTGGCACAAACAAATCCGGTTCTATGATCCCCAGCGTCTTTGTCCTTCGTATCTCTTCAATAGTTTCCTTCGTTGCATACATTGGGATGCCATAGCGTCTTGCCAGAACACCAAGACCGCCGATGTGGTCAGAATGCTCATGCGTAATCAGAATCCCATTCACATCCGAGGTTTTTAATTCATTTTCATTTAATCCTGCCTCAATCCGTTTTCCGCTGATACCTGCATCTATCAGAAGATGTGTATTACCATCCCCCACATAAATGCAGTTTCCGCTGCTTCCGCTTGCTATACTGAGCAATCTCATCTTCTGCCTCCATATGTAATCTTGTCAGCAACCTATAGTCGCAATTCTTGTCACAACCTACAGTTGGTGACCTGCGCGTGCATCAGCACGCTTCCTTATTATGACTTGTCGGCAACCTACGGTTGGCGACCTACGCGTGCATCAGCACGCTTCCTTATTATACGTTCTTTTTCCTTCCTGTGTCAATCACAATTTCGTTATATATTTAACCTACAGGTTTAAACGATTTAGATTCTGCTCCATATATCCCGCAAGGAAACGAGCAAGCTCTGCATTTTCTTCCTTTGCAAGCGATGCATCCTCCGAAAGCAGCATAGACACGGCTTCCGCCGCATCAGTCAGAGTCGATGCATCCGAAAACACATCTCCTATCTTAAATTCCATGCTGCCGCTCTGACGGATTCCCAGCAAGTCTCCCGGCCCGCGCAGCTTCAAATCCTCATTGGCAATAAAAAATCCATCGTTGGATTTATTCAGAATATCCAGACGCTCCATTATTTCCTGCTTATCCGATGAACTGACAAAGATACAATATGACTGTTCTTTTCCCCTGCCCACACGTCCGCGAAGCTGATGAAGCTGCGCCAGTCCGAAGCGTTCAGCATTCTCCACCATCATTACCGTTGCATTCGGCACATTGACACCGACCTCTACAACCGTCGTGGAAACCAGCACCTGTATCTCATTCCTCTCAAATTCCTCCATAATCCGGTTCTTCTCCTGCGGCTTCATTTTACCGTGCAGAATACCGATTCGTATGCCGTCATTCAACTCTGTCCGAAGCTTTTCGGCATAATCAATGACATTCTCCGCATCCGCCATCTCACTTTCCTCGACCATTGGACAGATGACATATATCTGGTGTCCTCTGGCTGCCTCCTTTTCGATAAACTGATACGCCTGCGGGCGGTATGACGTGTTCACAACGCAGTTCTTAATCGGCTTCCGGTTTGCCGGCAACTCATCAAGGACGGAAATATCCAGATCTCCATAAAGAATAATCGCCAGTGTCCTTGGAATCGGCGTCGCACTCATAACCAGCACATGCACGGCTTCTCCCTTATCTGCCAGAAGCTCACGCTGATTCACGCCGAAGCGGTGCTGCTCGTCTGTTATCACCAGTGCCAGCTTATCATAGACAACCTTTTCCTGTATCAATGCATGCGTTCCGATAATAATATCTGTCTCATGTGAAGCAATGCTCTCATATGCCAGGCGCTTCTCTTTCGCGGTCATGGAGCCGGTCAGAAGCATCACTTTTTTGGAAATGCCATGCTCCTCAAACATAGCCGTTATCGATTCATAATGCTGCCTTGCCAGTACCTCCGTTGGTACCATGAGCGCCCCCTGATATCCGTGATTCGCTGTCTCCAGCAATGCCAGAACTGCAAGGATTGTCTTACCGGAGCCTACATCCCCCTGTATCAGACGGTTCATCGCCTTTTTCCCCTGCAAATCCTGCCGTATTTCCCTCCACACCCTTTCCTGCGCATTCGTAAGCCGATATGGCAGTTCTTCCTTAAACCTGTCCGTGTCCTCACCAGGCTGCATCGGGTAGGCATTTCTTGTAAATTCATTCGCCTCCTTCAGTCGCCTGATTGCCAGAATGAACAGAAAGAATTCTTCGAAGACCAGCCGCCTTCTGGCTGTCACAAAGCTGTCCATATCATTTGGAAAGTGTATCTGCCGTAACGCATAGCTGTATTCTGCAAGCTCATATTTCCTGCGTATATGGTTCGGCAGATATTCTCTTCTGTTCAAATAATGTTCATTCTCCAGTGCCTGTCTGACTGCCTTCTGTATGGCATTGTTTGTAAGCCCCTTTGTAAGCGTATAAACTGGCTGCATCACATTTACCATGGCATCATAATCAGCCAGTGTAAATATCTGCGGCTGCTCCAGCATAAGCTTCTTTCCCTTATAGACCAACCTGCCGCGCAGAACATAACGGCTTCCCGGGCGCAGCGATTTCTGCAGAAACGGCATATTAAACCAGGTAACCGGCAGGCTGCCTGTATTGTCACGAACAGAGGTTGTCACAATCTGCAGATTCTTAATCCTCCTCACGGTGGGTGTTTTTTCTATAATTCCCTCCACCGCCGTCAGCTTTGTCATGCACAGTCCCTCTATCTTTTCCGGTGCCTCGTAAATATCGTAATTTCTCGGATAATAATGCAGCAGCTCCTCCACCGTCGTAATTCCCAGCTTATGAAAAAGCTGCTCTGCCTTCTCTCCTACCCCTTTTAAGGTACGAACCGAATCCATACCGTTTCCTCCCTCTATAAAACAAAAATGCGCTCCTGCCCGGAGCGTTTTTTATATCATAGGGAAGTTCAAAGAACTTTCCCATGATATAAAAAAGGCTGCCGCAATCCTGCAGCAACCCCGTCTGCTTTATTCTACTGACAGAATGTAATAATAAATCGGCTGTCCGCCGGAATGAAGCTCAATATCAAAATCCGGATACTTTGCTTCTACTTTGGCTGCAAACGCTTCTGCCTGCTCATCTGTCATGTCGCTGCCGTAATAGATACTGATTAATTCTGCATCGTCAGACATCATGGCATCCACAGTTTCCAACGCAACTGTCTCAATATCCTGACCCACAGAAAGAATCGAATGGTCACCCAGACCCATGATATCGTTCTCGTGGATTTCCTTGTCATCTATTGTTGTATTGCGCACTGCATAAGTAATCTGTCCCGTATGCACACGCTTCATCTCTTCCGTCATAGATGCCAGATTTTCTTCCGGTGTTCTGTCTGCCACATAATTAATCATAGCTGTAATGCCCTGCGGTACTGTCTTGGAAGGTATTACCAGAATCTGCTTATCCTCCGCCAGATAAGTTGCCTGATTTGCCGCAAGAATAATATTAGAATTATTCGGCAGAATAAATACGGTATCCGCATTCACCTGATTAATAGCCTCAAGCATATCCTCTGTGCTTGGATTCATGGTCTGACCGCCCTGAATCAGATAATCTACACCGACGCCCTTAAAAATCTCGTCCAGTCCTTCTCCCACGGATACTGCGATAAAGCCAACCGGCTTACGCGGCTCCTGCGTCTGGTCTTCCTCCTTCGTGGCTTCTGCCGTCTGCTCATTATTTATAGCAGTCCCATTGTTTTTAGAAATCTTCTCTGCATCCTTAATCAGCTTTTCTTCATGCTCTTCGCGCATGTTGTCAATCTTCATGCTGGTAAGTGCACCGTAAGTAAGCGCGCGCTCAATCGCCTGACCCGGATGATTGGTATGCACATGTACCTTCACAATGTCATCATCTGACACAACTACCACGCAGTCACCGATAGAGCTTAAATAACCCTTGAAATCCTGCTCATCTGTCATGGTAAATTCCTTTTCCGCCATAATGATAAACTCGGTACAATATCCAAAGGTAATATCTGTCTCTTCTGATTTCTGTATCGTAATATTCGTCTTAACCGATTCACTGTTCTCTATGGAAGATAAATCAGCCTCTTTTCCCCAAAAGCCATCATAGAGACCTTTGATGACCTGCATCAGTCCCTGCCCGCCGGAATCGACAACGCCTGCCTGCTTCAGTACCGGAAGCATCTCCGGAGTCTGGCTCAGTACATAATCTCCATGCTCAATGATTCCTTTCATAAACACATCCAGATCATCTGTCTCCATCGCCAGTTCTGCCGCACGTTCCGAGATTCCTTTTGCAACAGTAAGAATCGTACCCTCCTTTGGCTTCATTACTGCCTTATAAGCTGTCTCAGTCGCCCTCTGAAATGCTGTGGAAAGAACAATCGTATCCAGAGATTCGTACTCACGGATAACCTTTGTAAAGCCTCTGAAAAGCTGGGATAAAATAACACCCGAGTTTCCTCTGGCTCCTCTAAGAGAACCAGAAGAAATCGCCTTTGCAAGATTTTCCATAGTAGGATTTTCAATCGCTCCTACTTCCTTTGCTGCTGCCATAATCGTCAGCGTCATGTTTGTTCCGGTATCACCATCCGGTACCGGAAAGACATTTAATTCATTAATCCATTCTTTATTTGCTTCCAGATTTTTTGCTCCTGTCAAAAACATCTTCTTTAACAGAGCTGCATCTATCGTTGTTGTAGCCACAATATGTTCCTCCTTGATTTCACCGGTAATTAGTCAATGACTCTTACGCCTTCGACAAATATATTAATTTTCTCTACCTCCATACCGGTGAACTCCTCTACCTTGTATTTCACGTTATGGATAAGATTGTCTGCAACTGCAGAAATGCTGACTCCATATACTACGACTACATGGAAATCAATTGTGAGCTTATTCTCCTCAATAACGACATTAATTCCCTGCGTAAGGCTTTCCCTCTTCAAAAGCTTAACCAGTCCGTCCGTCATGCTGACATACGCCATACCGACAATTCCAAAGCATTCTACCGCCAGCGTTCCGGCATACTTTGCAATAACACCGGCATCTATGGTGATTTGGCCCATTCCTGTGCTCATTCGACCCTTCATCTGATTACCTCCATTCATACCTTTTCTGGATATTTTGAGTATACCCTATTTTTACAAAAAAGAAAACTCTTTTTTAATAGCGGGTAAAACATTCTGCATACATACTGTCCAGATATGCCCTTGTAAGCTCACCCCGCCAGTGAATCATACAGCTTCCGCCATAATTTGCTTCCGTTACAATCAGCTTATCTGCTGTCTTATCAATCACCAGCACGCTGTGTCCATTGGACACATAGCTGTCCTTCGAATTACTATAGCGCAGATAATCTCCTGTCTTTACCTTATCGAAGCTATATTCATACTCTGACAGCATTGCCGTTCTTCCGAATATTTCATCCGACAGCTTTCTCGCAAAACCGTCACACTGATAACCTCGCACATTTCCAAGAATATAAGAATTGCAGTAAGCAAGATTATATTCTGCATGATTACACGGTATAGCAGTAACTGTACTACTATAATCAGCATCTCCCTCCATGCCCATGTGATTCCAGTAAGCACCCTCCGGATATTTCGTCTCAAGACGTGCTATCGCTGCCTTTATCTTAGACTCTACATCCTCCTGAGGTGCCATTCCTTCTACCCAGGCTCCCGTCGAATCTACATAGTCACTGCCAATCCAGGTACTCTCCGCCATAGCTCCGTCTTCGCGCAGATAATACCATTTTCCATTGGTATCCTCATACCAGCCGGTATGCATCGCACCGGAGGTATTAAACATATACCATGTATTTCCATCCTTCAGCCAGCCGGTATGCATCACACCGTCTGGTCTGAAATAATACCAGATTCCGTCCAGCTTACACCAGCCGGTTATCATATAGCCTTCTTCATCAAAGGCATACCATATATCATTCTCATTCAGCCATACCTGTCTGGCATAGCTTCCGTCTGCAAACTGATACCACCAGCCAGTCGAATCCTCTCTCCAGCCCTGTGATGCTGCCTGGGAGGTCACTGTGCTTCCCATAACTCCAAGTGCCACTATTCCTGTCAGAACGGCTCTTTTGATGGCTAAACGTATACCATTTCCAATTTCTCTCATTTGCTCCTCACTTTTTCCTCTTATATTGACTATATTTCATTCTAACACAAATTTCTTCCTTCGTAAAGGATTTTAACTTATCCTTGCACCATCCGTTTTCTTCCATTATAATAGATACGTAATAGGAACGACAAAATATAATAATGAAGCAATAATACAATTTTCTTAACAGGAGGGTTTCTATGATTATTGATACAGAGCAATATGTGAATCAGATAGACGAAGCTGTCACTGCCATTCAGGCAAAACTGCCATTTACACCGGATATCGCCATTGTGCTTGGCTCCGGTCTTGGTCCGCTGGCTGACGAGGTGGAACAGCCTATAGTTATCGACTATTCGGAAATTCCGCATTTTCCGCGCTCCACTGTAGCCGGACATGAAGGCAAACTGGTTATCGGTACAGTGAGCGGTAAACATGTCATCGTTATGAAGGGACGCTTCCACTACTACGAAGGCTATGACATGGATATGGTGACCTTCCCGACCCGCGTATTTGCACGTCTGGGAATTAAGTACCTGTTAGTTACCAATGCGGCAGGCGGTGTCAGAGAGGATTTAAATCCTGGTACGATCATGCTGATTACGGATCATTTAAGCTATATGTGTCCTTCCCCTCTTCGTGGTTCTAATCTCGATGAATTTGGTCCACGCTTTAAGGATATGACAGAGGTCTACAGCCATGCGCTGATTGCCATGGCAAAGAAAGCCGCAGCTTCCGTGAATGTTTCTATAACAGAAGGCATTTACGCTTTCTTCCGCGGTCCGCAGTATGAAACACCGGCAGAAATCCGTGGAATCCGCACACTCGGAGCTGATGCTGTCGGCATGTCCACCGTACCGGAGGCTATCGTAGCCCGTCACAGCGGCATGACTACGCTCGGCATCTCTTTGATTACCAACAAGGCTGCGGGTCTTGGACAGACAGAATTAAATCACGCAGAGGTAACACAGACTGCGCAGGAAGCAGAACGCAATCTCGTAAAATTAGTGAAAGAAATCTTAAAGGAATGGAATCTGTAGCATGATACTGGCATGTAATAACATCAGCAAAGCCTTTGTTGAGAACGTTGTTCTCTCAAAGGTATCGTTTCACGTTGAAGAAAAGGAAAAAGCGGCGATTGTCGGCATCAACGGTGCCGGCAAATCCACGCTGTTAAAAATCATTGTCGGTGAACTGGCTCCTGATGAGGGAACCGTCACGATTGCAAAGGGAAAGACACTCGGCTATCTCGCCCAGCACCAGAGCCTCACAAGCCACAACAGCATTTACAATGAGCTTCTTACAGTAAAGCAGGATATCATCGAGCTGGAAGAAAAAATCAGAGACGCCGAGCACCGGATGAAAACCCTCTCCGGCTCGGCTTTAGATGCGCTGATGGAAGATTATACCCGCATGACCCATGAGTTTGAATCGAAAAACGGGTATGCCTATAAAAGCGAAATCGTTGGAGTCCTTAAAGGTCTCGGCTTTACCGAGGAGGAATTTTCTAAAGAAATCTCCGCCCTCTCCGGCGGTCAGAAAACCCGTGTAGCACTGGGCAAGCTTCTGCTGTCAAAGCCCGACATCATCCTGCTCGACGAGCCGACTAACCATCTGGATATGAGTTCTATTGCCTGGCTGGAAACCTTTTTGCTTAATTATGACGGAAGTGTTATCATCGTGGCGCACGACCGCTATTTTCTCGACCGTGTCGTAACCAAGGTCGTAGAGCTGGATAACAGCGCTGCCACGACCTTCTCCGGCAATTACACTGCCTACGCAGAGAAAAAGGCAATGCTGCGCGATGCACTCATGCACCAGTATTTAAATCAGCAGAGGGAAATCAAGCATCAGGAGGCGGTTATCGAAAAACTGCGCTCCTTCAACCGCGAGAAGTCTATCAAGCGTGCCGAGAGCCGTGAAAAACTGTTAGATAAGATGGAGGTGCTGGACAAGCCTGTCACCCAGACCAGACAGATGAATATCCGTCTGGAGCCGCACACTGTCAGCGGAAATGATGTCCTCTCCGTCACCGGACTGTCAAAATCCTACAATTCGCAGATATTATTTGAGAATATTTCCTTTGACGTTAAGCGCGGCGAGCGCATCGCCATCATTGGCAATAATGGCACAGGAAAAACAACCATTCTCAAGCTGATTAACCGTCTTATTGAACCGGACAGCGGAGAAATCCGTCTTGGCTCCAAGGTCTGCATCGGCTACTATGACCAGGAGCACCAGGTACTGCATATGGACAAGACGCTGTTTGACGAAATTTCCGATACCTACCCGAACCTTACGAATACGGAAATCCGCAATGTACTGGCGGCATTTTTATTTACCAATGATGATGTATTCAAACGCATCGGTGACTTAAGCGGCGGTGAACGCGGCCGTGTCTCTCTGGCCAAGCTTATGCTCTCCGAATCGAATTTTCTCATCCTTGATGAGCCAACCAACCATCTGGATATCGAGTCAAAGGAAATTCTTGAGGACGCACTCAATAACTATACCGGAACGGTACTTTATGTCTCACACGACCGATATTTTATCAATAAGACTGCCACCCGTATTCTGGAGCTGACAAATCAGACACTGGTAAATTACATCGGCAACTATGATTACTACCTGGAGAAAAAGGAAGCGCTGACAAGCATCTACGCTCCGGTGCAGAATGCTGCAAAAGGCTCTGCCGTTTCCGGCACAGGCTCTGCCACTGCAAATTCTGGTGGGAATGTCTCTGGCTCCAAAGCTGACTGGCTGGCACAGAAGGAGGAACAGGCGCGGCTGCGCAAACGCCAGAGCGAGCTTGCTAAAACAGAGGAGGAAATTCATAAGCTGGAAACACGCAACCAGGAAATTGATGACCTACTTGTTAAGGAGGAAATCTATACCGACCTTCCAAGGCTGATGGAACTGAATAACGAGAAAAATGAGATTAATGAAAAGCTGGAAAGCTTATACGAAAAATGGGAAGAGCTGGCAGAATAGTCGGCTCTTCCCATAGCTTATATTTGATACTATCGGTTACTTCATCGAAGCAAGCACTCATATGTTGCTTCGTGCAGATGCGCTACACCAGCAGCTTCTTTATTTCCTCCGCCTCTTCCTTCGTACACTCTTCTTCGCCATATCTGGCTCTCTCATAAATTCTGCAGATTTTCTCCTGTTCTTCCGGCCTTATCCTCTGCTTCATTCTTCTGCTCTCAACCATTGCAAGCAGCTCCTTCGGTGTAGACGCTTCCGGTACTGTTTCCTTTTTCTTAAATCCCTTCTTAATGTACCTCCTGTATTCTCTGCGGATTCTCTGATTCACGCTTTCTTTCTCCTTTGCCTTTCCAAAACTTCCGGCAAAGAATTTTCCCGGAAATCCCAGCTCCGCCTTCATCTCCTTTACCAGAAATTCCTTCTCATCATCATTCTCTTTTCTGTTTGCATAATAACCTTTATACATCCGGTACATGAGATATGTCTCACAAACAGCAGATACCCTATCGGCACGATAAGCAAAAGCAAGGCTCTGTATTGCTCAGGCTGCTCCGCATCATAAAACAATCCCAATACCGTACACGCAATAGTGTGATA